>CAZVZZ010000076.1:0-11401 GCA_964631505.1 uncultured Cytophagia bacterium
TGACGCTTCGTCATACGAAGATTCATTTCAAGAAAAATTACTGGCAACGAAAAAGAAACCGTTTTGACTTCGGACTTCCGACCTCGGACTCCACTCATTTCGTCACGATAACTTTACGCAGCATCGAGTAGCCGCCCGGTTGCGAGACCAAACGGCCGCCGAGAGCAAATTCGCCTTCGAGCAGTTCGCCTTTATTGTTGCGGCCGTCCCATTCCGCCGTAAACGTGCGGCTTGCACCCGGCGGCAAGGTTTCACTGCCGATGATCAAAATAAACGCCTTTTCATGGGCCCAATTCCACAGCAGCGCTGGCGCGCCAACGCGATTATTGGCTCCGGCGACCGTCGCGGCAGCAGCGAAGAAATCGTATTTCTGGCCGCTGCTATAATTCAGCACAATCGGCGCCGCGCTGCGATTCGTTGCCGTCAACGTGAGCGTGAGTTTGTCGCCGTGCTGCAGTTGCTCGGCGCTCGTTTTAAATTCGAGCGCCAGGCCGCCGAGCGGCTTCGTCAAATTCAGCAAATGATCGACGATCACGCGCAGCTCCGCCGGCGCGCCGAAATAGTCGGTGTCAACCTGCTTGTTCGCGCCGCCGTAATGATAAATAATGCGATAATAGAAAGCATCCGCGACTTGGGGGTCGATATATTGCGGCTTCATGTGCACAAAATCTTTTTCGACAAACATCGTCAGCAGCCGGTTCAGTTCCTCGGTGGTCAAGACGGTTTCAATCGAGCCGCTGGCAAAACGCCGATCCACAAATTGCACGAAACGATTGGCGTCAATGAGCAATTGCTCATCCACGCCGGCAAAGCCGCCGGTAACTTGCATCTCGATAATCGTCTGACCGGACGGACCGTCGAGCTTCTGCTGCTGCGGCGCGTTCTCATTGGGCGAAAATAGATTGGCATTGCTGCAGCTCCAAACCAAGGCGGCGATTAAAAGGATGAAAGAATATTTTTTCATAATGACATTAGAAAGTTAGAAATTAGGGTTATCTGACTTTGATAACTTGAATTAGATTAACCAGCATCGCGCTGGGGACAATGCCTCCAGCACCGAGTAATAACTCCAGATTGCGGTTGGCCGGGCAATACAACGTGTCGGTGGATTCGTAGAAAGTCCAATCCGGATTTTGGATCGATATGCCGATTCCCGATTTAGCATAATCTCCGGCAAGGTTCAATTCAACCCGGTTCAACGATTTTTCCGGCAAACAGCAGGGTGCCGGAATGATTTTCACGAATCACAAAAATAAAAGGCCGATCCACGTGCATGATGAAGCCGCCGGCAGACGTCCGGCCAATTTCAACCGAGGTCACCGCGGCCGCTTCCGTGCCTTCCTCATTTACTTCGACAAAAGTTTTGTGCTTGACCTTGCTGATAAACAATCCGCCTTGTTTGTCCATCCTGGTAAAATCCGCCTGCTCGGGAGAGAAGGCGATCGCCATTCCCAGCGCTTTCAGCACGTCATTCAACAGCAAGTCATAGTTGAGAAGAAATTTGGGCAACGCCAAACTGCCGGTTTGCTTGGCAAAACGCTTCGTCCAAAGCGCCCAATTCGTTTGGTTAAAATCGGCAACCAGCGCCTCAATCGGCGTTTGCGGATTGGGCAGCAAAATCGTCATGCTGAAATCACCGTCGCCATACGGCAAATCCACGGCTTGAAATTGCGCATTGTCAAAATACGGCAAGTCCGCACTCATGTTCATCATCTTGCACGGTTTCTTGGAACCGTCCGGCAAATTGAACGGCTCATCCCGCGTCTGCTGCGGATCAAATTGGTACGTCCAAATGCCCTTGAAGTAAATGGCATTGATGAGAAACATGACGAGATCGCGGCCAATCGGATCGTCGACGATTTCCTTGATTTTCCCTTGCGTATTCTGCTCCACCCAGCCATTGATGGTTTTTGCCGCATTCGGATCGTTGAAATTCAAACTGCGCACGACGGCGTTGAAGTAGGTTTGGTTTAAATTGATGAACGCCGGCTCAAACGTGCATTCCTGGCGATACCAAATCGAATTGGCCAGTTGAAACTTTACTTTCGGATCGAGCTGGAAGAGCAATTCGATCAAGCTTTTATAAGAGGAATTGATCTCTTCCAACGTCATGTCGCCAAATTCCAGCGTTTGCCGCATGGCCGTTTCGGTGCTGCCATTGGCGCCGTTGTACGTCATGCCCAATGCCATGGAAACGCTCAACGGCGACACAAAAATATTTTTGCGCTGTTCCTGCCCAACGATTTCGCCGAAAAGCTTGAAACCAAATTTGTTGCCGGTTTCAACCAGGCGCTTTTCCGCCACGGTCAATTCGCGTTTAATACGCTCGGGCGGTGCAATCACGTGTTCGGCACATGAGGTCAAAAAGGCGGCAATGCAAAACAGAAAAACATGAAAGACTTTACACATAGAAAACCTCTTTCCAACAAAATCAGTGACGTGCGGTCAAATGCTTTTCAAAATCTTCCCATCCGGCCGACCACTTTCTTCGTCTGCGGATCGATGTAGAGAATAATCGGACCCAGCAAGGCATCTTCGGTGGTATTAAACGTCACCGCGATGACGTCTTTTTCCCGCCATTTATCCCGTTTAACCCGACCAGAATTGCGATCACCAATCACGGTTGCGCGTTCGCGCTCACTGAGATCATTCCAGGCGATGATTCGATACTCCGTTTCGTCGTTCGTGGCGGGGCGCAAAACCTGGTTGACGCCCATATCATGTTCACAACCGAGAATCGTCATGAGGCCCGCAAACACCAACAGGCAGTTGATTCCCGCAAGCGTTTTGTTGAGACGGCATTGGGCGATGCAACGCATTTGTTAGCTCGAAATTTTAAGTTTATAAACGTACTTCCAAGCCCGCAAAGTACAGGGTTTTGCGATAAAACACACCGGGCACGGTCGATTCATTATCATAAATCGCGGCGCGCGCCACCAACGAAATTTCCGGCGATAAATCACGGCTCAAATCGAGCAGCAGAAAATTGCTCTGCTCGCGCTCAGTATCGAGATCGCGTAGATTGAGGCGCGACAGATCGTCGCGATATTTTTTCTTTTGCACCAAACCCGCGGCGCGCAACATCCAGCGCGGCGCCGGACGCCAGCCCAGCAAGCCGCTGGCGCGCCACCGCGTAAAATCATAGCCGAAACTGTTCGAGCGATTGGCTTGCGCCTCAAGCGCCAATTGCACCACGGTTTTGCGGCCCCAGGCGATCGCCACGCGCGCCGTGGTGAGCGCGTCGCGCTGCACCTCGCCGCGCGGCAACAAGCCGCGGCCACTTCGATAAACAAAGGCCTCGCGTTGATAACGCAACGCCCGTTGATTAACCGCAATCGTCACCGCACCGTGCACGCGCAGCGGCCGCCGTAAGCTCAGCTCGACGCCATTGAACGTGAAATCAAAAAGATCGGTGACGGCATAATCAAGCTGACCAGTTTCGCCGCTTGCTGCGGCGACCCAATTCGCCGGCAGAAAAAAACTCGCAGTGAGATTTCCCGAAGTTGTGCCGTAATCCGCCGCATTCTCCAGATAAAGTTTGAGCGCGCCATTGGCGTCGGCTGCAATGTGCAGCCACGATTGCACGCGCGCGCCGATTCCGCCGGCCAGTTCGTGGCTCAGCTTATTTTCATCACCAAAACTGGGATACGTCTGCAACGCCGCCGAATAATTGTAGTGCGCCTGCCAACGCGAGGCATGGCGGTCGCCGCGTGTGTTCAACAGAAAGCGGGCCGATCCACTCGCGGTGCGCCGGGCGCTTGATTCAAAAATGTTGCTGTCATACTCCCAGCCGCCTTGAAAGCGATGCGACAATTTCCAGCGCGGGCGCTCGACATTTGCCTGACTGAAAACGGCGCTCGCCATTGCCATCGCCATCATGCAGCTCATCAGCCATCTTTTCATTTATGGGCGCTTTTCCTTTGCCGGCTGGTTCATGAGCTGCTCGATGGCGGCGGCGCGTTTCTGCAAGCTATCCGCCTGTGATTGCCGCTGCTTTTTCTGTTTTTCCAATTGCGCCCGCCAACGTTCCAAATCTTCAAACGATAACGCCTCGAGTTGCGCCGGCCAGTTTTGATAAGCCGGCCACTGCGCCGCGGTTGTGGAAAAACTCGTGGTCGCCTCACGTTCCGGCGTCAAGCCGGAAGTGCCGGGATTTTTGCCCGCCGGCGAACTCGCAATTCCGTCGCGGTTCGGATCAAGCAGCGCCAAATCCGTTGTCAGATCTTCCATGCGCCGGCGCACTTGCGTTTCCTCGCGAATTTCGGCGACTTTCTTTTCCAGCCGCTTCACCTCGCGGCGCAAACGATCCGATTGATCGTGCAGAAAATCCGCTTTGCGGCGCAACGTCTCCGGCGAATCTTCGGGCTGCGCTTCGACTTGGTAAATGATGATCGCCGGCGGCGGTTGTTCCAGCCAACTCTGGCAACGCTGCCGCCATTCCCGGCATTGCGCCAGCTCGCGCGCCACTTGCTCACGCTCGCGCGTTTGATGGCGCGCTTTGAGCGCTTCATTCTGCTTGCTCAGCAGCGCAATGTCATCATTCAAAATTTTGAGCAAAGCTTCAGCTTTCTGACGGAGCGCCGCATCGAATTTTTGTTCACGCGCTTGCAACGCTTGCAGGCTATCGGCCAACGTTTGTGAATAACGCAGCGAGGCCTCGAGGCCGCGTTCTTGCAACAGCGAAGACGTTTGTTGCTTGCGCCGTTGAATATTTTTGGCGAGGCTATCTGCCTGCAAAGAAAGCAGTTGCTGTTGCCGGTGCAGGCGCATTAAAACGGTGGACAGACTATCCAGTTCGCCCTGAAGTTTGAGGCGTTCCGGCGTCTGCGCCGCTAATGGCATGGCGACCAGCAGCAGAAAAATCGCGGTTTTAGAAACGTTGTGCATGCGTTCCGGCTTTCATAATGCGTTGAAGATTCGTTTTATCAATTAATTTTACAAATCCCGTTCCACAATTTTTTCAACAAACTCGTAACGCTAATGACGATTCTGTAATTGCAAAAATCCCGGCGCGCTTGTTATCATGGAATTTATTGGGTGGCCGCCTTTTTGCAAAATGCAAAAAATAGCACCAGGCTCAATTGAGGAGCGAAGCACACAGCGACATTTTATCCAGGACCGCGCCATGCCGAAAGGGAATTCGATCATGCCGAGTGGCAGCAGAATGTTTCGCACGCTGATACTTTTCACCTTGTGGTTTATTGCCGTTAAAACGCCGGGCGAAGACCGCCTTCACCACCACTCACCAACTCAACCGTTCATGAAAATCGAAACCAGCCCCCTGGCAAATGTTTTTCTCGTTTCATTGGAAACCGAGCTGCGCAAGCTGAGAGCCGCGGAACAGAATACGCGCGTCGAAGCCGGCGCTGTCACCACGCTCATGGCGCAACGCCTCGAATTGCTCGACCGCATGTTCGACCTGATGGAGAAAAGAGCCCTCTTCGCCGGCGCGCCTGATGGCGCCGCCACGGCAGCGGAAAGTTTATCGGAAGAAGTCGAGGCTGGCGCCGCCGCAGAATAAAATTATTCGACGGCCGCGGTTTTCAAATAGGGTTTGAGCGGAAAGCGGGAAAAATCAAGCGGCTGCGGCAGGGTAAACGGCGCGTACCACGGCTTCACGTGCGACAGCGAAGCGTAAACAAAACCGCTTTTAATTTCAAAGGTGAGCTGTTTGACGTTCCAGCGCGACTTCATCAGCAGGCGCATATTCTGGATGCCTTTATCCGTGCCGTTGGGATCGAGCATTTGCAAAAGATTGGACGCCACTTTATTTTCAACTTTTGTAATGTGCAAACGACCCGCGAGATTGTTGACCACCTCTTCAAGTTTTTCCGGCGCCGTTCCCAAGCCGCTCAACGCAAAATTGGCCGAGAGGCGCGATTGCTTGCCGCCAAGCTGCGCGCGCAGCCGCCGAAAAACCGAAACGTCGATCGAAGAAAGTTGCACGTTCGTCGCGTAGCGAATGGAGTCGGGATTGCCGTTGCCGAGGCCGACGAGAAGATTTCCCGCCAGATTGCCGCCGAACAAATTCACGCTCAATCTGGGAATGTCGAACCGGCCGTTGCCGAGCCGCAAATCCGCCGCGAGATTCGCCAAGCGGTAACCGGACACTTCGATCTCATCAATCGCCAGCCACGAGCGCTCCGCCTCGCGAAACAAATCATACATCAACAACGACTCATCAGCGCTGGCAAAATTTTGTTTGGAATTTTCCGGCGAGGTTTTTAAAATCAGCACCGGCTGAAACGGTGCCTCCGGCTCCAGCGCCATGCCGAACGTGATGGGGGGATGATCATCCATCGACAAATTGAGCAAATCAAAATCTTGCGCGAACCGGCAATCCGCGCGCAGATTTTTCATCGTGATGGTCGTGTCCATTGCCACCTCAAGCCCGTCAATCTTCAGCCAGCCATTGAGGCGCGCCGGCTGCCGCGCCAGCAAATCATTTGGAATGTATTGATCGATGATAAACTGCGACGTCAAATCGCCGCGCAATTTAGTCGTGGGACCAACGTTGATCGGCTGCGGGGCGTGCAGGCCCAGATCAACCGTTGTCTTCACCTGAATGCCCTCCGGAAGAAACTCGCCGTCCACGCGATAGCTGCCGGCCGTATTCCAATCGGCAATCTCAAACCTGCCGTCGTCAATCGTAAATGTCGTTTCATCCATCGTGAGCTTGCCCGCGGCTTTGGTCGACGGCAACGGCTGCCGCAAATAATCCGGCAACCGTGGCGTCGAACACGCCACGGAATATTTGCCCGTGGTTTTCGCCGTGGCGACGTTCCACATGCTGTTGATTTGCAGCGAATCCGTGTAAATGCCGAGCACACTGTCCTCGTATGCCGCATCCGTTGACTGCACGAAAAAAATGCCATTATAATCCAGGCTGTCCGCGCTCATTTTACCTTGCAACCAACCGTTCCCCGTGCCGCGGCCCTTCACTTTCGCATAATTCATGCTCTTTAAAATCGTATCCGGCAGCGCAGCCGTCACCTGCGCCAGATCAACCGCGAGACTCGGCAGATTAAAACGGAACGTATCCGCTTTCATATCATAAACCGCATTGAAGCTCGCCTGCGCCGGCTCGAGGTTCAACCTGCCATTCGGCAAAGTGAATTTCGTTAAGGTCGAATTGAGGCGCAGTTGTGACGACGCCGTCAATTGATAATCCGGCAACGTACCTTTATATTCAACCGTTTCGTAGCGAATATTTTGGTTGTGCAAATCAACTTTCAAATCGGTTGCATCGAGCCGTGTTCCCGCGAGCGTCATTTTGCCATTGATTTTTCCGGAAGCCGCGTTCGCCGCAAATGGCGCAACTTCGAGCGCTTCCACTTTGATTTCGGCCTTGCCCGACAAGCGCGCCGGCCACGAGCCACTACTCACCGCAATATTGGACGGCGCGAGCGCGGCACGAATCACAATATTTCCTTCGGAAAAATTTTGCCAGCGCAAATCGAGCTTGCCCTCTTCAGGAAAAAGATCTTTCGCAAGCGCGAGATGAAGCTGCAAATCAACGGGGCCGGTTTTTAAAATTTGCGCCGTGTCAATCGGCACGTCAAAATTTTCAAAAACCAATTTACCCGTTGTCACATTGGAAGAATCGACGTTGGTTTGCCAAAGCGCCTGTAAATTTCCGCCGGCCAATTTTAATCCGGAGACTTTATCGGCGTAAAATAAATTGCGGCCCTCTAACGTGATTTGATAGGCAGTGCCTTTGTGATCTTGGGTAAATTCGCTGCCGGAAAATTCCAGCTCACCCGCGCCCTCCAGCGTTTGTAAAACTTTTTGCCATTCGCCGCTCGTGTTCTCGCGAGCGAGGCGCAACCATTCCGCCACATTAATCTTGCCGCGCTTCACCTGCAGCGCCAGTGCCGACACGCCGTTTTGCGGCTCCATTTCAAATCGTGCCGCCAGTTGCTCTTTATCATCGATCAACAAACGAATTTCCGGCGCTTGTAACATTGCCGAAACCAGATAGTAACGCAGATCAGCCGTCGCTCCAATCCGCGGCAGTGAAAAATGCTTGGCGTTGCCGAGATTGATTCTTGCATGATCCAATGCCAGTTCCCCTTGCACCGTCACCGAGTCGCCGAGAATGACGCTCCCAATATTGGCCTGCAAATTCATCGCCAGCGCCAACGTGTCGCGGCTTCCAAACATCGCTTTAAAATAATTCACCACCGCAGATTCCGCGGCCAATTGCAGCTTGCCGCTGAAATGCGCCTGCCGATCCACCGCAATTTCAGTGACGCTCAAATCAATCGGCCCCAGCGCCACCGCCTGTGAATCAACCTGTGACGCGAGCACGGCGTTGAGCTGAAGATTTTCCAGCGCCAATTTTTGGAGATGAATCGAAACCGGCAGGCCCGCCGACGAGGAAGTGTCACGCGGCGTTTTTGTAGAATCCGCAAATGCCGCGATGATTGCATCAAGATTGGAAGAACGGTCGGGATTCAATCGATAAAAAAAAGACGGGCGCGCGAAACTGATTTCGTCAATATCGAGTTGACGCGACAACAGCGAGCGCCAGCGATAGGCGAAGGTTATTTTCTCAATCGCCACCGGCGGCTCCACGCGCGCCCCCGTGTCTTCATCCGTCGTTCCGAGCACGGCAATACGCTCCACTTCGAAGCCGCGCCACAAATTGAACTCAAGCTGCGCCATGGTAACGCGCAGCTTGTATTCTTCCGCTAAATAAGAAATCAGCAATTGCCGGAGCCGCTCCGCGGGATATTTGGCTTTCACATAAACCGTCAGGCCGATGATCGCGACGAGGAAAAACAGCAGAACAGTGAGAAAAATTTTGGCGAGTTTTTTCACTGCACCCGATCTCTTTGCAAATTCCACTTCACCCATTCATCATTCTCCTCGCGGTCGGTCTTTTTAAACGCGCCGCTGGATTTGATCTGCCCTTTGGGGCCGATGGTGATTTGCTGATACGAGCGCACGAGATACACCCATTGTTCCATCGTGATCTGCACCGGCCCTTGCACTTGCGTCGGGCCTTGAATGCGTTGCGGCCGGAGCGTTTTGGGCGGCAGCGAATCAAGATTGGCCAGCGCATTGCTGATCTTCACCTCGCCGGTGTAAACTTTCAACTGCGTTTCCTGCTTCGCCGAATCCTGACGAATACGAAAAATCGTGCCGGTGATCGCCGCGCCCGCAAAATCCGACGACACTTCAAAGCTCGATTTCGCGTCAACGGATTTCACCTTGCCCCAAATGTCGCCTTCCTTCACTTTGATTTGCGTGGCGATCTTTTTCTCTTTGGTTTCTTCATACAACTTCACAATGTCAATCGTCGTCTGCGGCGCGAGCCGAATAATGTCCAACTGCGACAGCTTCATTTCCGCGCGTGATTGCAGCAGCGTGCGCACGCGGTCGCCACCGAGGACGTTCGACTGCACCTGTGCTTTGATCCATTCCGGATCCTGCACCTGCTTTTTCTTAACGCTGCCTTCAACGACCGTAAACAAACCTTTTTTCGCCGCCTCGGTTTGCGGAGCAGGCTGCTGCCGCCACGGTTTGGCGGCCAATGAAAGTGTGACGAGTAATGTAATAAAAAGTAAATGGCCCTTCTTGTTCATGTTTTATTCCTCATAAAAGATTTATAGACAACGGATACTTTGTCAAGCGGCAACGCACAAAGAGCTCGTGTTTGGCCATCTTCATCGACAAACTCGATTTCATATTCTCCATCAGGGTAACACGCCACAATGGTGCCTTGCGATTCTTGCTTCAGGCAGATCGCTTTGCAGCTCGACCACGTCAAATAAATCTGGTTTATAAAAGCTATATGACGTTTTCTAAAGCTTTTCTTTCCGGCAAAGGCAATTGTTTTAAGCGCCTTTTTAAAACCGGTTTTGAATATTGATTGATTTTTCTGTCTTCAACCGGAAAATCCCATAACAGCTTTTCAGTGATTCCGGAGATATTACTCATAGCCGCCCGTTCTTTTTTTTTAATTTGCGCTTCGGTTTTTTCGCGGAGGTCGATTAAAAACTTTTCCAGTTCCGCTTCATCAATATCGACCAGCGTCAAAACTTTTCCGGATATGCCCTGGGTGTTGATCGTCAGCAGTTCTTCATACGCCACCGGCACGCGCTTGGTGTCGGCGATCTCAAACAGCGTTTCCCACGGCAGCTTTTGGGTGATGAAATAAAGGTCGATAATGTCTTTCATTTCCGCGCGGTCTTCAAACGCGGAAATCTTGTTCGCGCCGATGTCTTCGAGATTATTGACATAAATGCCTTTTTCGGTTTTGACTAAGTCGTCGTAAAGATTGAATTCTCGCACAAACTCAACTTTCAATTTCAAGCCATTTTCTTCCGTGAAAATCCTTCCGAAATAAACATCCACCTTGTCGATTTCAACGCTAAATCCCGCCAACTGCAATCTACCGGCAAAATCATTGACGATGAGCTTCAAATCATCGGTTGTGGCGAAAAAGTCCAGATCATCCGACAACCGATGCTGAAAATAAAACCGCGACAGCGCCGTGCCGCCGGTGAGATAAATTTTATCTCCATACACGCCGGCGACTGCAAATACTTTGTCTTGCAAGGCGTACAGACCTTGTTCGTAGCGTTGGCGTTCTTCGGGAGAGGCTTTGCGGTAGAAGTTTTTCATAAAGCTTATTGCTGGAAAGTTAATTACGCTAATTATTGTTTTGGCTGACTATCTAATTTAACGCTTGCCAAATCAAAATGCAAGCACGGCAAAGCCCACACTTTATTTTTTGCCCGAGCGTGGCGCCACCGGCAGAATTCTTTCCCGTAATTCCCGCGTCTGTTTGACATTCTCCGTCTCTCCGAAAGCATGCAAGATGAGGCGCTCTTCAACTTTATCATCTGTGTTTTCGATCAATGCTTCCGCCCATTCCCATGTCGCAACTTCTCGGACACGGTCGCGGGGCATTTGTTCGTAGGCTATTTCCAATTATCGCACGGCACGGTTAAATATTTTTCGTTTATAAAAATCCATCTATTGGTTGTCGTTAAATTTAAACGATACAAACCCGAAAAGCAAGCCTGGCTTTCCCGCAATTTCCTGCGCCGGTTTGACGTTCTCCGTTCGCAGACTGGAAGTCTGCGCTACAAAAATTCTTTTTATCGTTTTTACTTTTTATCTCTTTTGCCTCACCTCCAGTCCCCCGTCAACCCAAAACTCGCCCAATACGCCGGATGGCGATTGTGATGATCGCGCACGAAACGCTGGGCTTGCCGCAACGCTTCGGCTTTCGAAAGGCCGGAATACAAATACCGATAAAATCGTTTCACCGTAATCGCCGTCGCGAGATCGTCCACCGTCCACAAGCTGGCGATGAGCGCGGGTGTGCCGGCGAAAATGAAGGCGCGGTTGAGGCCGATCACCTCATCGCCGCCGGTAATTTTGGCCA
>CAZVZZ010000077.1:0-7945 GCA_964631505.1 uncultured Cytophagia bacterium
TGCGCTTTGCGCCGACGAGCGTCGGAAATAAACTCGCGTATTTTATTTTGACGAGCAACGCCGCGAGCACGCCGGATACGGTGACGCTGATTGGAACGGGTGCTGGGATCGCACCGCTGGTTTCATTTACAACCGACAGTCTGAAATATGGCACGGTGTCGGTGAGCGCAGATTCGGATTTGACGGTGCGATTGACCAACACCGGCACGGCGGATTTGTCGATTAATACCACGGAGCTTAGTGGCGCAAATGCAAATCAATTTAGTATCGTCGCCGGCGGCGCGGCGGGAACACTGGCGCCGAATACGTTTCGCGATATAACGTTACGATTTGCGCCAACAAGTGCAGGAAATAAAACCGCGTATTTCATTGTAACGAGCAATGCGGCAAGCTCGCCGGATACGGTGACGTTGACTGGAACGGGCGGCGCGGCTATTCTTTCGCTATCCAGCAACAATTTGCAATACGGCAGTTTGGTAATCAATTCGAGCGCCGAGCAAACGCTGCGCTTGACCAACACCGGCACGGCGGACCTTGCGATTATTACGACGGCGCTGGCCGGCGCGAATACGGCGGATTTCAGCATTATCAACGGCGGCGGCGCGGGAACGCTGGCACCGAACGATTTTCGCGACGTGCTGTTGCGTTTTACGCCACAAAGTCGCGGCAGCAAACTCGCGCTGTTCGTGATCGTGAGCGATGCGGTGAGCTCGCCGGACACGGTGACGCTGCTCGGCAGCGGTATTGATAACGCCTCGGAGCAGGATTCACTCGCGTTGGCGGCGTTGTTCAACAGCACCGGCGGGGCGAATTGGAAAAATAAAACGAATTGGCTCCGCGGGCCGGTGGCGAGCTGGTTCGGCGTGACGGTTCTCGACAATGCGGTGACGGCGGTGAAGCTTGATTCGAATAATCTCGTCGGGCCGCTGCCGGCGGAAATTGGCAACCTCACGAAGCTGACGCATTTGAATCTCAGCGGCAACGGTCTTTCCGGCGAGGCGCCGAATGCGATAACGAATTTGAGCGCGCTGCGCGAATTGTATTTGCACAACAACCGGCTGGTAAATTTACCGAACCTGACGGCGATTACGACGCTGGATACGTTGTTCATTCACGGCAATCGGTTGACCTTTGAAGACCTTGAGCCGATTCTCGCCACGAAGATCGATTCGATTCTCTACGCGCCACAGGACAGCGTTGGCAACGCCAGCGATACGACATTGTCCGCCGGGTCAAAATTGACGTTGCGCGTCAGTGTCGGCGGCAACAATAATCAATACCAATGGCTGAAAGACGGCGCGCCCATTACCGGCGCAAACAGCGATTCGTATACGATTTTGTTGGCGACCAGCAATGACGTGGGGGCGTATGTGTGCCGCATCACAAATACGTTGGCGAGCCAATTGACGTTGTTTAGCCGGCCCCAGCGAATCGTTTCCGTGTTCGCGCCGCGCCTTACTTTGACGCCGAAAGCGCTCGATTTCGCTTCGGTGCGTGTCAATGCAAGCTTCGATCAAACGGTGACGCTAACCAATCGGCTGAATGTCGATATTGCGATTCAACAAACCACGATTATTGCGCAAGACGCGCCGGAGTTTACTATTGTGAACGGCGGCGGCGCGCAGATTTTACCGGCGAATAGCGCGCGGACGATGACCGTGCGTTTTATTCCGAAAACGCGCGGCAGCAAATTTGCCGCGTTGCAAATTATCAGCAATGCGGCCGCAACCGTGGATACGGTGAATTTGCTTGGCGCCGGCGTTGAGCCGCTGACAACGCTGTCGAGTGTGAATCTTAATTTCGGCGCGATTGCAGTCGGTGCGAACACCAGCCAAACGTTGACGCTGACCAATTCCGGCACGGCGGATCTTGTTGTCAACTTTGTTGAGCTCGCGGGTAGCAATGCGGGAGATTTTTCGATCACCGGCGGAGGCGCCGCTGGTACGCTCGCGCCGAATGCAACACGGAACATCACGCTGCGTTTTGCGCCGCAGACTGCGGGCACGAAAACGGCACTGCTCGTGATTACCACCGACGCGGCGAGCAGTCCGGATACAGTGCAATTGAGCGGAACTGCGAATGCTCCAACACTGTCGTTGTCGCAGCGCCGTGTTGATTTCGGCAACGTTTGGGTGGGAGGAACACCCGTTTCGCAAACCGTGACGTTGCGCAATGCGGGCGGGGCGAATTTGAATGTCACCAACACGAGTCTTATCGGCGCGAATGCGAATGCGTTTTTGATCACGAGCGGCGGCGGGCCGGCAACGATTGCGCCCTCGGCGGCGCACGATATCATTTTGCAATTTGCGCCGCTATCGGTTGGCGCGAAAAACGCGGCGCTGATTATTGCGAGCAATGCAGCGAGCATTCCCGACACGGTGAAACTGCTCGGCGCGGGCAGTGAGTTGGTGGTGAATGTTGGCAACAGCGGCAATCCGTTGGTGGGAACGAAAGTGAATCTTGCCGTGAGCGCGCTCGGCGGTTTTGCGTCGACTTCGCGGTTCCTGTTTTATCGCGTTGCCGGTGAAACGAAATATGATTCGATCAGCATCGCGCAAAACGGTAGCGGCTTTACGGCGGATATTCCGCCCGCGGCGGTGACGATACGCGGCGTTGAATTTTACGTGCGCTTTTCCGACGGCAGCACGACGGTGACGTATCCGGCGCTCAACGCGCGCAATCGTCCGGAAATGATTCGCGTGCGCATCGCCGAGCATCCGTATCCACTCGCGCTGGAGCCGAACACGTACAAAATGATTTCCGTCGGAATGGATTTGGACTCAACCGGCTTCGATGAGGTGCTGGAGGAATACGCGAAATACGACACGCTGTTCTGGCGTCTGTTCCGTTGGGAAAATAATCGTTACGAAGAGTATTCAAATATCAACGCGCGATTCACGCCGGGCACGGCATTTTGGTTGATCACGCGCAGCGGCGCTGAGTTTGGTTTCAACAATGCGCTGTCGACGCCGTCGGTGCAGCCGTTCACGATGACGCTGCAGCCGGGGTGGAACCAAATCGCGAATCCGTTTGCGTTTCCGGTGGCGGTGGATAGTTTGCGTATGACGGGCCGCGCCGATACGCTGGCGTTCTGGGACGGCGTGGAGTATCAATATAATGTCAAGGTGTTGGAGCCATGGGAGGGGTATTTTATTTTCAATTTGGAGAGCACACCGATCACGCTGACGATTCCGCCGATTGCGGCGCCGAAGAAATCCGGCAAGCCGGCGCGAGCGCTGGCGGCGAATGAGTACGTGCTGCAACTCTCCGCGCAGATGATCGGCACGAAGCTCGTGGATACGCAAAATTTTGTCGGCCTGTTGAATCGCGCCCAGGCGGATCGGGATCCGCTGGATTTTGCGGAAGCGCCAGCGATTGGCGATTACGTGCAATTGTCGATTGTTGAAGACAATGAACGTTTTGCGGGAAATTTCAAACCGGCGAACGGCGGGGGCCAGCAATGGGTATTCGAAGTGCGCGCGATGGTCCAGGCCAATGTCGCGAAGAAACTGCAAATCACTTTGCAGGAGACCGGACAATTACCGGAAGGTTTTCAGCGTTTTGTTTTGGATCTGGATTATGGCGCGATTTTGCCGCTCAATAACGAAACATTCCGCGTCGAATTGAGCGACAAAATTTCCGTGCGCCATTTCAAAATCATCGTCGGGACGAAAGCTTATGCGGAATTGAACAACGACGGGATTCCTCTCGTGCCGGTGGCTTATGGGTTGGAACAGAATTATCCGAATCCGTTTGCACGCAGTGCGCAATCCGGCGCGGTAAATTTACCGACGACGATTCGCTATCAGCTCGGCAAGCGCACGCCGGTGGTGCTGGAAATTCGCAACACACTCGGGCAGCGAGTGCGAACGTTGGTGGAGGGTGAGCAGAACACCGGCCAGCACGCGGTGACATGGGACGGCTTGGATGAAGCCGGGCGCGACGCAGCGAGCGGGGTTTATTTCTATACACTGAAGACTTTGGAATTTACCGCGACACGGAAGTTGGTTTTAACGAGATAGTTCTATGTTTTCCAAAAAAGAAATTTTCCAACAGATAAAAGCGGCCAACGGATTTTGTTTGTTAGTCATCCGTTGGCAGCCTTTATCCGTTGGAGCGATGGTTTTGATTGCCATTTTATTCTTTGCGCTTGATAACGTCTCCGCTCAAGACGAACAAAACACGGGCCGCCGCGATGATCTCATCCGCATCATGCCGATTTATCAGCGGTGGTCGTCGGGCAAAGGCAGCGACTTTTCGCAATTCAGTGTGCCGGTTTATGCGCGGCTGGGGTTTGGCCGGAAGCTCAGCATGGCCGTGCGCGGCAGTCAAGCGACGGTGAGCGGCGCTAGCATGCAAAAACTCAGCGGGGTCACGGATGCGCAGTTTTCGGTTTTTTACAGCGCGGCTAATTTCATTTTCAACCTTGGCCTGAATTTGCCCAGCGGCAAGCGCGCGTTGACGTATCCGGAATTTCTCACGGCCTCGCAGTTGAGCTTGAATCATTATAATTTTCAAACGCCGAGTTACGGGCAGGGCTTCAATGCCTCGCCGGGGTTCACGTGGGCGTGGCCGTTGAGCGAGAAATTCGCGGTCGGGCTGGGCGCCTCGTATCAATATAAAGGGAGATTCAAGCCGTTGACGCTGATCGACAAGTACGATCCGGGCGACGAGATCTTACTCACCGGCGGTTTGGATTGGCGTCTGGGTGAGACCGCGAAACTTGCGGTAGACGTGATTTTCACGAAATACGGCAAGGATAAAATCGACACCAGCGTCGTGTTCGCGGCGGGAAATCGTTTCGTGACGCACGCGCAGTTTCGGCAGAATTTTGGCTTTGACGAGCTTTTCTTGTTCGCGCGTTATTTGAGTCGCGGCAAAAACAGTCTCGCGGTAGGCGGCGCGTTGCTGCCGGAGGATAAAAAATCCGCGCCGGATCAAATTGAAATCATCGGGCAGTATTTTCACCGCTTCAATCGCGGCTTTGCGAGTGGGCTGGTTATTGAGAATCGCTATTTCACGAAACCCGCTGCTGCTGCGATTCTTTCCTCGGCCGGAATCAACATTTTCGGTGTCGGCGTGACGCCGGAATTTTCGCCCACGCCGGGCTTGCGAATTCCGTTGCGGTTCAAATATCTTTTTGGCAATGCGCCGGGCGGACAAAAGATTTCAGGATTGGAGGCAGGGGCGGGATTGGCGGTGAGTTTTTAGTTGACAATCGGTTTAAAAGAATTAACCCACGGGTAAAAGCAGCCCACGGATTTTTGTTGTAGCGCTTTGAAAAATTCATATTTATGAATCGCCTTTCGAAATACAAACCTCTGTTATTCATTCTCGTCGCTTTACTGGCATTAAGTTGCGCCGGTTCGCAGCGATCGCGGCCGCCGGAAGAAACCAAACAAAAAATTGCCGAGCTGCAAACGGAATTGCAAAGCTTGCCGAACGACGCACGGTTGTGGCGGGATTTGGGCGTGGCGTATTTTGAAGACCGGCAATATCAAACCGCGCGCCGCACGCTGCTGCAGGCGTTCAAACGCGATACGCGCGATGCCAAAACGCTTTTTTATCTCGGACTCGTGCTGGAATTTGAGCAGCGCACGAATTTGGCGATGGCGGTTTATCAAACGTATCGCTCGGCGCCGCGTTTTTCTTCATATCGCAAACTGATGCGGGCGCGTTACGCGCTGCTTTCGCGCCAGATGCTGCAGGCGGAGATGCGCGCGCTGTTGCAGCAAGAACGTGAATTCAGCGCCGAAACTATTTCTGCAAATGCCGTGGCGGTTTTTCCGTTGCGCTATCTGGGCCAGGATGAGGAAATGGCCGCGCTGAGCAAAGGCCTGGCGGAGATGATGATCACGGATTTGAGCCAGGTCAAGCAGCTCGAGGTGGTCGATCGCGTGCGCGTGCAAGCGTTGTTCGATGAAATGGCGCTGGGCCAAAGCGGGTTGGTGGATGAAGCCACGGCGGCAAAAGCCGGCAATCTGATTCGTGCCGGAAAAATCGTGCGCGGCGCGTATGAAGTGCGCGAGAAAGATCAGCTCAGCATCGACATGGCCTTTTGGGATGTGGCAAAACAAAATTTTCCGGCCGCCTCGACGCACGCGGAGGCGCTGAAAAATTTATTTCAGCTTGAAAAGAGCATCGTGTTCGGCGTGATCGAGGACATGGGCATTGCGCTGACGCCGGCGGAGCAGGAAAAAATTCAAACGTTGCCGACGAAAAATCTCCGCGCGTTTCTCTATTATTGCACCGGTTTGGCCAAAGAAGATGCGGGACAGTTTGCAGAGGCGGCAAAACTTTATTTGAAAGCGGCGCGTCTCGATCCGGATTTCGCGCTGGCCGCGGATAAAGCGGAAGCGGCGGCGGATCTCAACACAGTGAACGGCGAGCCGGAGCAGGTTTTACTCGCGGCATTGACTTTGGAAGAACCCGCCAATGAAAACGATTTGACGCCCGGTGAGAGCACGTTGACGGAAGAGCGGTTGAATATTTTAGAGCGGAACCTTGATTCCAACTTCGAGCCAGGGCAGGACAGCCGCGATGCGACGGATGGCGGTTTCAACATTCCGCTGCGCCTGCCGCCGCCCCCGCCGCGGCCGTGAAAGCTGTGGTGATTACTGGATGCGAAACAAGCTTGTCCTGCTGGAAGCATCCGGTTGCTATCAAGCATCGTGCTGTTTTTGAAACAAGATTCCCTGCGGGCGTCGCCTCCGGAATGACAATTGTTCTTTTACCGATAACTGCGATATCACACCTCAAATCAACCCATGCTCGCGCAGCGTGCGTTCGATTTCCTGCAAGAAAATTTGCCGGCCGGCGGGTGAGCGAATGTCCAGTTTTTCCACATTGATCCGGCAAAGCGGGATGCCGTATTTTTTTTGGCAGACTTGCGGAAACGTGGAATAGTAAGCATTTAGTCCTGCCAAAAAAGCTTCGTCAATCCCGCTTTCTTCCTGACGGCCGCGGCGGCGAATGCGCTCCAATAACGTCGTGACGTGATCCACTTCCAAAATGACGACAAGATCGGGATGGAGAAGATCGCGATTGAGGCGATTGAAATACTCGAAATACAAATCCAACTCGCGATCATCCATGCAGCCGAGGCCGTGCAGGTATTTCGCAAAAATTTCGGGATCTTCGTACAACGTGCGATCCTGCACGCAGCTTTTCGGCACGGTGCGGATCAGCTCATGATGCTCGACGCGGCGAATGAGAAATTCCAATTGCAGCGTGAACGACCAGCGCCGCATATCCGCGTAATAATCGCGCAGAAAACGGTTGTCGATCACCGGCTCGTCGAACAATTCGAGGCCGAAGTGCTGGCTGAGAATTTTGGCAGCGGTGGTTTTACCCACGCCGATGTTGCCTGCCATGGCGATGAAGATTTTCTTTTGCAGAGACATTGTTGCGCGTCGGCAATGAGAAAAATTTTGAGATACGTTTTTTAATTGTCCGGAAAGAATTGGCCCAATGGATTGCAAAACGGCTGACGGCTAAAAGCGGTTCTTAAAATCCGTTGGTCGCTGTTCAATCCGTTGGACAACCGAAAGTTGTCAAATTTTTTTGAGTTTGACAGCGTTAACAACTATTGGCTTGCAAATTCGCCGTTGTGCACGTCTTTGATAAAATCAATGACGCCGGCCATGAAAACTTTTTGGTCATCCCACATGGCGAGATGGCTGCCGTTCGGGCAATACAGATAGCGCCCATTCTTCACCAGCTTGCTCATCTCTTCCATTTCCTGTGGATTCATCGTATCGTATTTCGCGCCAACGGTCAACGTCGGAACGGTGATCTCCTGCAACCGATTCCACACCGACCAGCCTTTTAAAATGCCGCCGGGAACGAACTCGCTCGGGCCTTGCATGTATTCGTAAACATGCTGATTGAGGTGACCAAAACTCCGCGTGACGGCTTCGGGCCATTCCGGCAGGCGGCAGAGATG
>CAZVZZ010000077.1:8045-11326 GCA_964631505.1 uncultured Cytophagia bacterium
GCCGAGGCTTTGTCAAGCAAAAAAGCAGTTGCGCAAAAGCAAATCTTGATGTAACTTAAATAGTCCGAAATCCGAGGTCTGAAATCCGAAGTCGACACGTGTCGTCTGCGTGTGAGCATTTGACTTGAACGAAAATGGTAAATCCGAGGAAAGCATGATTATTGACCGGAGGGAATGATGAGAAAATTTGCGCGAGTTTTTTGGCGTCATACAGACGCTTTTTTTGCGGCGTGGCGAAGTGGCTTGCCTATTCTTCTGGTGGGTGGCGCTGCTTTTTCCCAACCGTCGAATTGGCCGAGCCGTTTTCTCGAGTTGCCGCGCCCGGATAGTTGCCGCACATTTTTATTGCGGCTCACCGAAGAGCCGCATGTGGCCGGCACCGAGCAGGATAAAATTTCCGCCAATTATGTGCTGCGGAAATTCAAAACCTACGGCTTGATCACCGAGATGCCCACTTACGATGTTTACTTGCCGTATCCCAAAAAAGTTGAATTTAAAATCACGCAACCGATTCAGTTCACCGGGCCGACGCCGGAAGCGGGTTTCGCCGGCGACAAAGATTCGTTCGAACCGGAGGTGATCAAACCTTTTCACGCTTATTCACCGAGCGGCGCCGCCGAGGGCCAAGTGGTATACGTGAATTACGGCTTGCCCGAAGATTATGAAAAGCTGGATGAGCTTGGCATCACGGTAAAGGATCGCATCGTGCTCGTGCGGTACGGCAAATGTTTTCGCGGCGTCAAAGTGCACGTGGCCGAAGAGCGCGGCGCGAAAGCGGTGCTGATTTATTCCGATCCGGCGGACGACGGTTACATGCAAGGCGACATTTATCCCTACGGCCCGATGCGTCCGGAAACCGGCATTCAACGCGGCTCGGTGCAATACATGTTTTTTTATCCGGGCGATCCGCTCACGCCGGGCTGGGCCGCAACCGGCGCGGCCGAACGCAACTCGGCGGATTTCGCGAAAAATATGCCGCGCATTCCTTCGCTGCCGCTTTCCTATTTTGACGCGGAAAAAATTTTGCGCCATCTTGCCGGCGCGAATGTGCCGCGCGGTTGGCAGGGCGGTTTGCCGTTTGCTTATCACGTTGGCCCCGGCCCTGTTGCTTTGGAACTCAATGTGCAAATGGATTATCAAATCCGCCCCATTTGGAACGTGATGGGAACATTGCCCGGCAAGGAGGAGCCGGAGAGCATCGTCATCATCGGCAATCATCGCGATGCCTGGACGTATGGCGCGGTTGATCCCGGTTCCGGCACCGCGGTGATGTTGGAATTGGCGCGCGCGTTCAGCGAAATGACCAAGCAAGGTTATCGCCCGCGCCGCACGATTAAATTTGCAAGTTGGGACGGCGAGGAATACGGCTTGCTCGGCTCGACGGAATGGGTGGAACATTATCGCACGCTGACGGCGCGCAATGTCGTGGCGTATGTGAATATGGACGCCGCGGTGAGCGGTGATCGTTTCGACGTAGGCGCTTCGCCGACGCTGCGGAATTTCGTGCAACAAATTGCCGGCATGGTCGATGATCCCAAAACCGGCCGCAGCGTTCTGAGCCGCTGGTGGCAGCAGCAAAACGAAAATAAGAAAAAGAAAACCGAGCCGAATTGGAGCACGATCGACACGCTGGCGGTGAGTATCGAAGATCTTGGCGCCGGTTCCGATTTCACCGCTTTTCTCGATTTCGCCGGCGTGCCCTGCATCTCGATGAGTTTTGGCGGGCCGTACGGCGTTTATCACGCGTTGTACGATAATTTTTATTGGATGGAAAAATTCGGCGATCCAACGTTTGTCTATCACGCGACGATGACGAAGATCGCCGGTTTGATGGCGATGCACCTCGCCGACCGGCCGGTGCTCCCCATTGAACCGTTGACCTACGCCCGGCAATTGCGCCGCGAAGTTAAAAACGTGCAAGCCAGCTTGAAAGAATTGCCCGCCAAGCCGATTACCTTTTTAGATGATCTCGCCAAAAAAATCAACGACTGGGCCAAAGTGGCGGAAAGCTGGCGCCGTCTCGCGCCCAACGCCGGTGATCTCGACGCGATTAGTTTGAAGAAACTCAATGAGCAGTTGATGAGCATCGACCGCGCGTTCATTTCGCTGGAAGGGTTGCGCGGCCGCACGTGGTACAAAAATTTAGTCGTCGCGCCCGGCGAATACACCGGCTACGCCGCGATCACGTTGCCCGGCTTGCGCGATTGTTTGGAGCGCAATGATCTCGAGCGTTTGCCCATCGAAGAATCGAAGCTGCTGCGCGCCGTCGAAGCTGCGATGGCGGCGACGCAAACCGCAATCGATTTCGTGCAACAGCGGCCGGCAGTTGGCGGCCGCTGAAAACCGTTTCGTGCCGTTGTGGTCGAGGCTATTTACCCCCGCAAAAAGGCGTGCGTGATGAAACTCCCAGAAGCTGAAATTCAACTGTTCTATAAATTGTATCACCCGCTGTTGCTGTATGCGGCCCACAAAACCGGGCAGGTCAAAAACGTGGCGCTGGCGGGTGAGATCAAACAAATTCCCTTCAAAAAGCTCAACGACGTTCGTGCCGCGCTGTACGGGCAGAGCGATTTATTCGATACGTTTGCCGCGGAAAATCCGTTGAAATTTTCAGCGGCCGAGTTGGACCTCGTGCGCGCCTGGAAGAATTTCATCAAAGATAAATTTTATGTGGTGCGCTATCTAAAGGATTACGCCGTTTTTCTCACCGGCGACTCGCCCGCCAAGGCTTATGGCGTGCGCTCGCTTTACAGCTCGTTTGCGGAAGTGTTCGGTTCGGATCTGCCGATTTTGCTTGAAACGGTGTTGTTGCCGTTTCAGGGCAAAATTATCTATGATGGTTTGGCCGCGCCGTTTGATATTCAGTTGGGCAGCGGCATCCGGCAGGGCATCGAAGAATCCTTCAAAAAAGCGAAAGCGGCGCATGGCGTCATCACGAGTTTTGACGCGCCGGTTGAGGAGCCGGCCGACGTCGCGCTGTTGAAATTTTATTTGCGCACGCAAGCCAGCCGTGAAGAACATGCCGCCCAAATCCATGAGCTGGTTCAGCGCGACCGGAGCTTGATGGTGCTGTATCATCAGGAAATGGGAAAAATCACCGCGGGGAGCTATAGAAGACATCTGAAAGAAAGCGGCGTCAAAAACGCCTGGTTCGGCATTTTGGAGGGCATCATTATCGCCAGCGGCGCCACCAAAGCGCAGGTCGAAAAGCTGGTGGAAGACATCGTTCCCGCCGATAAACGCGATCTGGTTTATTTTTTTCAATTCAAGGCAAGAGCATA
>CAZVZZ010000078.1:0-4038 GCA_964631505.1 uncultured Cytophagia bacterium
CCTGCGCCATCCACGCGTTGTTGTCGTTCTTCTCCGAGAGATGGCAATCGCTGCACGTCTTCGTTTCGGTTTTGCGCACCGTGTGCGGCGTGTGCGGATTGAACGCCTGACTGCTGTAACCCGGCGCGGAAATCGGCGGCTGCTGATTGTAAATTTGCTCGCGATTCGCATTGCGCGAGCTTAAAATCAACGCGCTCGAGGAACGCGCCGGCGCCACTTTGTTTCCCTTCGTCGTCGCGTTAATGCACAACATGTAGCCGTCGTCCCGCAGCACCTGTGGATTGTACGTCGTCCAATTTCGCGACTCTTCGCCTTCAAAGTGATTCATCTCTTTTTTCCAATTTGCCTGCTGCGGCAAATGGCAGCCGAAACAATTTGTCACCCACGACGAGTGGCAAGTGTAGCATTCCATTTTTTCGCTCGAATGCGCAAGCATCGACTTGTTCATCGGCGCCATCCACTCACCGCCGCCCTTCGCCACCAGCTTTGCCGCGCGCGCTTTTGGATTGAAGCGCTTGGAATTGGGATCGACGGCGTCGGCAATTTGCGGCACTTCCCATTGCAGCGTGTCGTTAACCATCGAGCGCTGGAAAATGCGGCTGCCTTTTTTGGTAAATTGTTTTTCGCCGAACGGCGTGAAACGCTCTAATAAATTCGTGCCGCCACTTGGCGCCGCGAGTCCGGACGTGCGCAACGCCGCGCGCTCGGTGACGCTGCCGTGGCAATCGGCGCATTGAATCTCAATCGCATTATGAAACTCGCCGTACAGCTTGCCGTTGCCGTGATTGTCCTGCTCGAAATGGCAATCGGTGCAGTGCATCCCTTTTTCGGCGTGAATGTCTTTCAAATGCACGGCCTTCTGCGCGTCGCGGCATTCTTGATCTTCAATTTCGTTATCCGCATCTGCGAGCGGCACGACGCCATGAAATTTGTGCGGCGAATCCGGCGGAATGATCTTGCCGTCTTTATCCAACAAATTGCCCTTGCGGTCTTTTTTAAACACCGCGCGCATAATCCAGCCGTGGCCGTGATAATCCGCAAACTGTGTGCGCTTGAGCTTCGGGTTGAGCTTCGTCACCGTGCGCAGAAAATTCGGATCGCCCCAATTGCCGCGCAACACCGCCTCTTCCGGATTGGCATCCAACATCGCGAACGCTTCTTTTACGGAAGGGAATTTTTGTTTGTCGGGATACATCCATTTCCCGTCGGTTTCATAATCCCACATTTGATAACCGAAGAACGTGTTGATGAAACCGTTGGGTTGGTGCATGTGACAAACCATGCACTGGCTCGAGGGAATTGCTTTGGTGAATTGATGGATAATCGGATGCCCGGATTGCCGTTTGGGAATCGCCGCGTCCGCGGTTTGCGCAAAGCCGCGATTGCCGAATTTCGCGTATGGTCCAGAGTGCACCGGCGAGCGATCATTCGCATAAACCACGTGACACGACGTGCAGCCGCTCGACCGATAATCGCCCGGATGATCATTGGTGCCTAAAAAAGAAAGATGAGGATCATTCAGCCGCGTTTTGTGAATATTCAACACCGGTGAACTGATGAGCAATTCGGTGCCGAGGCCGCGATTGCTGAGTTTGTTATCGGGCCGGCCCGGCTCATCCAAAATATTCGGAATGCCGATCTCCGAAGGATTGCCGCGCGGAATTTTGCCGCCACGCTCGAAGCTGCGAAAATAATCGCCCGGTTGTGAAATTTCCCAGCGCGGCAGCGGCAGGAGAAACGGCAACACGCCTTTTTTCAAATCCGCCAACGTCGGCGGCGGCACGGTGTTAATGCGCTGCGGCTCGCCCGTCGCGCTGTAGCTCTCACCCAAAACATAATTTTTCACCGACACGATGCCGTTATTGTATGCCGCGCCGCCCCATAACAGCGCGGTGGTCGTCATCATGCTTTTTTTCACGTTCAAAACTTCCCTGGCATGACACGGCGCGCAAGCTTGATCCGCCACACGCAGATCGCCCGGATTGACGAAGCGAATGAATTCCGATTTTTCCTCGTTCAACAACGTGAACGTACGCTCCGGATTCGCCGAAGTCGGCCAGCGCATTTCAAAGCGCGGCATGACGTGCGCCTTCGCCATGGTGTTCGCCGTCGCATCGCCGCCGTGACAATCCGTGCAGCCCAATTTCACCGCCGGCGATTTGTGCATGCTCTCGATACCGCCATGGCATTTCAGGCAACTCTTGCTCTTGCGATCGGCATCGGCTTGCGTTTGGCGGACGAGTTTGTTGTCTTGCGCCGAAGAGATGGTCGCAAATAATACAAAACAAAATATAAGAAGAAAGCTCCAACGGATAGAGACAACCCAACTGCTAAAAGCTGCCATCCGTTGGGTTGTTTCTATCCGTTGGAATTCTTTTTCTGTTAATATTTTCATTGTCGTTTTTTAATCAATATGTAAAACTCAACAACGTAAAAACCGAAAACAATGTTTGCTTGGATTGATAAATACTGCTGAACCCCGCGAGCGGCGACAGGCCGGTGGCTGCGAAAGTGAAGATCGCGTTGTTATTCAAAAAAGGCCGGTAAATCAAGCCGATGCCGTAATCAATGCCGAGATGGCTGCTGATCGCGGGTTGATTTAAAAATTGCTGCAACGAGGTCGTGTTGACGAAGCGCAAATAATTGCCGTTGAACACGGCTTTCAATTTTGGCGTCACTTCCGCGTCAAACGCGAGATTGAACAGCAGCAAGCCTGGATTGACAAAATTCGGCTGGCCTTCAGTTTTGCTGCTGCGCAAGCTTGGCAGCAGGCTGGTTTTATTCACGAGATTCACGCCCATCAATTTGATGCCCTGCAAATTCCAAAAGCTGAACGGCCCGCCGGCAAAAGCGGTTTGATCAATAATTGTATCAAAGCCCTGGCCGACGTTGTCCTGTGGCTTCGGATCGCCCGAAGCATAAAACACCGAGGCGCGATAACGCTTCCAATCTTTATCCACCGAAAGCTCCAGCGCCGCCATTTGCGCATTGAGCCGCACGCGCTGATTGGCAAGCTGATTGAACGTGTCGTTGCCGAGCACTTGATAAAACGCGTGGTTGAGGTTGAGCGTGCCGAAATGGCCATCGCCGGTCCAGCCGAGATAATAGGCGTTGATCGCGTGCGGCTGCACCGTGCCGATGATCGCCGGACGAATCGGAAAACCGTTGGTGTCCTGATAGATGCTGGCACGATCGTTATTATAATGAAGGCTCAATTGTCCCGTGTAACCGAGAGTAAATAAATCCTGCCGGTACAAATTCGCAATATACACGCGCTGATTGCGATCTTGAAAAACCGTGTTCAGCTCGCTGTTCGTATCTTTTT
This sequence comes from uncultured Cytophagia bacterium, assembly GCA_964631505.1. Classification (GTDB taxonomy): domain Bacteria; phylum Zhuqueibacterota; class Zhuqueibacteria; order Zhuqueibacterales; family Zhuqueibacteraceae; genus Zhuqueibacter. The sequence goes on from CAZVZZ010000078.1 coordinate 3,326, forward strand.
CCAACATGTAAAAATACGCGAGGTTGTATTGATAACGATTCGAGTGCAAATTGCCGAACAACCGGCCGCCTAAATTGAGATCGCTAAAAATGAAACTGCGAAAATCGCTGCCAAAGCGTTGAATGCCGGCTTTGAATGAAACGAAATCAAAATTATCACTGAGATTGCCGAGATGCTTTTCGAGCGACAACTCTTGAAACGCAAGCTGGCGGTCCGTGCGATTCGCGCCGCGGCTGACGTTGATGTTGACGCCATTATTCTCGCGCAGGGCGACGTAATTCAAATTGAACACCGGCGTGATGCGCAGCTCCCAATCGCGCGGCCGAAACGCCACCTGCCCGTGATAGAAATCAAAGCTCAAGCGCAGCGTGTTGAGCGAGATCACGCGCTCGCCCTGCCCAAAAAAATTCTGGCTCTGCACGGCCGCCGTACTGATGCCGCTCGGCGTCGGCAGACGCACGACGTCCACGAGATAATCCGTGGCCGCGGTGAAAACCAAAAACGTGTTCTGTCCGAGAATCGGATAATCGCCTTTGAGCCGATTTTGATTGTACGGATCATACCAGCGGCCTTTGACGTTTTTTTCGTACGGCGGCGTTTTGATGTCGCGCCAGCGATTCGAAATCGGCTCGAAATCTTTCGGCATTTTTTCGCGCGGCGTAGCGGCGGGCGGCGCATTTTTTTTAACGGCGGAAGAATCGCGCGGCGTTTGG
>CAZVZZ010000078.1:4138-5789 GCA_964631505.1 uncultured Cytophagia bacterium
ACTTCAAATCCGGCTGGCGCGGAAATTTGATGTACGGCAATCTCACATTGAGATACGTGACTTGATCGGAGCGAATCGCCAGCGGCGCTTCGAATCCCGTTGCGCCGGCCGCGGCGATGTAATCGTCCTGATCGACGCCGTCGCCGCTGATGCCGATGCCGCCCGCGAGTTGCCCATTTTTATACAACGGAATGCCGCCCGGAAAAATCGTCAGGCCGTTTTGAAACGGCGGCCGCGTCGGCATCAAGCGTTGATATTGAAAATCAAACTGCCCATCAACATAAGTATAAAGCGGGCCTGAGACCGGCGGCTGGTTGCGCGGCAAAGTGTTGAGATCGATGCCCGGCGGATAATAACGCTGTGACAAAAATCCAATCGCGCGCGTACTCATCGCCAACGGTTGATTTACGGGCAGGCCAAGAATGGTTCGCAAATTCGCGCCGAGTGGATCCGCCGGGTTGCTGAAAGCGATTACCGAGCGCGCCTTCTGCACGCACACGTCGTAACTGAACGTCGTCGCATCCGGCGTGCGCCAAATGCCGAGCACGGTGCCGTCCAAATCCGCGACCGCGATAAAAACTTGCGCCGCATTGCCGAGCGGCAAACGAATCGCCGCGCGCGTGTTGGCGGCGCGATTCGCGGCTTGCATGATGATTTGTTGAACGTCGCTCGCCGTCAATACTGAACCGCCTTTGATGCGATAATCGTGCGTCGCGTCGTACATCACCTCGCCTTGCGTCGGAAATTTTGCCGGGGGCGTCGGCTGGATCGGATAACTCGGATCAACCGTGCCGCGGGTGGCGAGGCTATCGAACGTCAACGTAAAATTTCCCGGCGGCGTGACGGCGTTGGAATACGGCAGCCGAATGCCGTCGAGATAAATATTATCGCCGCGCAGTTGGCTCGGAACCTGATAGCCGATGATCGCCCCGAGCGCGATGATTTCATCCTGAATCACGCCGCCGCAATAATCATTGAGCGTGTTCAATTTCGCAAATGTATCCGAGCCGCCGCTGATGCCGAGGCCGCCGGCCAGCGCGCCGTTTTTATAAATCGGCACGCCGCCCGGAATATTCGTCAATCCCGGTTGCCCCGGCGCCGGCGGTTGCGGCGGACCGAGCGGCGGGCGCGGGCCGCCGTTTGGTTGAATGTCGCTGTCGCTGCGATTGGAAAACGGTACACCGAACAGCGGGCCGGCCGGCGTGTTGTTGTAAGTCGCCGTCGGCGGAAAATGGCTGCGGGTTGTAAAACATCCGGTAACCGTCGTGAACGCGTGTTGATTGCTGCTGATAAACGCGGCGCTGCGCGCTTTTGCAATTTCGCCGAACAAACCTTCCGAAGCCGCGCCGACGCGCCGCGCGCCATTCATGCGAAAAATACCGAGTACGTTCGCTTCGCGATCGACGATGGCCACGTTGATGGATTCGTTGAGGCGCTGCGCCTGTTCCACCGCTTGCGTCATTAACGTTTGAATGTCCTGCGTCGTCAACGCCGGCGTATTCGTTGGCGTGGAATTGGTCGGCGCCGGCCCGGAATCACAGCCGGAGAGGCCGAGACAAACCAATCGAATTGCAAACACACTCAACACAGCCTTCATTCTGAATCGAAACAACATGACTGATGACTCCTGCAAAAATTTTGTCGTCGCGCC
>CAZVZZ010000078.1:5889-8446 GCA_964631505.1 uncultured Cytophagia bacterium
GCCTTCAGGCGCAAAACGTAATAATAAAACGTAAAATCATTTTGTGCGATTGGGCGCCAGCCCCGCTCCGCCTTTCATTGCTTCATTATGACGCGGGGCGGAGAAGGCGCTACGACGAAATAATTTATTTTTGTTCCAAAATTTCCACCACCACCGGCCCCTGCGGTTTGGCCATGCACGCGAGACGATATTTCCCCGGCGCGAGTTTGTTGATATCTTCCAGCGTCCCCTGCTCCTCGTCACCGACCGGACTCATATTTTCTGCGCCGGAAACAATGCGAATTGGATCTATACCGCAACTGCCAATGCGACAATCGGCTTTCAATTTCAAACCGTTTTTCTCCGCGATTTCGCAAATCGTTTGTCCGGCTTTAAAAGGGCAACTCTTGCCAAAATTTTTGAAGACAACGACCATCCCCTCGGGTTTCGCCGCTTCAACCTCCCGACTTCCAACTTCGGGCTTCCGATAACTCTCTTCCAACCTTTCGCTTCGAACTTCAGGCTTGGGACTTCGGAATTCGGACCTCGGACTCTCAACCTCGGACTTCGGACTTCGGACAGCTTTGACTTCCGTGTTGAAAATAATCGTCCGGCGCGCGACTTCTTTTTTCAAGCTGAATTTTAAAAGTTGATTACCGACCCGGAATTGATCATCCGGCTCCAGCGGAATCGAATTTTTGATTTTGACAAAACTGCCGTTGGCGCTGCCCAAATCTTTCACCCAAATTTTGCGGTCTTTGAACGTAATCGAAAGATGGCGGCGCGACAACGCCATATCGGTTTGTTCCAAAGTAATATCCGGCGACTGCCGGCCGAGCACCACGGTTTGCGCCGAAAGCTCATAACGGTTCAACGGTTTGCCGTTGGCGTCGATGTGAATGAATGAAGCGTTGCCGTTTTCAGTTTCAAACAACAACATCTGCTTGCCGAGACGCACGACGCTGCCATTAAAAACTTCCGCGGGTCGCGCCTCTTTGATTCGGATAAACACGCCGTTGGTGCTGCCGTCGTCGCGAAGAAAATAGCCTTCGGCGCCGTGTGAGATCGAAGCATGCCGGCCGGAAAGCAGCATGTCTTCAGGAAAATTAATCTCACACTCTTGGCGGCCAATGGTGGTGAGGCCATTTTTAGTGACGGCAAATTCATCGCTTTCAACATTGCCGGAGATAATGCGAATGAGCACCGCCTGATACTCTTCCTCAGCACGCGCGGCCGCGAAACTCGCTTTCGGCGGCCCGTCGCTTTCAACAATGGAAGTTTTTGCCGCAGCAAATTTTTGCTCGACGCGCTCTTCCTGAAAATCGAGATCGACACGAATGACTTTTTTGCCCGCGAGCTTTTGCGCAATCGCCTCGGCCACGAGCACGCCGTCGCGCAGCGCCGCTTTGATGTTGCCGCGCCGCCGGATTTCCTGATACGCTTTCGGATCGGCGTCAAAGCTAGCGGTTTCGAGATAAGCCGGGCTTAAAATATCGCCGATGAGAAAAATATTCGGCTGTGGCGTTTCGAGCAGCGGCGTCACGGCGAAGCGCGGCTTGTTGCTCGGCCCGCCGGGTACCATATTGATTCCAAGCGTGCTCAAAAATGCGCTGGGAATGTCTTCGCCGATGCAGGCGATACACTTTTCTTTTGGAAACTCAATATGTGAGGTTTCGCGCGGCCGGCCTTCCATTTCGCGGCGATCCACGCGCAGCGACAGATATTGCTTTTTATCTTCGGCGGTAATAATGGCCACCGGCTCGCTGTGCGGATAGTGGCGAATATTGCCGTTGCCCATGTAGGCGTCGAAAAAAACTTCGGCCAACGCCTTCGAAACTTTGGGCAGTTTGTCGCCGCGATAGGACCAGTAAACTGCGGTCGCATCATTGGCCTGGATTTTAGCATTGGAGACGGCAATCACCGCTTCCGCCGCCGAAGTGCCGCCACCAATCACCAGCGCCGGGGCGCCCACATAAAGCGCCGCATCCGCCAGCCGGTATGCGATGCCGTCCGTATTGCCCGGAATATCGAAGCGTCGTGGTACGCCGCGGCCAATCGCCATGACCACGTGTTTTGCCAAATACGCTTGCTCTTCGTGACGGTGATGATTATAAACGCGTGCTTGCCAGATGCCGTCGTTGCGACGCTGCAAGCCCAGCAGCTCGACGCCGACCTGCGCGGGAATGTTGTTCTCGCGATAAAAATTTTTCCATTGCCGGCACATATCGTCCTTGTCAATCGGCGCAAATTGCAGCAATGAAACCAGGGCGTTGCCTTTGGGAAACTGCATGCTGTCGCCGCCGCCGTAATCCGGCAGAATCAGCTTGTCTTTGGCGTAGTCGCGAATGCGTTTCATCACGTCGTCAAAGTCGATGACCAGGCCGGCCAGTCCCAGCTCTTTGGCGCGAAAAGCCGTTGCCGTTCCTGCCGGGCCGCCGCCGACAATGAGCATATCCAGGATCTCCGGCAACGGCACGGGCTGCTTGAGAATAAAGGTGCCGTCGGGATGTATTTCGGGGGTATTATTCATAAAAATTTTACTAATGCGAAGCAAAGCGCGGAAAAGTTTGGCGCGATT
>CAZVZZ010000078.1:8546-11301 GCA_964631505.1 uncultured Cytophagia bacterium
TATTCATAAAAATTTTACTAATGCGAAGCAAAGCGCGGAAAAGTTTGGCGCGATTAAATTTTCTTACACCAAATGTCCAAGCCTTGAAGCCTTGTTCTGCACGCGCCGGATCAATTGCGCTTCGACGTGGCCGAAACGCAGCGCTGTATCGAGCTGAATTTCCGTTTCCGCCAATAGCGTTTGCTTGCCGACAAACGTGTGGTTGCGGCTGCCAAGATCTTTCACGAAAACTTTCCCGGCGTTAACGGTCACCACGGCGTGGCGCCGGGAAATTGAGGGGTCGTCAATTTCGATTTCACAAGGCGCCGTGCGGCCGAGAAAATTTTCTCCTGTTTTCAGTTGCACGGTTTTAAAGCGCCGGCCCTTGCTGCTGAACTCCAAAAGAAAAACCGGTTCGCTCGCGGCGATTTTTCTGCCCACCGCCATCGCTTCGACCAGCGTGCGGCCATGGCGCGCCGGTGAAGTTCTTTCGACCGGCACCACGCGCACGTTTTCGAGCATGGTTTTGCCGTTGACTGGTTCAACCGCCGACTCCACCTCCACTGTTTCTTCTTTATCAAACACCGGCTCCGTCGGCGGCAGGGCCGCAAAAGCCTGTCCCGGCGTCGATTGGTGGCGCGACGGTTGCTCCGCTACGGATTCGCGCTCGTAATTATCAATCATCTGAAAAATAAAATCGAACTTTTGCGCAAACGTGACGATATTGAGCGTCGTCAATTTCTCTTTTTTCTTGACGCGCACGCCGTCAACCAGCGTGCCGTTGCGGCTGCCCAAATCCTCGAGAAAATAACATTGTGCCGACTCGTCGAAATAAATGCGCGCGTGACGATTCGAGATAATCGGCGGCGCCAGCACGATGTCATTGCTCTTGTGCTTGCCGATGCTGGCTTCTTTGTTAAATTCAAATTTCGCGCCGGCGAACAAACCGGTGGTGCAGAAAAGTCTCGCTTTCATGTTTGTAGCAATCCCTTTAGGGATAAAAGTTTGGAATTAAAAAAATTTTTGATTTGAAAGTTTTTCTTCGCTCGAAACATAAACGCCTGAAGGCGTCACTACGAACTTTTCAATCGAAATACAACAGCAAACTCGAGCGATTCGTTTTGTTTGGATGAAACGTATGGCACGTTACACACCGATTGGACGTTTCGTTGGCGTTGTGACAAGCGCGGCAGTTTTCGATGCCGGGAACATTTTGTATCGCCGCGTGATCTTGCGCTTTCGTGACCGTCGTCGCGCCGGCGGTGGCCGCGACAATTGGAATTTCCGTGTGGCAATCGAGACAGCGCCGTTGCACGATGTGCGCACGGTGATTGAACTCGGCGCGCTGCAAAACCTGCTGATCTTTTTGCACGCGCAGGATCGCCGCGTTATTGACCGTGTGGCATTCACGGCAGGCTTCGGTCAACGAAGCCGCTAAATCATTCAGCCCAGTGATTTGTTCTGCATTGAGATTTGAATTCATCCCGGCCGCCGGCCAGACAAACTTGGCATCGCCGTTTAAAACCGGCTGGCGCCGCAATTTGTGGCGTGCGACTTTCAGCAACGAGTCGATTTTCACCAGCTCTTTTTGCACTTCCGGCTCCGGGCGGCCGCGCAGGCCGGCGGCATAATTTTGCAGCGATTGCAGCGCTTCCTGGTAAATCTCCGTGGCCGCGGCTTTCTTGTTGGAAACGGAATTGGCACCGACAGTTTTTAACAACTCGGCAAAGCCGCGATCGGGATTGAACGCGCGCTGAATGCTTTGTAGATTTTCCAGTATCCACGCATCTTCGTGATGCACGGGCAACTTCACTAGCCGATTGCCGGGTTTGATTTGAAACTCGTTTGGGCTAATATTAAAAGCCCACGCCTTGTTTGGGCCGCGACGACTGCGAATCATTTCGAGCGTTTCAACGCCGGGCTCCAAAATATTTTCTGCAGTTTTGATTTTTAGGGTCGGTGTTCCAATAACGCCCGTCAAATGGCAAGCGCTGCAATGCGCATCAAAATCAATCATCGCGAAACGTTTGCCATCCGGTTGCGGATTGTGGCAATACAAACAGGCGCGTTCGATGTCCGTTAATTTCTCGCGCTTGACCACTTCTTTGACGTGCTTGACATGCGTGAACGCCAGCGTTGAATCATCGGCCAGTTTTTGTGCGGCAAATTGAAATTCCGGATGATTTTTGTTGAACGAGCCAAACTCATGGCACGAAGTGCAATAAGAATCCGGCACATTGGTCACCGCGGCTTCACGGCCTTGATGCTCCTGATGGCAAACAGCGCAATCGTTTTCTTTTGTTGCAAATTTCTGTCCGGCAGTTTTTACGCGTGCCATTTCACCGGAGCGATAAACGTAATGCGCGGCAAACGTGTACACGCCAAGCTGGTCGCCGGTTTTTTCGTGGCACGTCGAGCATTTGCTGCTGGTCACGTCGCCGAACGGCTTGTGGCACGAGGCGCAGTCTTTCTCAAATTTGGCGTGATACGACGACAGCGGGCCACTGGCGGTAACGCTGCTTTTGAGAAATAAAAAATCAACAACATAATAACCCAAAATACCAAAACCCAGCAACCCGCCGGCGATGAACATGGCGCGCCGCGGGTCGGGAAAAACGTACTTGCGCGTGACCGAAAGACGCAGGTCGCTGAAGGTGCCTTTCTTTTTGTTGTCTTTTGAATTCAATTTTTGAGTTTTCGCGTAACGTGTTACGTGTAACGTTCTTAATTTTTAAATTATTGTTAGTAGTAGAGCACGGCAAATAGGTGCAGGCCG
>CAZVZZ010000079.1:0-11095 GCA_964631505.1 uncultured Cytophagia bacterium
ACGCGGCGCAAAAGTCAAGAAGTTATTCGTCGATGATCGAAGATCGAAGATTGAGGATCGAAGATCGAGAAAAGGTATACACTAAATTTTCGACTTTCCTCGATTTTCGATTTTCGATCATCAATCCTCGCTCATCAACCCTCAACCCTCGCCCGGCGGGTTTGGTCGATGAACACGGCGATGATGATGATCGCGCCGATTGCGACTTGCTGCCAGAAGGCGGAAATATCGAGCAGGTTGCAGCCGTTCCGGAGCACGCCCATGATCAACGCGCCGATGAGCGCGCCGGCGACCGTGCCTTCGCCGCCGGAAAGGCTGGCGCCGCCGATGACGCAGGCAGCGATAACATCCAATTCATAACCGGTGCCGGCGGTCGGCTGGCCGCTGTTCAGTCGTGAGGCGAGAATCAAACCGGCAAGGCCGGAAAGTGCGCCGCAAAAAATATAGAGAATTTGTTTTGAGCGATTCACGGCAACGCCGGCCAATCGCGCGGCTTCGGCATTGCCGCCAATGGCAAACGCATGGCGGCCCAAACGCGTGTGCGCCAGCGCCAGATGCGTGAATACGCCGACGACGATGGTAATCAAGATCGGCACGGGAAGGATTTGCAAAAAACGGCCGCCGCCGAGCGCCGCAAAACTTGCCGGCAGGCCAAAAATCGGCACGCCGCCGGTGATGATCAACGCCAGGCCGCGGGCAATGCCCATCATGCCGAGCGTGGCAATGAACGGCGGCAGCTTGCCGCGCGTAATGAAAAAACCGTTGAGCGCGCCGCAAGCGATTCCCGTCAACAACGCGGCGAGCAGCGCGACGATAAACGGCTGGCCGTTCTGCAACAACAGGCAGGCGACCACCCCGGCGAGGCCGAGCACCGAGCCTGCAGACAAATCAATACCGCCGGCGATGATGATCGGAATCTGGCCCAGCGCCATGATCGCGACAACGGACATTTGCAGGCCGATGGCCAAAAGATTTTCTAACGTGAAGAAATAGGGTGAGCGCCATGCCAACAGCGCGGCGAGAAGAAATAGGCTTAATAGCGGGGCAAGGCGTCGGAGCATAAACCGAGGGGATAATCCTGAAAAGCGTTTTTTCTCGTTGTCGGCTTTGGTTATGGAAGTTTGCCGAGCTTGGATCCCGGCGAGGAGAGAAAAATTAATCTTGCCATTTCGCGCCGACGTTTGATGCGAGGTTTCGCGGCTTCAGGTGTTTGCGTACGACAGGCCAGGCTGCCCACCGGGCGTAGCCTGGCCTGTCGTACGTTCAGAGTGCGGAAGGCGGGACTTGAACCCGCATGGCTTGCGCCGCCACCCCCTCAAGATGGTGTGTCTGCCAGTTTCACCACTTCCGCAGGTTTTGCGCGAAGCGCTCAGCGCAAAGCGATAAATTGTTTTCATTTTTACCGCTATGCGCCATGCGCTTTGCTCTTTGCTATTTCTTGGGTTGCTCGGTTGCCGGCGCCGGGGTTTGTTGCGGTGGCGCGACCGGCTGCGTGGCCGGTGCCGAAGGCAGAATCGCCGCGGGCGAGGAGCCGCGCGATTGCCGTTCCTGCTCAACCAGGCCTTGTGATTCACTGCCGCCGCGCGAGCTCATGATGCCCAAAATGAGCGCGAGGATCATAAAAGCGGTCGCAAGGCCGGCGGTCAACTTGCTGAGAAACGTGGCGGTGCCGCGATTGCCAAGCACCGTGCCCATGCCGCCGCTGCCGCCAAAAGCGCCGGCCATGCCGCCGCCTTTGCTGGCCTGCAGCAAAATCGCAATGATTTGCAGCACACAAACGAAAACAAAAAGCGTCACTACCAAACCGAACATAAAAACCTCTGTTTAATTTTTATCGATCTCTTCCGCGGCTTTGATGATCGCCGCAAAACTTTCCGCTTGCAAACTGGCGCCGCCGACCAGCGCGCCGTCAATGTCGGGCTGGCGCAGCAACTCTGCCGCATTGTTCGGCTTCACGCTACCGCCATATTGAATGCGGCAAGCCGCCGCCAGCTCGCGACTGTATAAATTTTCCAACAGCCGGCGGAGGAACGCATGAACTTCCTGCGCTTGTTCCGGCGTCGCATTCACGCCGGTGCCGATTGCCCACACCGGCTCGTAGGCAATGACGACTTTCGCAAAATCCGGCGCCGCAATTTGCGCGAACGCGCCACGGATTTGCGCTTCAACCACGCGCTCCGTCGTTCCGGCCTGACGCTGCGCCAAGGTTTCGCCGACGCACACAATCGGCAGCAGGCCGGCGGCGAGCGCGCGTTGGAGTCGGCGATTCACGGTCTCCTCGGTCTCGCCGAAATATTGCCGGCGCTCCGAGTGGCCGATAATCACGTATTCACAACCGGCGCCGAGCAGCATCTTCGCCGAAATCTCGCCGGTGAAGGCGCCTTCTTCTTCCCAATATAGATTTTGCGCGCCGAGCTTGATGGCCGTGCCTTTGAGCAGTTCCGCCGTTGAAACCAGGTTGGTAAACGGCGGGCACACGGCCATGTCGGTTTTATGAATGTTCACCACTTTGACTTTCAGCGCCTTGACCAGTGTCGCAGCTTCAGCCACGGAAGTGAACATTTTCCAGTTACCGGCAATAAACCGCCGGCGCGGAGTTGAGCTTGTATTCATCTCTCACCATAAGATAAATTTTAAATTGCAAATTTGCAATTTAAAATTCAAAGCGTTTTACAAAGAACGTCCGATCAGATGCAGCAAATCGATGACGCGTTTCGAGAAGCCCCATTCATTGTCGTACCACGACAGCACTTTGACCATGTTGCCGTCAATGACGTTGGTCGAATCGAGATCGACAATGGAAGAATTGGGGTTCATGCGAAAATCAATCGACACCAGCGGCTCGTCGGTGTAAGCCAAAACGCCTTTCATCTTGCCGTCGGCGGCGGCTTTAATGGCGTTGTTCACTTCTGCGATCGTGGTTTTCTTGTCCACTTCAAAAACCACGTCGACCAGCGAAACGTTGGGGGTCGGCACGCGCACGGCGATGCCATCCAGCTTGCCTTTCAATTCCGGAATCACTTCACCGATGGCTTTCGCGGCGCCGGTGGAAGTTGGAATCATCGATTGGCCGGCGGCGCGGGCACGGCGCAAATCTTTATGCGGCAGGTCGAGAATTTTTTGATCGTTGGTGTACGAGTGAATCGTCGTCATCAAGCCGCGTTTGATGCCAAAATTGTCGCGAATCACTTTAGCCACCGGCGCCAAACAGTTCGTGGTGCAGGAGGCGTTGGAAATGACGCTGTGTTTGGCGGCGTCATACGCATTGTCATTCACGCCGAGCACGATGGTGACGTCATGACCTTTGGCCGGCGCGGAAATGATCACTTTCTTGGCGCCGCCGGCGGTGAGGTGTTTCACCGCCTTTTCCTTGTCGGTAAAAAGGCCGGTGGATTCAATGACGACGTCAACGCCGAGATCTTTCCACGGCAACTCGGCCGGATCTTTCTTGGCGAGAACTTTGACGGTTTTACCGTTCACCGCGATCGCATTTTCCAGCGGCTTCACCTCGGCGTCGAGAATGCCGAGAATCGAATCATATTTGAGCAAATGCGCCAGCGTGGCGGCGTCGGTAATGTCGTTGACGGCGACGATATCGATTTCTTTATCCGCCAGCGCGGCGCGAAAAATATTGCGCCCGATGCGGCCAAATCCGTTAATGCCAACTTTAACTGCCATAACTTTCTCCTTAAGTTCGCTTTATCTATCCAAAAAAAACTTTTGCGGTTTCATAAACACGCGGATCAACCGGGCGCGTGCTGCGAATCGCCTCCACGACCGGCACTTCGGTAATATCGGTGGCGTGCAGCGCCGCCATGTAACCGAATTTCCCGGCGTGCACCATATCAACCGCGTGAATGCCGAAGCGCGTGGCCAGCACGCGATCATAAGCCGTCGGCGAGCCGCCGCGCTGAATAGAACCCAACACCACAACGCGCGTCTCCATGCCGGTGCGCTGCTCAATTTCTTGCGCCACCAATTCGCCGATGCCGCCGAGCAGCGGATGGCCGAATTCATCAACCTTGCCCTGCTTGCTCACCGGCTGATCCAAACCCTGTGGTTTGGCGCCCGCCGCCACCACGACGATGCTGAAATTCTTTCCATGCCGGTGGCGTAACATCAACTGCGTGGCCATTTCTTCAAAGGCAAACGAGACTTCCGGGATGAAAATAAAATCCGCGCCGCCGGCAATGCCCGCGGCCGTGGCAATCGAGCCCGTGTAGCGGCCCATCACTTCGACGACGATGACGCGATGATGCGATTCCGCCGTGGTGTGTAACCGGTCAATGGCGTCCGTTGCAATCGAGACGGCGGTGTCATAACCAAAAGCCTGATCGGTGCCTTGCAAATCATTGTCTAGCGTTTTCGGAATGCCGACGAATTTCAACCCTTTTTCGGCGAGCTTGTTCGCAATGCCGAGCGTATCGTCGCCGCCGATGACGACGAGTGCATCAAATTCATATTTGGCGACGTTGTCTAAAATTTTTTTCATGCCGTCATCGAGACGCAATGGATTGCGCCGCGAGGTTCCGAGAATCGTGCCGCCTTTCGGCAATATGCCGGAGATTGAATATAAACTCAGCGGCTCCACATCGGATTCGACGAGGCCTTCCCAGCCATTCTTGATGCCCAGCACATGGTCATCATACTCGGTAACAGCGCGCCGCACGACGGCGCGAATTGCCGCATTCAAACCCGGGCAATCGCCGCCCCCGGTGAGGATACCGATTCTCATGAATACCGTTCTCCAAATTCACCAGTTCCGTTGCCGCTTGCCAATCTTGTGAACTTTATTGTTCAACCAAAATTAAAAGATAGCAAATTCCCTGCGCAAAGTCAAGTACTTCTTATATGTCAATTTAACATGAAAAGCCAGACTGGCAAAAAATTTTAAAGAATTTCAACGGCAATTGTGAGCCTAACATATTGAGAATTCGAATGAATCAGCGTGAAAATTATTGGCATAATCATTGCAAATTTATTAAAGTTGCTTTTGTCAGGATCATTTTGACAATTTGAAGAGTTTTCATACATGCGAGTTAAAGATTATTATAACATTTTAGGCGTCGGCGAAAAGGCCAGCGCCGATGAGATCAAAAAAGCTTATCGGCAGATGGCCAAGAAATGCCATCCGGACGCCAACCCCGGCGATAGAGCGGCGGAAGAGCGTTTTAAGGAGATCAATGAAGCGTATGACGTTTTAAGCGATCAGCCGAAACGCAATAAATATGACCATCTCCGCCTTTACGGGCACTCCGCAAAGGATAGCGAGTGGTTTCAATTTGATCCTGAAATTTTGCGGCAGCACGGTTGGAACCCAGGCGGCTTTCATTCGCCCAGCGGCAATGTGTTTGGCCAGGGTTTTGCTTTTTCCGATATTTTGCGCGACTTGTTCGGCTTCGACGGCATGATGAACGATCAAGCGCCGGCTTATGGGCCGCGGGATTTGAGCGGCGAAATAACGATTTCATTTATGGAGGCGATCACCGGCGCCGAGCGTACCGTTTCGATTAAACAGCGCAAGATTTGTCCGACCTGCTCCGGGCTGGGACGCCAACGCACGGGCGTTTGCCAGCACTGTCGCGGCTCCGGCAACGTGACCAGCCGCAAAAAAATTCGCGTGCGTATTCCCGCCGGCGTGGAAAACGGTCATAAAATGCGCGTGCCGGGCATGGGTACGAGCAATGGTTACGGCGGCGCCGGCGATCTGGTCATCACCATTTATGTCGAAAGCGATCAGGCGTTCAAACGTCAGGGCAAAGATATTTATTTTGAACTCAATTTAAACGAACGCGATCTGGAAAGCGGCGCGCGCGTGCATATTCCGACGGTGGATGGCAAAAAAGTCGAACTCAATATTCCTTCCGGCACTAAACGCGGCACGTTGCTGCGGCTTAAAAATCTTGGCGTCCGTGTGGACGGGCAACAAGGCGACCAATATGTCCGTATTGTATAAAGCAAAGTGCCTGGCGCAGCGCGTATTGCGCCACAGAACCTCTTCGAACAGGTAGGATGGCTCATGATCATGAAACGCAAAATTTGGATTCTCATCGCCGTGACGTTATTGGCCGGCGTCATTCTTGGCCTCGGCCTCGCCCTGAATTTTAACTGGACCCATTCCGGCATTGCCCGCGAAACCCCGGCCCCGGCCAAAGCCGCAGCCGAAAAACCGGCGTTGAACGATCATCTCGATCTCATCAACACCGGCAAGGCTTTTGTGGAAGTGGCGCAGCAAGTCATGCCAACCGTGGTCAGCGTGTCGAGCACGAAAGTGGTGCGCGGCCGCAGCCCGTTTTCCGAGTTTTTTCATGAGGATTGGTTTGGCCGGCAGTTTCGCCGCCCGCAGCGCGAACAACGACAGGAAGGGTTAGGCTCCGGCGTCATCATCAGCGCCGACGGTTACATCCTCACCAACAATCACGTGGTGAAAGAAGCCGAAGATATTTCGGTGCTCATGGATCGCAAAGAGTACAAGGCGAAAATCATCGGCTTCGATCCCAAAACCGATTTGGCGGTGATTAAGATTGATGAAAAAAATCTGCCGGTGGTGAAGCTGGGCAATTCCGATCATCTCGAAGTGGGAGAATGGGTATTGGCGATTGGCAACCCCTTTTCATTGCAATTGCAGCATTCGGTGACCGCGGGTATTGTGAGCGGCAAAGGCCGCAACCAGGTCGGCATCGGTGATATTGATTACGAGGATTTCATTCAAACCGACGCCGCGATCAATCCGGGCAACAGTGGCGGCGCGCTGGTGAATCTGCGCGGCGAGTTGGTTGGTATCAACACGGCAATCGTGGCCAACAGTTGGAGCGGCGGCAATCTCGGCATCGGCTTTGCGATTCCCATCAATCTGGCGCGGCAAATTATGGAGCAGCTCATTGCCAGCGGCAAGGTGGTGCGCGGCTGGATGGGCGTCTACATTCAAACGCCGAATGAAAGCATGGCAAAAGAGCTTGAATTGCCCTCGACCGAAGGCGCGCTGGTCAGCGATGTGAGCGCCAACTCGCCGGCTGACCAGGCGGGCATCAAAGACGGCGATTTTATTGTTGAATTGGACGGCAAAAAAATTTCCGACAGCAATCAATTGATGCATTTGATCGCCACCTACAAGCCGGGCGCGCGACTTAGTGTCAAGTTGTTTCGTGATGGCCGCGAGAAAACGCTGTCCGTCACGCTCGGTGAGCGGCCCGATGAAGACGCGGCGCCGCGTTTGACTTCATCTGATGAGCAGAGCAACCGTCTGGGCCTCGCCGTGAGCAACTTGACCGAGGAACTGGCGGAAGAATTTGATCTCACCGCCACTTCCGGCGTTGTGATCACTGCCGTGAGAACAGGCAGCGTTGCCGAAAAAGATGGCGTCCAGGCCGGCGATCTCGTTCTCGCCGTGAATCGCGAGCCTGTCCGCAACGTTCGTGAATTTAACCGCATGCTCGAAAAAAGCAAGCCGGGCGACACGGTGTTGCTCCGGCTGTTGCGCGGCGAAAATAAATTCTTTGTTGCATTAAAAGTAGAAAATGATTAAATTGCCAAGCTTAGAATAATGGATTGATGGATTATTGGCGCGCTGGATTATTGGGACCCAATACTCCATGGCTTCGACACATAAACTTGAGGAAATGGATGACATGGATCAGAGGAAACTGCAATACTACAAGAAAAAGATTATGGAAGAGCGCGATCGCCTCGTGGCGTCATTGACGCATCATGAAGTGGAAATCGAAAGCGCCACCTCTTCGCGCAGTGCGGAGTTTGAAGAAGCTTCGCGCCTCGACAAAGATCGTGAATACCTCTCCGGCCTGTTGACGATGGACACCGAGGAGCTTGCGGATATTAATGAATCGCTCAAGCGCATCGACGAAGGCACGTACGGCCAATGCGTCGATTGCGGCAATGAAATCTCCGAGGCGCGCCTGGAAGCCATGCCAAGCTCCTTGCGCTGTCTCGATTGCCAAAAACAAAATGAAGATCGCCTGGACGTCGACGAGGAACAGCCGCCTATCCTGCCGATGATCTAAGCAGGTTTCTACACGGAGAAATGAAATCCCACAGAAAAATTTTTCTGTGGGATTTGCTATTTCTTATTGAATTTTTTTTCATATAGCCGGTTTTGATATCCTGCTATTCTGGCAGACTCCTGCAAAAACGCCTTTTCCCTGCCATCTTGATCAGCTCTCTTTGTCTTGTTTTAAACCATTTATAAACATAAAATAAAGCCGATACCGTTTTGGTTTTTTTTAGTGGCACAGCATTTGTATTTCTTGCGGGTGCTTGTTTTGCCTTACCCTGACCAGATGCTTGGGCAGATGAGGCAAGTTATCATTCTATCAATCCGTCATAGCAAACGCCCGATTTTATAATGTAATGAAATGAAGGCGATTTTCTCGCAAGCCTTTGTAAGGTAGGCGAGACTCATTTTTAAATACAAAAGCTTGGAGAGAGTTACCATGGGTAAAATAATCGGCATCGATCTTGGAACCACAAACTCATGCGTCGCCGTCATGGAAGGCGGCGAGCCGGTGGTAATTGCCAATTCGGAAGGCATGCGCACCACGCCTTCGGTTGTGGCGTTTACTAAAACCGGCGAACGCTTGGTTGGCCAGGTTGCCAAACGGCAGGCCATTACCAACCCGAAAAACACGATTTATTCGATCAAGCGTTTTATGGGACGTCGCATGGGCGAAGTCACCCGTGAACGCAATACAGTTCCCTACGAAGTCATCGCCGCCAAAAATGATCTTGCCGTTGTCCGCTCCGGCGATAAAGAATACACGCCGCAGGAAATCTCCGCGATGATTTTGCAAAAAATGAAACAAACGGCGGAAGACTACCTCGGCGAGAAAGTCACTGACGCGGTGATCACCGTGCCGGCCTACTTCAACGACAGCCAGCGCCAGGCCACCAAAGAAGCGGGCGAAATTGCCGGCCTCAAAGTGCGGCGCATCATCAACGAGCCGACCGCAGCCTCGCTCGCGTACGGCCTCGATAAAAAGAAAGACGAAAAAATCGCGGTGTTCGATTTGGGCGGCGGCACGTTCGACATCAGCATTCTCGAAATCGGCGACGGCGTGTTTGAGGTGAAAGCCACCAACGGCGACACCCACCTTGGCGGCGATGATTTTGATCAGCGCATCATGGATTGGCTGGTAATGGAATTTAAACGGCAAGAGGGCGTCGATCTTTCGAGAGATCCGATGGCGGTGCAGCGCTTGAAGGAAGCCGCGGAAAAGGCCAAGTGCGAGCTTTCGACGGTGATGCAAACCGACATCAATCTGCCGTTCATTACCGCCACGGACAGCGGCCCGAAACATTTGCAAATTACGCTGTCCCGCGCGAAATTCGAGCAACTTTGCGACGATCTCTTCGAGCGCACGGTGGCTCCCTGCGAAGCAGCTTTGCGCGACGCCGGGATGAGCGCGGCGGATATTGACGAAGTCGTGCTCGTCGGCGGTTCGACGCGCATGCCGCGCGTGCAGGAAATCGCGCGCAAATTGTTCGGCAAAGAACCGCACAAAGGCGTGAACCCCGATGAAGTCGTTGCGGTCGGCGCAGCCATTCAGGGCGGCGTGCTCGGCGGCGACGTGAAAGACGTGTTGCTGCTGGACGTGACGCCGTTGTCGCTCGGCATCGAAACGCTGGGTGGTGTCACCACGCGGTTGATCGAGCGCAACACCACGATCCCGTGCAAGAAATCCGAAATTTTTTCGACCGCGGCGGACAGCCAAACGCAGGTGGAAATTCACGTGTTGCAAGGCGAGCGCGACATGGCGATTGATAACCGTACGCTCGGCCGCTTCATTCTCGACGGCATTCCGCCGGCGCCACGTGGCGTGCCGCAGGTCGAAGTCACTTTCGATATCGACGCGAACGGCATTCTCAGTGTTTCGGCGAAGGACAAGGCCACGAACAAACAGCAGTCGATTCGCATTGAAGCCGCGACCGGCTTGAGCAAGGAAGAGATCGCCAAGATGGAACGCGACGCGCGCGATCACGCTGCGGAGGACAAAAAGAAACGTGAGGGCGTCGAGGCGCGCAATCAGGCCGATCAGCTCGTCTATCAAACCGAGAAGAACATCAAAGATATGGCCGACAAGCTCGACGCGGATGAGAAGAGCCGCCTCGAAACCGCGGTCAAGCGCATCAAAGATGTGATGAGCACCGATCGCGTCGAAGAGATCCGTTCAGCGTGCGAAGCGTTGAACAAAGAATGGAACGCCATTTCCGCGAAGATGTACGAGCGCGCCTCCGCCGATGCCAAAGGCGCGGCCGGCCAGCCGACCAACGGCAGCGGCGGCCCGCAAAAAGGCAAAGTGCAGGAAGCCGACTTCGAAGTTGTCGAAGACGACGCCAAAAACTGACGACAGTGCTCTATTTTAAATAAAAAAAGCGAGCCGTATCTCGGAGATGGAGATGCGGCTCGCTTTTTGTTTTTAAGGTCAAAAGGTTTTAGAAAGAAGAACCTAAAAACCTGGCTAGTTTAGAAAAAATATTTTCGGAAGCGGGGTGAGCGGTCGCAGACGTATCAACACGTAAAAAATAAGCTCCGGCCTCGCGAAACTCGGGAATGCCAAAGAAGTCGGCGAAAACTTGCAACTGATGCAAGTGCAGCCGATGATATTCCGCATTCACATGACGATGCCAGCAGTAATATGATTGCGTTCGCGTTTTAGCCTTCCAACTGGAATAATTGTCTGCAATCGTTCTGATTCCGGCTTTGAATAAAGTCAGCGCCAACTTGTCGCGCGTCACCACATAGTAATCCCAAATGCCCCATAAGGCATAGAGCATCCCATTCAAGACATGACAGAAATCTTCCGTAGGATATTCTTCTAACCAATAATAACCTTTGTTGTCAATACCGAAACACCAGAGAGAGTCAGTGTTGATGTGCAGAGTACGAAAAACACCTCTGGCGGAGTCCAGGTATTTTTTGTCACCGGTGGTGTGAAAGGCAACACTTAAAACCCCAAGCGCTTCACCCTGTGCCATGGCCGAAATCCACCCTTTTTTAATTTGGGAAATTGATACATGACGATATTCAAATGCGTAACGAAAATAATAATCCTGATGGTTTTTTAACAGCCATGCGATATTG
>CAZVZZ010000080.1:0-3983 GCA_964631505.1 uncultured Cytophagia bacterium
GAAAATTGTTTATTACAGGAGGAATCTTTCTGGCCACTGGCAACGGTCTCGAGCAACGGAAAGATTCCTCCTGGTCAACCCTGTTAAACCCAAGGAGTGCCATGCAACCGCGTTTACGTTTTTATCAATGGAAACTTTCGTTTCTGCTTATCGCTGTCTTTGCCGCCGTGGCGACGCCGCAATCGCACAACCGCGAGGCGATGAAATGGTTTGACGCCGGGCTGGTGGAAAAAAATATCGACAAAAGAATCGAAGCTTATAACGCTGCCATCGCGCTCGATCCGGATTTTGCGGAAGCGCTGTTGAATCTCGGCGCCGCCCACAAAGAGCGGAAAAATTACGAGCGCGCCGAACAGTTTTTCTCGCGCGCCGCCAACGCCAGCAAAGGGGAGTTGCGGGTGAAAGCGTTGAGCGAGCTGGCGAGCATTTATAATATTCGCGGCAACAGCAAGAGCGCTGAAAGCACACTGCGCGAAGCCAAAAAACTTGCCGGCGATGCCAAGCTGCGCACGGTGCTGTCCTACGAGTTGGGCCGTTTGCTGTATCAACAAGGCCGTTACGAGCAAGCCGTGACTGAGTTGAAAGACAGCCGCGCCGGCGATCCGGCGAAACGCGAAGCTTTTGATAATCTCATCGCGCTGGCGGAAAATTCTTCGCAGTTGGATGATCTGTACACGGTTGCGGCAAGGCAAAGAGCCGCCGGCAATTTGAAGGAAGCCCAGGCCGCGCTGGAAAAAATTAGAGCCAAGAATGCGAATTTCCGCGACGTGCAAGCGCAGCTTCAGCAAGTCCAGGCCCTGTTGGCAACCGAAAGCAACCAATCGGTGATTGCCGCGGCGCCGCCCGTTACGGTGCCACCGGTCGTGGCGCCGCCGGCCGCCGATACCCTCGCGGCCAGCAACATCGAGGCGGAAAAAGCCTACGCCGAAGGCCTGGTGGCGATTCGCAAACGCGACTGGGCCGGCGCGATCGCGGCGTTTGAAAAAACGCTGCAATTGCAGCCGGAGCATCGTGAGGCGCAGCAAAAGCTGGCCGGCGCGCAAATGTATTTTGAGCGCGACAATATCGAAGTCATCGCCGCGCGTTATTATGATGAAGGCGTTGCCGCTTGGCAGCGCCACCAGTTGGATAGCGCCCTGGTTTTATTGGGAAAAGTTCACAAAATCAATCGCCGCTATCGTGACGTGGAGAGTTTGTATGCGCAAGTGCAAGCGGCGCAGAAGCAAAACGCCGCGATTGCAACAGCAACGCCACCGCTTGCCGAACCGGCCAGCGCGGCGCCGGACACATTGTTGGCCGCTAATCTTTTGCCGGCGGTTGTCGATTCGATGCCCACGCCCGAACCTGTGGTCAGCGTTGTACCGCAGCTTGATTCGTTGTATCAAGCCGCACGCGCGGCCATTGCCGCTGGCAATTGGGATGAGGCCGTGCTGAACTTGCAAAAAATCCGGATGCAGCAAGAGAATTATCGCGACGTTGATCAACTGTTTGCGGCGGCACGGAGCCGGATGCTCGAAGCGAGCGCAGCCACCCACGCGCCAACTTCCATCAGCCTCAACCGTCCGTCGCCGCTGGTGATCGGAGGTCTTGCGCTCGGCGCGGCAGTATTTTTTGCGATTGGATTTTTCTTCTTCTCGCCGACGGTTCGCGCGCGCTATCAAAGTCGGCGCGGTAACCACGAGGCCGCGGCGATGATATATGAGAGCTTGCTGGCGCAGCGGCCCAGCCGCTTGAAGCTTTATTCCCGATTGGCGGAAGTTTATTTGAAGCTGGAGCGCCGTGATGAAACGGCCCTGCAAATTTACCGGCGGGTTTTAGAATTGGACCTGCCTTCCGCTCATCGTGCCGATATGAATGCGATTGTAGCACTCCATACGACGTATGAAAAAACCGCCGACGGCACCTTAATGGCAAAAACGGAGCCGGTGCACGCGGATAAGCCACGCCCGGGCAACGGTGTTTTACTGGTTGACGACGGTTTTCACGTGCAGGAAAAACCGCCAGCGCGCCGGACGCGCAAGAAGAAAGAGCCCCTGGATGGCGCCGCCGCGGCCGTGGTCTCTGAAAAAGGTGAGTTATTGATGGATGGCGCGTTTGCCGCGCCGAAGAAACCCCGCAAACCGCGAAAGAAAAAAGATGCCGTTGCGGAGGGCAGCGCTGAAAACGGCGCGCCGCTCGCCGCCCATGTTGAAGAAACGGCTGAATTGCCGATTAAAACGCCGGTGCGAAAACCGCGCCGCCGTGTGGTTGAGGCGTCCAGCGCCAACGGCGCACCGGCGCATGCGGAACAGGAAATTACCGTGACGGAACCCAAAATTGATTTGCCGGCGCCAACCGCAGCGGCTGCGCAGGAAGCGGCGACGGTTTGAGGGCGCGTCCAACTTTTTAGTGTGCGCTTCGCGCCGTTGATGTTCCGGGCGGATTGAAGACTTCCGCTGACGGCGTCCGTTGCCGTTCGCGGAAGTCTTCAATCTGCAGTGTTGTGATCAAAAAAAATTCAGCGTTTGGTTTTGAGTTTGAGTGCGTTCATTATTGCTGCGGAAAAGTTTGATAAATTTTTCAAGAATCAAAAAAACTCTTGACATCGCTTTCGGTTTTTTGTATATTGTATTCACGTTTTAGCAGCAACAAGTTTTGAAAATCTCGGTTGTCCCATAACAAGGTCGTGGGAGCCTTGGCGTGCAGGAAGTAGAACTGTAAGTCGAAGGCGTGACATCAGTGTTAAAGTCGAATAACACCGGTGTGACGCCTTTTTTATTTTACAGCTTCGCCAAGACCTTGCCGTTTCGTATCGCGGCAATACTCACGATAGGAGTTTGGGAGCCTTGGCGTGCAGGTGTCACCCGTTGGGATGTTGGCTTGTAAGTCGAAGGCGTAACTTCGTCGCGCTTTTTCAGCGTGTATGAGGTTACGCCTTTTTTTGTTTTTAACACAAACGGTTGACAAGATGCTGCAGCTTACGTAAAGTTTTTGCCAGTCCCGCCGCGCGTGGCGGGAGCCTTGGCGTATAAGCTCCGCCGCCCGAAGAATTTTCTTCGGACCGCGGAGGCTTGTAAGTCGAAGGCGTAATGTCAGGGCGCCTGAACGGCGCGGCCTGGCCTTACGCCTTTTTTTATGGCGTTACGGCGCCGCAAAAGTTAACTGAAGCGTTTGAATAATGAACCGGTAATTTTCGCTATCGTAAGGAGCAGGACCTATGATGATGAAACTCGCTTCTATATGGCAGGATAATCGCGTCCAAACCACCTGCCAGATTTTACAATTGTCCGCGAATTTGTTGATCTCGACGCCGCTTTTTTTGCTGGCGTTATTGTTAATTCTTAAATTCTGGCGTTAATCTTACATTGCAGTGCAAGTGGAGAGAAAATCATGAAACCCAACTGTCAAGTCTCTTTCGTGCTCGTGTGTCTGGCGCTGATGTTTGCGGGAAAGCAAACCTCAGCACAGACCGCGAGCTCCCAACCCGTTGTCACGATTGTGAGTGAAACCGACGGCACGCTGGTGCGTCTCGAAGGCGCATTCACGTTCATCGGCAAAACTCCGTTCACGATCTCGCAAAATCTGGCCGGCCCGTACAAGCTGATCGCGATGAAACGCGGCTATGAAAGCAAAGAAGTCGAAATCGATTTCAACCGCCATTCCAGCCGTCAAATCAGCATCGGACTGCAGCCGTTGTCGCCGGCCAAAGCGATGTTTGGCTCGCTGGTGCTGCCGGGCGCCGGCCAGCGCTACAAAGGCGCGAATCAAAAGGGGTGGGCCTTCACCGCGTTGGCGCTTGGCGCCGGCGTGCGAGCGTACATCAAGCACGGCCAATTTCGCGATGACCGCGAGGCCGCGGAAAGCGCTGAAAATAATTATCGCAAAATCAGCGCGACGAATCTCACGGATAAAGAGCTGGCGCTCGCCAAATGGCAAAAGGCGCAGCGCGAAGCCGATGATTCGTTTAAAAGCCGCCGCCGCGCGTTGTGGCTAACCGGCGCCGT
>CAZVZZ010000080.1:4083-8269 GCA_964631505.1 uncultured Cytophagia bacterium
TGGCAGCAGCCGACGTTGAACACGCAAATTCGCGTTGCCGAAGACGGCACGATCGAATTGCCGACGGTCGGCAAAGTCAACGCCGCGGGTTATACCCTCGAGCTATTGGAAAGAGAAATCGTGCGGCAGTTTGCTTTCTATAACGCCAAAGTCACGCAGGCCAAAGTTTCGGTCATTGAGTTTGGCAGCAAGAAAGCCTACATCAACGGCCAGGTGCCGCGCCCCGGCAAATACACTTTTGCCGTCATGCCGACGTTGTGGCAGTTGATCCTCGAAGCCGGCGGCCCGCTGGAAACCGCGAACCTCGGACAGGTTTCGCTGGTGCGCGGCTCCGGCACTGACATGGGCAAAGTTTCGGTGATCGATCTGGCGGACGTGTTGAACCGCAATGCCGTTACCGACCTGCCGAAAATGATGCCCGGCGATATTGTTTACATTCCGGCGGTGCCGGGCGGCCCCGCTGCCGCCGGCCGCTCGCCGCTGAAAAAATCCTCCGTGGTTTACATTTACGGTGAAATTGCCAATCCCGGTGAATATCAGTATGAGAACAATACCAACATCCTCGAAGCCGTAATCAAAGCCGGCGGCCCGACGGAAAAAGCCGATCTGCGCCGCGTGCGCATCGTCGGCAGCGACTCGTTGCAGACGCAAGTGGCGCAGATCAATTTGCAGAAGTATAACGACGAGCCGCAGCAACCCCCACTGGTGTTGCGCGGCGGCGACACGATTTACATTCCGAAACGGCAGTCGATCCTCGGTTCGGTCGGCGGCATGCTGGTTGAAACGACGCGCATCGCGGTGGTCGCTCTCGTGCCGCTGTTGGCGGTGAATTCGGCCAGATAAAACGATAATCATTTAAAGTTCTCAGGTATACTCATGGCTGATATTAACAGAAAACTCGATCCCGTTTTGTACTGGGAAATGTTGTGGCGGCGCAAATGGATGGTGCTGGGCATCTTCGCCTTTTTCGCGGCGCTGGGCTTTTATTGGGCGTACAACTCCGTGCCGAAATTCGAGTCCAGCTCCACCATTTTGTTGCGTGAGCTGGATCTCGAATCACGCACCGTGCAACGCTATGCGCCGGACGTGAAGGCGTTGACCGACTTCGCCACCGTGCGCGCGAAGATCATGAGCCCGGAAATGCTCCGGCGCTTGATTGAGAAAGCGGATTTGCTCCGCACCGACTCGTTGATCAGCGACCTGGCCGAACAGGCGCAGCGCCAAACGCCGCAACTGTCGCTGGCGGAATTGAAAGAAGCGTTGCTGATTCAGCGGTTGAAAGAAGAAATCATCAAGGTCAAGCCGAACGGCGTTAACATCATCCAGATTGCCGCGGAGTATAAAAATCCGCAACTGGCTTATCTGATGACGAAGACGCTCGTCGATATTTTCGTGCAGGAAAGCCGGCGCACGGAAATGAGCGGCGTCGAAAGCGGCCTGTCCTTTAGCCGCCAGCAGATGGAAATCTACAAAAAACGCCTGGATGACGCCGAAGCGAAGCTGCGGCAATTCCGCACCGGCATGGCGATTACGGCTTATGATCATCAAAGCCTTGATGACGAGCGCGTGGCGACGCTGGGCGCGATCATGGAAGCCACGATTACGCAACTGGAGCAGGAAAATAAAACCCTCGCGGTGGCCAATGCGCAGCTCGGTTTGAGCGGCAAAACCGCCACGATGTACACCTCGGCATTGCTGGAGCATCTGCTCAAACAGCAGCGCAACAAACTCGGCGAGTTGATGAGCCAGATGAAGTTTGCCTCGTGGAACGAAGCGGAAATCAACCGGCTCAACGGCGAAATCAAAGGGCTGGACGATACCATGCAAAACGAATTGCTACACGTGCTGGCGGTGAAGCGCGGCGCCGGCGATGATCGCCTTTGGTTTGACCGCGAAATGGCGCGGCTGCGCCTCCAGTTTTTGGAGGACAAAAAGAGCAAGGTCGGCCAGTTGTTCACGGCCGTGCAGCAATCGCGTCTCGCTTCCGTGGCGCAAATTCCCTCCAAAGAAGTGACTGAAGAGCGTTTGAAGCACGACGTCGATCAGGCGCGTGAATTATATGAAATGTTCGTGAAGCAATCCCAAGGCTCGGAAATGCAGGCCGCACTGCAAAACACACAGAGTGAGTATCTGTATCGCATTCTCGAGCCGGCGCAAATTCCGCTGGAGCCGATCAGCATGAGCAAACGCACCAAGCTGATGATTTGCGGCTTTTTCGGCGTCGTGCTGGGTTTGGGGCTGGCGTTTGCTTTTGAATTTTTCAACCGCACGTTCCTGACCGTGGAGGAAGTCGCGGATTCCACCGGCTTGCAGGTCATCGGCGTCATGCCGCGCATCATGAAAAAAGATTTCAGTTTCGATCTTGACGGCCAGGATACCATCGAGGTGCAGCGCGTGACCACGCGGCTCATGCAGAATGCAAAGTTCAACGAATTGCTGGGAAGCAATCTGTCCGCGGGCAAGCAAAAAACGCTGTTGATCACCAGCTCGATTGCCTCGGAAGGCAAAAGCACGTTTGCGGCTTATCTCGCCGCCAGCATCGCCATGATGCAAGACGCGCCGGTGCTGTTGATTGACTCGGATCTCAGAAGGCCGACGCAGCACAAGCTGTTTAAAGTCGACAATCACAATGGCTTGGCGAATTTACTCGAACAGCCGGCCACGACCAAAGCGGTGTTGCGTGAAGTATTGGTGCAAACGAATTACGGCAAGCTGGCGCTGTTGCCGTGCGGCCTTTCCGAGCGCAAACCCGTCGACCTGTTTTCGTCGAAGCAGTTCATGCAATTGATCAAATTGTTGAAAAAGGATTTTCCGTTCATCGTTGTGGATGCGCCGCCGGTGGTGCCGGTGAACGATGCGCTGGTGATCGGCCGCCACGTCGACTCGATTTTGTATCTCGTCAAAGCCGGTGAAACGCCGCGTGACGTGGTCAAACGCGGGCTTGAGTTGGTTCGGACTTCCACCGCGCACACGCCCGGCATGATCGTCAACAATCTGAAGGAAGTTCTGCCGTATTACTACAAACCGAAATATTATAAGTACGATTACGCGAATGCTAACGCGTAATGATGAAATGGTTGTAGCGTGAGCGTCGTGTGATGAAGAAGGTTAATGTGAAATCATTTTTGCGTACAGTGGCGGCATGGTTGTATTATGGCTCAGGTTTATTCGCCCTGCACTTGTGGTGGCACCGCCGGGCGGGCCGCAGCGTGTTGGTGTTGATGTTTCACCGCGTGCTGCCGGCCGCCTCGCCGGTGCTGCAAAATCATCTCTCGCTCCGCAGCATTATTGTCACCGCCGAAAATTTTTCCCGGCTGCTGAATTTTTTGCAAAAGCATTTTCGCTTCACCGCCATGCCGGAAATTTTGCAACGCGGCCAACGAACGAAAGAAAACCATTGCGTGGTGACGTTTGACGACGGCTATCAGGATTTTCTGAAATACGCGTGGCCCATTTTGCAGCAAAACCGCCTGCCGGTGACGATGTTTTTGCCGACGGCGCTGATCGGCACCTCGCATCTGTTCTGGTGGGATCAGCTTTATCATGCCTGTATGAAAATGGAAAACGCCGTGTCCGCCGCGGGTTTTGGCGAAGGTTCGAAGCTGGCGCAGGGATTGGCTGCAAAAATGTTCGGCGAAATCACGGCGCTGGTGCAGCGCCTCGCCGGCACGCCGGTGGCCGAACGCGCGCCGTTGATCTATCAGCTCGTCGCGTTCATTCAAGATTGGCCGGAAACGCGCGTTCGCGGACTGTTGCAAAAGCTCGGCGCCCCGGTGGCAAGCGAGCGCCTGCTCGAAAAAGAAAACGCGCTGATGAGCTGGAATGAAATCAAAGCGCTCCGCCAGGCGGGCGTTGATTTCGGCTCGCACACGCGCCATCATCTCAATCTCGCCGCCGTCCCCGTTGCGCAAATGCGCGAAGAAGTTGCGCTTTCGCGCCAGGAGCTGGAAGCGAAATTGCAGGAAACGGTTGACTCTATCTCGTTTCCCGGCGGCCATCACTCCGAAGCCGTGCTCGCTGCCGTTGCCGAAGCGGGTTACTCGCACGCTTACAGCACGCGTAAAGGTCTGAACCGCCCCGGCGAAGAAACTTATCGTCTCCGCCGTGTCAACATCTGGGACGAGACGCTGCTGGATTGTCGCGGCAAATTTTCCCCGGCCGTGTTCGCGTTGAATCTGATGCGGTC
>CAZVZZ010000080.1:8369-10921 GCA_964631505.1 uncultured Cytophagia bacterium
CAGGTCGAAGCAAGTGCAACGCCCCATGTGATGGGCGGCCTAACGATTGTGCGTTGTTTCGGTCTGGCCCAAATTCCATACTTTGCCGTTTGCGCCACCGGCGACAAGCGGGATAATTTTGTTTTCGCGTCGCGCTATTGCCGCGGCGGCTTTGTCACCGCCGATCCGGCCAATCAGCCGGAGAAAACACTCGCCGCTTTGCTGGCGCACGGCAAAACGCTGCCCGGCCGCGTGCCGTTGTATTACAGCAACGATCAGCAGCTCAAGCTCGTCTCCGCGCACCGCGAGGCCTTGAGTAAATATTATCAATTCACCATGCCCGACGCCGCGACGATCACGGACACGCTGGACAAAGCGAAATTCGTCGCGTATTGTAAGCGCCACGGTTTGCCCGCGCCCGCTTCGTACACCGAAACCGAAGTCGTCCAGAAAAATCGCGCCGGCTTCGCGTGGCAGTTTCCGCTGGTCGTCAAGCCGACCACGCACATCAACTGGTTTGAATCCGCCGTCATCAAAAGTCTCGGCGGGTTGGAATACAAGGCGATCATTGTCAACGATCAGGAAGAGTTTTCCAAAGTCATTGCCGCGATGCAACAGGAAAAAATTCCGTTTCTCGTGCAGCGCTTCATTGCCGGCGGCGACGACCTGATCTATTCGTTTCACACGTTTCTCGATCAGAACTCCGAGCCGCTCGGCTATTTCAGCGGCAAAAAAATCCGCACCTATCCGGCGGTGAGCGGCGAGAGCACGTATCTGCAGCTCGTCAAAAATGACGAATTGCGCGATCTCGCCCTGAACTTGTTGAAGAAAATAAAATTCATCGGCCCGGTGAAACTGGATTTCAAGCAGGACGCGGTGGACAAACAATATTATCTGATGGAAATCAACGCGCGCTATAATTTGTGGCATTATCTCGGCGCCAGTGCCGGCGTAAATTTGCCGGCCAACGCGTACCGGTATTACATGAAAAGCAGCGCGCCGCTTGCCGCCACCCCGGATTATCGCACCGACATTCGGTGGCTGCAATTCCGCCATGATGTGTTGGCGTTTTTTGAGTATCACCGCCGCGGCGAATTGTCGTTCGGCGGCTGGATCAACTCGCTGTTCTGCAAAAAAGTTTATGACAAATTTGCCTGGCATGATCCGCTGCCGGCAGTGATGGCGGCGGGCGGCTTTGTGAATACCAGGCTTGGACGGTTAGTCGGTTTACCGGTTAGCCGGTTTTATTGTTAAAATGATAAATTCGTAATTTACAAAATAAATTGGCTCGGCCAACCGCCATGAAATACGCGCTCTTCTCTGACATTCACGCCAACGCCGCGGCGCTGCAAAGCACGCTCGACCGGTGCCGCGCGCTGTGCGTCGACAAGATCATCAACCTCGGCGACGTCGTCGGCTACGGCTCGCGGCCCAACGAGTGTTGCGAAATGCTGCGGGCGCACGAGGTGATCTCGATTGCCGGCAACCACGATCTCGCGGCCTGCGGCGTGTTCGAGCCGGTGTATTTCCAGCCTGAAGCCCGGCGCCGCATGTTGTGGACGCGCGCCGTGCTCAGCGCCGGCAGCCGCCGCTATCTCGAATCCCTGCCGGAAACGCTGGTGATCGACAACGCTTTCGTGGTCGTCCACGGCTCGTTGAAATCCTATTCGCAGTACCTGCTGACGGAGGAGGCGATTCATCAATCGTTCGCGCTGCTCAAAAAAAATTACCCCGGGTTGCAGGCCTGCTTTTTCGGGCATACGCACAAAGCCGCGGCGCACGAATTGAATGGCGAAGGTTTGCACAACTTCGAGGCAGTGGAAATGAAATTAAATGCAGAATCATTGTATTTGATCAACCCCGGCAGCATCGGGTATCCGCGCTATGCCGATTCACCCTTGAGTTTTGCGGTATATGACAGCAGCGGCAAAACCGTCCGGTTCATTCGCCTCGATGAGGAGGATGGCCGCTTGCAGCGCGACATGCAACCGGACATCGCGCTGGACGCAGCGCTGGTGCGCCAATACGTGCAGTTCGTGACTAAAGCCGGCGCGCGATTTATTCGCAACCGGTTTCTCAATCGCGTTTATGCCGGAACTGTGAAGCGGAATTCACGGAACGATATGAGTCATTAATTTTTTACCCACGGATGAGAAACGACCCACGGATAAAGGAATGGGCAGTTGAATTGTATTGAGAAACATTTAATAAGTATCCGTGGGCAGCTTTTTATCCGTGGGAGAAATTTGCAATCTGAATCCCGATTTTACGATAAATTTATGTTCAACGAAGTTCAAGAACTGCAAGAAATCACCGACGAGCGGCCGCCGCGACAGGAAACCCGCTCCCGCAAAGCCGCCGAAGCTTTCACCGTTACGCTCTGCGACAACGCGGAAGCCTTCCGTGATTTGCAAGAGGAGTGGAATCATCTGCTCGATCGCGCAGCGCGCAAGAGCGCTTTTTTGCGGCACGAGTTCATGTACGCATGGTGGGAAGTTTACGGCAGCAAGCAGCGCGGCGCCTCGCCGTTTATTTTAATCGCCCGCGACCGCGAGCGCCGTCTCGTCGGCCTG
>CAZVZZ010000081.1:0-5712 GCA_964631505.1 uncultured Cytophagia bacterium
TTATAGGAGAGCCGCTCATCCTCAAAGCGCCGGCGCGCGCTGTCGTGAATTGATTCGGACGTGCCGCCGTGTTGCGCAATCGCGCGAAGTTGCGCCGCGCCAAGCAGCCGGTAAAACAGCAGGGTTTTGGACCGGAAACTTTCTCCGGCATAGTCGGGCGTGATTGTTTTTTGAATGTAGGTGTTGTCAAACTCCAAACCGCAGGCCGCGGCTTTTTCTTGCAACCAAACAAAAGCCACGTCCGACAAACGATGATCGCGATAGCCGCCGCCGACATTATTATGTACGCCGGCAAACCACACCTGCTCGACATGTTGCGATCCGGAATCCGGCACTTCCCACAACGTCGGTGCAAACGGCCGGCGCTGCTCGTCAATGGCCACGGCGTGATACGCATGGTCAACGATGCGGCTCAGCCGCACGTCATGAAATTGATAGCGCCGTCGCGTCAGCCGGCCGAGAAAGCCGAATGGAATTCCCAGCGCCCCGACCGTCTCCCAAACGCCAAGAAACTGAATGCGAATTTCGCGCGCATAATCTTCCCGAAATTTTTTCGCTTCCGGCGTATCAGGCGTGAGGTCGCGGCGACGATACAAGTCGTAAGCGGCGGAAAATCTATCGGCGTGAATTTTCTTGAGCAGCCCGCATTTGCGAATCAAGCCCACGGTGCTGCGCACCGTGTAGGCGCCGCGGCTAAAACCGAAAAAATAGACCGCATCGCCCTCGGCATAATTGTGAACGATAAAGGAATAGGCGTCTTCGATATTTTTAAACAACCCCGCTCCAAATGCGCCGCCAAAGAGGCGATTCAAGCCCCGGCCGGCGCCAACGCCCTTGTCATAAAACACAACCTGCTCCGTACCGTCGGCAGCCCGCGGCGCAATCGCACAGGCCAGTTTATAAACATTGCTCGGGGTGAGGACGCCTTTATGTTTGTGTTCCGGCGTAAACCAGGTGCCATCCGAGCAGATGACGATTCTTTTGGGCATTACGTGCTTTTCAATCCGAAGAAATTTTGTATCACATAACCGGCAATCTGCGGATTTTCCTGCAGACGGCGCAGGGAATAGGCATACCAGGATTTTCCGAAAGGAACATAAACCCGCAAGCGATGGCCGGCGTTGATGATCGTATCGCGCAACTCTTCATCGACCCCGAGCAGCATTTGAAATTCGTATTGGTCGCGCGTGAGCTTCATCTCGTCAATCAGGCGCATCGCGTCCCACACCAGCCGCTCATCGTGCGTGGCGATGCCGACGTACGCGCGCTGCCGCAGCATTTCATGAAGCAAGAAAGTGAAATTTTTGTTAATCAGCTCGCGGTTCTTATACGCAATGGCGCGCGGCTCGACGTAAATGCCTTTGCACAGGCGAAAATTGGCGGGCGTGCCGTTCGCCAGGCCGCGAATATCGGCGAGCGCCCGCCGCATGTACGCCTGAATCACCGTGCCGACGTTGCGAAATTCCTGGCGCAGCGTATCATAAATCCGCAGCGTGTCCGTCGTGCAGCTCGAATCTTCCATGTCGATGCGCACAAAATTATTCAACTCCTGCGCGCGCTGCACGAGACGCCGCACATTGGCGAGACAAAAGTCAAAATCGAGCTTGAGGCCAAACGCGGTGAGCTTGATCGAAATATTACTATCGAGTTTCTCGCGATGAATCGCCTCAAGGGCTTCGAGATACTCGCTCACCGTCGCCGTCGCCTCTTCTTTTTTAGAAATATGCTCGCCGAGCACGTCGAGCGTCGCCATCATCTTTTTCTGGTTCAAGTCGCAGACCAAGCGCACGGCATCGGCAATCGAATCGCCGGCGATGTAACGGTTCGCTACATTGCGCACCAGCGGCCTCGGCACCAGCGGCATGATCTTGACCACGAGTTTGTTGATTAGATCCACTTTTCTCCTTCCTCACAATTTTAAGTAGAACGCTGATAACGCTAAAAACGAGGATAGATGATTGCAGATCGATTTTCCATCATCGATCATCTATCCTCTAACTTCGCTGCTTTCCCCACACCTCCACGTTCACTAAATTCGCCGGTTTTTGCCCTGCAAGGCCGGCGAGAAGATTTTCCGCGGCCATCGTTGCCATTTTTGAGCGCGTTTCAATCGTCGCGCTGGCCGTGTGCGGCGTGAGCACGACGTTGTCGAGCTTGAGCAATTCCGGATGCACCAGCGGCTCGCGCTCAAACACATCGAGCGCCGCGCCGGCGATGATGCCGTTTTTCAGCGCTTCCGCGAGCGCGGCTTCATCCACCACCGGGCCACGGCTGGTGTTGATCAAATACGCCGTTTTTTTCATCCAGCGCAGCGATTGCGCGTTGATCAACTGTTTGGTGGACGGCAACAGCGGCACGTGCAACGAAACATAATCCGACTCGCGCAGCAATTCTTCGACGCTGACTTTGCGCGCGCCGACTTCCCGCTCGATGATGGGATTCGGCATTTCATCCGCGTACAACACGCGCATGTTGAAGCCGCGCGACTTCAGCGCCACCGCGTGACCGATGCGGCCCGCGCCGATGATGCCGAGCGTACGACCGGTCACGTCGCCGCCGAGAAACAGCAGCGGCCCCCAGCTTTTGAATTTTCCGGCGCGCAAATAAATTTCCGATTCGGGAATGCGGCGCGCCACCGCGAAGAGCAGCGCCCACGCATGATCCGCCGTGGCGTCGGTTAAAACGCCGGGCGTGTTGGTGGCCATAATGCCGCGCGCCGTCGCCGCGGCCAAATCAATGTTATCGTAACCGACCGCCATGTTGGCGACGACTCTTAATGTCGGCCCGGCAGTGTCAAACACCTCGCCATCCATTTTGTCGGTGAGCAAGCTTAAAATGGCGTCGCAGCCTTTGATTTTTTCCAACAATTCCGCGCGAGCCAGCACGCGCTCTTCGGCGTTCATTTGAAAATTCGGATAAGCGCGGCGGAGAACTTCCAAGCCGGCGGAGGGAATGGGTTGGGTGACAAAAATCTTCAAAACAATTTCTCCTGAAAAATCGACAGACCGGCGGTCTGGGTTACAGTTTAATCCCCGGCCAACTCCCAATCGGGTCGGTCGAGCGCACGACGTGCATGCCGGCTTCGGCAAAGCGCTTAAAAGCGGCGTCGGCCTGGTCGGTATAATCAATCACGCCGGGCACGAGCACCGGCGAAGTGCAATCTTCGAGTAAATATATTTTTTTGACGAGTTGCTGCTTGTCCTGCAAAGTTAGCTCGTCGAGCCAATCGGCGATCGTCCAGGCGACACAATGGCTCTTGGCTTGCCCGGCAATAACAACGGCGTCAAAGCTCAATAATTTGTTGATGAGCCGATTATTTTTTTGCGCAATAATTTGGCCGTACGCGCCCTCCAAAATTTCCGGGCGCAGCACGGAATAGTTTTCCGTCCAGGCGTTGTTGCCTTTGATTTGGAAATCCGGCTGGCTGATGCGTGCAACGCTATGAAAAAAGATCGCTTCTTCAATTGCCGCCACGAGCGCATGGCCGATGCCGCCGAGCATGGCATGATAAGGCCAAATCGTCAAATCATATTTTCCGCCCTTTTTTAATTGCTGCACGTAATGCAACAGATGCTCTTGCCCGGATACGGCGTCGGTATGCAATGTTTTAGCAATCGCCGGATTGAATTTCCATTTGCCCTGTAAAATGTCATCGGCCGCAACCAAAGTATAAGGTGCAGGATGCTCGCCGCTTTCATTCACTAAAAAAATCGCGTGGAAAATTTGGGTGGCAAGATGCGTATCCAGTGTCGGGCAAATCTCGGTAATAAAAGCGAGGTTTTGGTAAATAAATTTGCACAGCCGCTGGTTATCCTTCACCGCGCCCTTTCCCGAACGGCCGCCGACAAATAATTCAAAGCCGGGAATGCAAAACGTATTCTGCAAATCCACCAGCAGCAAACAAATTTTGAACTGATCCGCCGCTGCCGGAGCGAGTTGATGTTGCTTCGCCCAGTTCGCGGCCTCCGCGGCGCGTTCTTGATAGGGCACTTTCCAAACTTTGCCGACTTTCGTTGAATTGTAATGCGGCGGCACGGGGAGTGTTATGTGACTCATCGAAAAACTTCCATGTTTCAATGTCTAATCAAACCAACGTTCGGCAACGACGGTGAGAAAATTTTTCTGCCGGAAGAAAGCCCGAAAAACTCAAGCCTCAGTCTCAGCCGTTACGCCGAGACTGAGGCTTGCAGTCAACAGGCAAGCGGGTAAAATATTTCACGCCGCAGCGCGAATCAAGCGCAGATGATCCATGTACATGCAATGATCCTGCACGACTTTGATGCCGTGCTTCGCGAGTTTATGCGCCGCATCCTGATTGCGAATGCCGGTCTGCATCCATAACACTTTCGGCTTTAAGTGCAACGTGTCATCGACGTGCATCGGCACATTCGCCGGCGCACGAAACATCATCACAATGTCAACCGGCTCTTTGATCTCGCTGAGCGAGCTGAATGACGGCTTGCCGAAAACAGACTTATAATGAGGATTAACGGGAATAATGTTGTAACCGCGGGATTGTAGATACGCCGGAACGCTGTGGGCCGCTTCCTGGGCATGCGTTTCATCCTTGATTCCAACCACAGCGATGGTACGGCTGGTTTTTAAAATCTGCCGGATGGACTCGTCGTTGTCGACGAGGTAATCGTGCCAGTCCATTATTCCTCCTTATTTGATAAGGTGAGTGAGTTGTTTTCCGCCGTTGCCTAAAACCAATTTTCAACAGCAGCGGCGGGACTTCCTGTTCGTCCTTGCGGTGGAGATTTATTCTGAAATTATCCGCGCGGGCGACGGATAAATGCAGACGACCTTTGCGGGCGATCATGAAAATAAAAAGGCCTGTTCTTGCAATTTGCTCCGCTGGCGCGGGGCAGGGCAAGATCAGGCCCATTAAAAATTTCGCTGTTGTCGCGGCTGCCTGCCGGAACACTCCAGACGGCAAGCAGCGTGGAGACACCTTTTTTAATGCGTTTCCAGGACATTTTTGACTTCACTGGGTTGTACATCTGGAATTGAACCACTGCCGTTTTTCCAACCCAACCCGCACTCGACGCACACGGGCTGGTCGGCATCAATCATGTCTGCACAGGCACAACCATTGGCTTTCAGCAGGCACCAATCACACGCGGGCTTTACACAGCATTTATATTTGCCGTCGCGTGTCAAGCTTGCTTTTGCCGTTTCCACATCGGCTTTCGCCGTTGCAACTTGCTCGGCGGTCGGTAACGTGTCGAGCGGCGGCGAGCCGGTTTCACGAACGCAACTATAAAATACAACAAGTAAAATAAAAAAGCAAGCAGAAGATAAGGGCGCGGGGCGGCGGCGCCGTTTAAAATTCATTTTTGCGTTTTCTCACTTTTTCTTTTTTGCCGCCTCGCCGCGCTCCAAAAACTCCTGCACGGCCACAGCGTTATTGCGCCCGGGATCATCGGTACCGTACAGCAAAGTCACGTTGCCTTGCGCCGCACTTTGGCGCAATTTTTCCAACGCCGGCTGCCGGTCACGGCTGCGGAGTTCTTCCCAATAATTCGCTTGATACTGTGGCCACTGCGCCAATACTTCGCCGTGCCGCCACAATTCATACGAAGGAGCCAACTCTCGCGCCCACCAACTGACGGCAGCGTGACGCGTGGAAATGCCTTCCGGCCACAAACGATCCACGAACACACGCGCACCGTCATTCGGCGCCGGTTTGTCATAAATGCTCTTACATTT
>CAZVZZ010000081.1:5812-10789 GCA_964631505.1 uncultured Cytophagia bacterium
CGAACACACGCGCACCGTCATTCGGCGCCGGTTTGTCATAAATGCTCTTACATTTCAGCATAATCGAAAAGGCCTCGAGAATTTTAAATTGAAAATTTGCAATTTAAAACTTTCAATTCAGTCTCGCGGTTACGGGCGCTCTAATCCGAAAGCTTGATAATTGTAAGTGGTATAGATATCCCAGTTCGCGGGAACGGCGTCATCCTTGAAAATCGCTGCCGGCGGACATTCCGGCTCGCACGCGCCGCAATCGATGCATTCCTGCGGATGAATGAACAAAATATTCATTTTGTTGCCGTTTGCGTCCAACACCGGATTGCTCACCGGCTTGGCTTTGCCCAGGGATTTTTCATACTCTTCGTTGTTGAGATAGATGCAATCCACCGGGCATGCAGTCACACATGCGGTGTCGGTCGTGTCTAAACAGGGTTCTGCAATAATGTAGGTCATAATTCATCTCCGGCGGCTAATAAAAGTTAAAGGTTGATTTAAGTGCGGTTCACGCCAAACGCGGCGTAGTTGTAATCAATATATTCTTTCCACTTGTCGGGGACTTCACTCTCGGGAAAAATCGCTTCGACCGGGCATTCCGGCTCGCAAGCGCCGCAATCGATGCATTCACTCGGGTGAATGTATAACGTCATTTTATAAGCGGGATCGCCGGGCTGGAGCTGCGTGGCTTCAATCTCGTAGATGCAATCGACCGGACAAACTTTCACGCAGGCACGATCACGGGTATCAACACAAGGCTCGGCGATAATATAAGTCATGCGCTCCGCTCTTTCCAGCTTGAAATTTGCAACCGCTAAAACTTTGATTCGAATGTTTGAAATATAATAAATGCTACCGTCTTACGCAACATTATTTTTAAACAACGGAGTGGCAAACTTAAGTTTGCCACTCCGTCAATTTTATTGTAGCAACAACATTTTTTTCGCCTCGCGGAAAGTCCCGGCTTGTAATCGATAAATGTACGTTCCGCTCGCCAGGCGCTGGCCGCGCTCGTTTTGGCCGTCCCATTTCACGGAGTGTTTTCCCGCCGGCATATTTCCGGCAATCAACGTGCGCACTTTTGCGCCGGCGATGTTGTAGATCGCGATTTCAACTTGGCCGGCGCGAGCGAGTTGAAACGCAATCTCGGTCGCAGGGTTAAACGGATTCGGATAATTTTGCGCCAGCGCAAAATCTGCCGGAATGCTTTTTTCCGCGCGTGGTGTTTCCACCGCCGTGGTGCGCGAAAACAGACGGCTAAATCCCGCCGCCGTGGTATAATTGGGATTGGTTTCGTTATCTTTGCTGTTAACCGTCGCGACCACATAGTCGGTTTTGGAAACCCAGGTGTAATCGATCGAGGTGGTGGTTTGCGGAGCTCCTGGCACGCCGTTGAACACGTTTCTGGTCACGGTGGTGTTATTCTCGCGAATGCGCAAGCAATTGAAGTCGCCAATCGACAAACGCACCACGCCCCACGCATCAACGGTGTTGTTTGTGGTCGTGGTCGTAATGATCGCAAAGGTTGGATAAAGGCCGGAGGTGTCGCTTTCCGTCGATGACCAAGTCGCATTGAAAGTGAGCGCCAGTGGCGCCACATCCTGCGCGTTGGCGAAACGAAAAAAGGACCCTTGCGGACTGACGGAACCGACGCCCAAAGACCGGAAGGCCGTGGGCGAGACTAAAGAGTAGATATAAGACGTTGTGTTGAGCTGAGTCGGAGAAGTCGCTTTCATCACAAAGTTCGATTGCGGCACCCGGTTGGCAAAGGGCGTCCCCGCCGGCGCGATGAATTGATACGTGAAGCGCTCTGCTTTTAATGTCAACGTGCGAAAATCCCACGTTCGGTTCGCGCCAGCGGCGCCGAGATTGACCGTGATCGGGCTGGTGCTGCTCGCAATCGTATCATCCTCGACGGTTTGCGATTTGCCGATCAAACCGAGCAAGTCGCTGGACGTGACACTGATTGGCGACTGCGCCCATACGCCATTCAACCAAAGCAAGGGGACGGCCACCACCAACAGAACATGAGAAAGTAACAACTTCCTGAACATAACAACCTCCTTGTAAAATGAATAGTGGGTAAACAACAACTCAATTTAATTTAATGGCCCCGCAGAGAAAGTCAAGTGTATTTTTAAAATCTCCCGACTTGACAATGCGACAGAATGGCAGTATATTTTAATCAAGCCGCTGTGAACTTACGTTTTATCATTACGTTTTATTTTATATTATGGACAAATTCAAACTTGTCTCCGATTACCAGCCGATGGGCGACCAGCCGCAGGCGATTCGCGAATTGACCGAAGGCATCTTGCGCGGTGATAAATTTCAAACGCTGCTCGGCGTCACCGGCAGCGGCAAAACGTTCACAATGGCGAACGTGATCGCCAACGTCAACAAACCGGCGCTGGTGTTTTCGCACAACAAAACGCTGGCGGCGCAGCTTTACGGCGAATTGAAAAGTTTTTTTCCGCATAACGCCGTCGAGTATTTCATCAGCTACTACGATTATTATCAGCCCGAAGCCTACGTGCCGTCGAGCGACACGTATATTGAAAAAGACAGCTCGATCAACGACGAAATCGACCGGCTGCGCTTGAAAGCCACTAGTTCGCTGCTCTCGCGCAAGGACGTGATCATTGTCGCCTCGGTGTCGTGTATTTACGGCATCGGCGATCCCGAAGATTATGCCGCGGAGCTTCTCGTGCTCAACCGCGGCCAGCGCATCGAGCGCAACAAAATTCTCGGGCGGCTGGTGGATATGCAATACAACCGCAACGATTTCGATTTCACCCGCGGCACCTTTCGCGTGCGCGGCGACGTGTTTGAAGTCGTGCCGGCGTACGATCGCGATGCCTATCGCATCGAAATGTTCGGCAGTGAGATCGAGTCCATCTCGCAGGTCAACGTCACCACCGGCGAAATTTTGGGCGAAGTCGATACGGTTGCGATTTTTCCGGCGAAGCATTTCGTCACCCCGGAGCATAAAATGAAAAACGCCATTGCCGCGATCAAAGAAGAGTTGGCCGAGCGGCTGGCGTGGTTTCGCGAAAAAGGCAAGCTGCTCGAAGCGCAGCGTCTTGAAATGCGCACCAATTTCGATCTCGAAATGCTGCAAGAGTT
Organism: uncultured Cytophagia bacterium; assembly: GCA_964631505.1. Classification (GTDB taxonomy): domain Bacteria; phylum Zhuqueibacterota; class Zhuqueibacteria; order Zhuqueibacterales; family Zhuqueibacteraceae; genus Zhuqueibacter. Next base: position 8,930 of record CAZVZZ010000081.1, read on the forward strand.
GGGCGCATGTCACGGTGTGGAAAATTATTCGCGCCATCTTTCCGGGCGCGCTGCCGGCCAGCGGCCTTACACGCTGCTCGATTATTTTCCCAAAGATTATTTGATGATCATCGACGAGTCGCACGCGACGCTGCCGCAAATTCGCGGCATGTATTTCGGCGACCGCTCGCGCAAGGAAACGCTGGTGGAATACGGCTTTCGCTTGCCCTCGGCGCTGGATAATCGCCCGTTGCAGTTTGATGAATTTGAAAGCATGTTGAATCAAGTCATCTTCGTTTCCGCCACGCCGGCGGATATCGAGTTGGAAAAATCCAACGGCGTGGTTGTGGAGCAACTCATTCGTCCGACCGGCCTGATTGATCCGGAAGTCGACGTGCGGCCGGTGAAAAATCAAATCGATGATCTCATCGGGGAAATTCGCCATTGCGTGGAAAAAAGCCAGCGCGTGCTCGTCACTACGTTGACCAAAAGAATGGCCGAGGATTTGACCGACTATCTCGCGGAGATGGATATTCGCGTGCGCTATTTGCATTCGGAGATTGAAGCGCTCGACCGCGTCGAGATTCTCCGCGATTTGCGTTTGGCTGAATTTGACGTGCTTGTTGGCATCAACCTGTTGCGCGAGGGTCTCGATCTGCCCGAAGTTTCACTCGTCGCCATTCTCGACGCCGATAAAGAAGGCTATTTGCGCAGCGAGCGTTCACTCATGCAAACTGCCGGCCGCGCCGCGCGCAATGTGGACGGCAAAGTGATTATGTACGCCGACACCATCACCGGCTCGATGAAAAAGATGATCGACGAAACCAACCGCCGCCGCGCGATTCAACGCCAATATAATGAAGAACACGGCATCACCCCGCGGACGATTTACAAGAGCGCCGAGGAGATCATGAGCTCGACACGGGTCGCCGACGCCAAAGCCGACAAATACGGCGCGGAAAAACGCAGCGATGACACCCTCAAAATCTCCGATGCCGATTGGAGCAAGATGACCCCATTCGCCCGCGAAGAAATGCTGGATCGTCTCGAAAACGAAATGCTCGACGCTTCGAAAAAGTTGGACTTCGAACGCGCCGCCGAATTGCGCGACGAAATCGAGCGATTGAAGAGCGGCAAGAAAAAGGGCCGGGTGAAATATCAGTTTGCGAAGAAGGGGTAATACAGGCTACTGCGTCTGTATTTTTTGATTCCCAAACGGATGTCATTCTGTAAGAATCTTTTTTGTTGCAAGCACTTATTTTGATTTTTAAAAGGGTTCTGCCGGAAGACATTAAAATAATACGACGAACGTGCGAAATGTCGATATCTCAAACCCCTCGAATTCGAAGGGTTTATACTGGCTGAATGTGGCCAATTTTGAACTACAGTCAAAGAGGTGCGAGCGATGGGAAAAATAAAAGTTTTGGGCGCCGAGATTTCATATTACCAGCAGAATGAACATGATTACATCTCGCTGACGGACATGGTGAGAAATATTGAAAACGGGCCTGCGCTGATTGAGAAATGGTTGAGAAACAAGAACACGATCGAGTTTCTCGGCATCTGGGAAGAAATGTATAACCCGGATTTTAATTCCCCCGAATTCGGGGGAATTAAAAATCAGGCTGGCCTCAACAGATTTGTTCTTTCGGTTAAACAGTGGGTGGAAAAAACCAATTCCAAAGGCATTATCGCAAAATCGGGTCGCTACGGTGGCACCTATGCCCATAAAGACATCGCCTTCGAGTTTGCGTCGTGGATATCACCTCAGTTTAAGCTTTATCTCATCAAAGAATTTCAGAGATTAAAAGATGAAGAATTGAAACAGCTCGGCTGGGATATCCGGCGCAATCTCGCCAAAATTAACTACCGGATTCATAC
>CAZVZZ010000082.1:0-10736 GCA_964631505.1 uncultured Cytophagia bacterium
GTAATTCGTAAAAGTTTTGTGTTCGGCGTGTCACGCTTCACTTTATAAATTTGAAATGCCCCAACGCCGCCTGCTCCGAAATCTAGAGCGGGCGGCGTTTTGTTTTCCGTTCGGCAAAGACAAACCTTTTAGCTTCCGCAAATAGCGGGTTTGCGGGTAAACAAGAATAACGATCACGGCAAAATTTTTGTAAATGCTTGAACCATCAATTTACCCTTGAATTCACCACCGCTTCATGCTTATATTGAAACAACACCTCGACGTGCACCGCACGATGATCGACTGCAGCGATGGAACCGGCGCCCTGGAACAGCCGAAATCGGAAAGGAGTCTGCTTTGGCAAGAAATAGCCAACTTTGTGCATTAGTGGTGATTCCGACTTATAATGAAGCCGCCAACATCCGAACGGTGATCAACCGGATTTTAGGAATTGACAACGCCGCTCTTGAGATTTTGATTGTCGATGACAATTCGCCGGACGGTACGGGAAAGTTGGTGGCGAGCTGGGCGGAGCGGGAGCCGCGGTTGCACCTTCTGCATCGCCCGACTAAAATGGGGCTGGGAACCGCTTATGTTGCGGGCTTTCGTTATGCGTTGGAAAACGCTTACGACGTGATTATTGAAATGGACGCCGATCTTTCCCACGATCCGGCCGATTTGCCGCGGCTGTTGGAAAAAATGAACGACTATGATTTGGTGATTGGCTCACGGTATTTGAAAGAAAGCGGCGTCGTCAATTGGCCGTTGTCACGGCTGATGCTCAGCCAGTTTGCCAACTGGTACACGCGCGCCATCACGCGCATGCCGATTCAGGATTGCACCAGCGGATTCAAATGCATTCGCAGCCGCGTGTTACAAAACGTTCATCTCGATCACATCGTTTCGAGCGGCTATGCGTTTCAAATCGAGCTGCATTATAAAATTTGGCGCGAAGGCTCGCGGATTTGTGAAGTGCCGATCATTTTTACCGAGCGCCAGCAGGGAAAATCCAAAATGTCGCGGCAGGTTCAGCTTGAAGCCGCGGCGCTGGTCTGGCGGCTAAAGCTCAAAGATTTGCTGAGAAAAATGCGGCTGGGTACCGATAAGCTCGTTACCGAATAATAGCGGTTAAAAATTTCTGTTGAAATAAAAACTCCCGTTGCCAACCATTGCATTGGCTGGCAGCGGGAGTTTTTTATGGGCAAAAATTTTCTTATTCCACCGCAATCGTGAAATCTGTCGCCGGAATCACCTCACCAATTTGCCGCGCCGTCACGCCCTGCTCGGCAAGACGATTGATATACGCTCGCGCTTGACTCGCGTCGAGGCTCACCAATAATCCGCCGGCGGTTTGTGGATCATGCAATGCTTTGACAAGCAGGGGAGGCACCGACTCGCGCACCCGCACGTTATCTTTCACAAACTCCGCGTTGTTGCGGTTGCCGCCGGGAATGCAGCCTTGTTCGGCAAAATGTAAAACTTCCGGCAACAGCGGCACGGCCTCGGAGTCAATCCGAAACGCCACACCGCTGGCTGAGGCCATTTCATAAGCGTGGCCTAACAAGCCGAATCCGGTGATATCGGTCGCGGCATGGGCGCCGATTGCCAACATCGCCTCGCTCGCGACGCGATTTAATTGCAACATGCTCGCCGTGAGCTGCCGAATGCCATGCTCGGACAACAAGCCGCGCTTCACCGCGGTGCTGAGAATGCCCGTGCCGAGTGGTTTGGTGAGCACTAGCGCGTCGCCGATTTGCGCGGTGTGGTTGTGTACGATCTGTTGCGGATGCACGACGCCGGTAACCGCGAGGCCGAATTTGATTTCCGGATCATCGACGGTGTGGCCGCCGATAATCGCCACGCCGGCGGCAGCAGCCTGATCGATTCCACCGTTCAAAATCGCCGCAAGAACATCCGGCTCGCCTTTCGCGGGATAGCACGCGATGTTCAGCGCCGTGACCGGCTTGCCGCCCATGACGTAAACATCCGACAGCGAATTGGCCGCTGCGATGCGCCCAAAATCATACGGATCGTCCACGATGGGCGTGAAAAAATCCACTGTCTGCACCAGCGCCAAATCGTCGCGCAGTTGAAAAATCCCCGCATCCGCCGCGGCCTCCAAGCCGACCAGCACACCAGGGAAATTTATTTTCCTTACTTTCGCTAAAACCTGCCACAACACCGTTGGGCTGAGTTTCGACGCTCAACCCGCGCAGCGAACTTTTTCGGTAAGGCGGGTGATTTCTTCTTTGGTAGAATTAGGGCTCATCTTAACTTTGAAACGATCATTTGCCTTCTGCACTTGACTTATTTTCAGTTTTTTCTATGGCTGTTGAAATTTCCTTAAGCTCATGATGAAAAACAATTCCTTCCACGCAGCGGACGATCAAACGATATTCATCCAAAGCCTTGCGAGCGGCTTCGTGAGTAAACAATTCTGACGCTCCTTTATCATCGCTGCCATAAAAAGCTAATCCGCGCTTTATGGCTAAATTGTCCGCAATTTTTGCAAATTGTTGCACTTCGTCAGGGGATAACACGGCAAGCAATTTAGGGTTTTTGAAAGCTTCACCAATTTTATGAACCTTGCTAAACTCGATGCCCGTCCAACGCAGAAGGCCTTTTAAAGCAAGCTCAATTGCTTCTTGCGCCTTTCTCACAGTGCGATGCCAATGCTCGCGGGACAAGCTTTATTCGGCTTCGTCAAGAATAATCAACGCATCATTGACAAAGATTTGTCCCAATCGTTTTGTTTTCATAGCTCTATTTCTTCTCCGGGACGCCAATCAGGTTTGAGATCCCAATACATCGAGCCGTCTTGTTGAATGAAGCGCTTTGCACCAAGCTCTTTTAATCGCTCACGCAACTTTTGCAGCTTACTTTTAAGTATGCCATTGTCTAAAAGTATGATCCCGTCTTCGGTGATATCCAACAAAATTGGCTGCGTCCGTTCAATTTCTTCAACAGTGTAAAGAAAAGGTGAAATGGCCGGATAGCACCCATATTCACGAAGAGCTTGCGCCGCCGGGGAATCTTCCGATTGCTGAACTAATGGAAAAATCATATCGACACGTTCGCCACGGTCTTTTGGCAAGGTATCAAACACTAAAATTAAATCAATATCACTTGTCGGTCTCGCCGACCCGCGGGCAACAGAACCGTAGAAGGCCGCCGCTTTTAGATGACCGCCATAGTTTTGGCGGCAGCGAGCCATGAAGTCATCAACTAAGTTTTGATATTCGCGATTCATTGAATAGTTTTTGTTGTATGTTGGAATTTTCTTCCAAAGTCCAACTATGAGAAAATAGCCAATCCCGTTCGTTAAAAAGTTTCTGCTTCCACTCCCGCAATCCTGACTTCCCCGCGCCGCTCCGTAATTCCCGTGGCGTCAAAATATTGCATCAGCGGCACCGCGAATTTGCGGCTGGTGTTTTCAACCAGCGCTTTGAACTGGCTTACCGTAATTTCGTGATTTTGGCGCAAATAGTCAATCACTCTTTTTTTCGCTTCGTCGAGGCGGCGCTGATGCATGAAAATGCCGTCTTCGAGCCGTGCAATTTCTTTTTGCAGCAGTAACACGCTTAAAATATCTTCAAGCTCTTTTTCAGTCGCGGAAAATTTTGCAGCTAATTCTGCCGGGCTGGCGGGCGCAAAAGCCTGCGCGTATAACGTGTCACTCACTTTTTGCCGCAAACTTTCCTGCGCCGGCGTCAACTGAATCTCGTGCTCGGCCAGCGCGAGGTGCGCCTCCACTTCTTTGATTTTTCCCGTATTTTTATAATGCTCGATCAAAAAGTTGAGCAGCGCCGCGTCGTTCAGCGCCGAGATGGTGCCGCTCAGCTCGGCCTTGCGCGGACCGAGGCGAATGGGATTTTTCTGATGAAAATCGCGCAGCAAATTCTCCAACTGTTGCCCCAACGTTTCGAGGCGGTGGCGATGCAAAAAGCCGCGTTTGCCAACCGGCAACACATTTTGCGTTTGCACCAAGGCTTGAATTTGTTTTTGCAAATCTTCTTTTTTACCGCCGGTTTCCGCCGCGAGCTGATCGACGGTGACGACGTATCTTCCGGCGAGGAGAAACTGCGCCACGAGCAATTCCTGCGGATCTTCTTTTTCGAGCGCTTGCAGTTTCGGCAGCAATGCGGCGTCGCGTGTGCGATAAGGCGCGGCCTCAGCATCCAAGATGATGCCGCCGCCGATCGTGCGAGGGGGCGAATAACGCCGAATCACCAGCGGCTCCAAGCGGCGCGTCGCCACCGGCGTTTCGAAGAGAAAGTGTACATAATCCGTTTGTCCGGGCGCCAGTTCGTTGGCGCCAAGCGGAATCACGCGCGCCAGAATTTCCGCGGTGCCGAGATGCACGCGCACGCGACTGCGATTTCTCAGCGGCGCGGGCGCGGAAGCGAGCAATTGCACGCGACAATTGGCGCGTCGTGTCGGGTGAAAATAGCCGGGCGCAGCCAGCACGTCGCCGCGGCCCACTTCTTCCGTGGCAACGCCCAGCAGATTGATGGCGGCGCGGTCGCCGATCTGCACGTGATTGGTTTCTTTGCCATGCTGTTGCAACCCGCGCACGCGCACGGTTTTTTGCGCCGGCAAAATTTCTAATTCTTCCCCGGAATTCACCTGCCCGGAAAGCACCGAGCCGGTGACCACCGTGCCAAAACCCTTCATCGAAAATGCGCGATCCACCGGCAGCCAAAACACGCCGCGATCCTGCCGCGCCGGAATTTTCGCCATCATTTCCGCCAGCGCGCGCCGCAATTCCGAAATACCTTCGCCGGTGATATTTGAAACCGGAATAATCGGCGCATTTTCCAAAAACGTTTTTTTCAGCGTCGCGCAAATTTCTTCCTGCACCAGTGTCAGCCAATCCGGCTCGACCAGGTCTTTTTTTGTTAGCGCCACCAGGCCACGCCGCACTTGCAGCAGTTGACAAATCTCCAAATGCTCACGGGTTTGCGGCATGATGCCGTCATCCGCGGCGATCACGAACAGCACGAGATCAATCGTGCTGACACCGGCAACCATGTTCTTCACGAATTTTTCGTGCCCCGGCACATCGATAATCGTCGCGGCCTCGCCGAGATGCGCGAAGCCGAGATCGATGGTCATGCCGCGCGCTTTTTCTTCCGGCAGGCGATCGGTGTCCACGCCGGTCAGCGCTTTTACCAGCGAGGTCTTGCCGTGGTCAATGTGGCCGGCGGTGCCGAGGATGAAGTGACGGGACATAAAACAGAAAAAAAAATAAAAAGAAAAAAATAAAAAGAAAAACAGATAAAAAGAAAAATAGATAAAAAGATTTATGGGTTACTACTCTTTGCCGTTGAAACTGCGGACGAATTTGACGGCGGCTTTGATTTCCTCAGCCGAAAGCGTCGTGCCGAATTTGGGCATGCGGGTGTCTTTGCCGTTGGTGATGGTTTCAATCAACTGCTCATCGGTGCGTGATTTCTGCCATTCGGAATCGATCCAATCCGGGGTGCCGTCAGCAACGCCGGCGCCGTCTTCGCCGTGGCAAAAAACACAGCCGTTCTTTTTGTATAACACCGCAAAGTCAATCGGTTTCGGCGGCGCAGCCACTTTGCCCGGCGCCGTTGCCGTTGCGGCGGCGGGCGCTGCTTCGCTGCCGGCTTTCACGCCGTAGGTTTTCGCGAGGTAATCGCCGATAAGCTGCGCTTCTGCATCGTTGATCCAACTGCGATGGCGCACCGACATGCGTTTTACCAAAATTTTCCATTCGTGCTCCGTGCGGCGCTGCGCAAAAGCGCGATCGAGATTGTGGCACTTCGAGCATTTGGTGAGCAGCATGGTTTCGACCTGCACCGGCGTGATCTGCTCGGTTTTATTGAGATTTTGCCGCTCGCCGAGATAATAAACGATTTGTTCCACTTGATCGTCGCTAAGCCAGGTCGGGTCGCGATCTTTCATGCGATTCACCGTTTCCAACCAACCTTCGGGCGTCTTCACCATCGTAAAAACGCGGGTCAGATCGTGGCATTTGTTGCAGCGCTGAATGGTCAGCTCGCGGCCGACGTCAACATCCAAGTGGCCGGCGCTGGGATCGATGCTGCTGATATATTTGCCGTCCACGCTTTTCAGAAAATAATAGCCGCCGGTGATGGTGACAAACGCCACGGTGATGACGAGAATGCCGACGCCCATCGGCAGAACGTGGTTGAATGCCTGCGGATAAAATCGCACGATCAAAATTTTTACAAACAATAAAGGCAAAATCGAAATGGCGAGTATCCAGTGGATGATCGACTTCGCATCCAGCGGCGCGTTGGATTGCATCACTTTGCGCGTCATCACGACGAGCATGACGAGATAGATCGTCACAAACAAATAGCCGTTGATCCGATGCAGCAACGAAAGCCGTGCGGCATTGAAACGCGGTTTTTCACGGCCAACGACCTCCAGCATGAGCCAAACTTGAATCGCCGCAATCACGACAAAAAGATAGCTCAGCACCGACGTAATTTGTGGGCCCATTCGTTTTCCTTCCTTGAATTGAAGAGTTTGTGCCTGAATAACGTTATATAATAATGTTCGAGTTGACGAGAAGCAAATAATTTCTCAGTACACAGCGAAAATTCTGCCATTGGCATTTATTGAAAATTAAGCAGTGTTTTCAGGGGAGGTTGCAAAAACCGCAAAAAATCAATAAACCGAGCGACACAAAGTGCAAAAGAAAAATGGTGAACAAAGGTATAAAAATAATTTTAAAATATTACAAAATATTGCTTGACTTCCGCGGGTTATTTTTGTATATTAATATTCGGTTGGCGCACCTAAGCTGACCGATTAAATGTTCTTACGAAAAAAAGTGGCGTGCTGTACGAGTTGTTTCGATACAAACTACGAGATCCCCCCCCAGTCTCGTAAGTTTGAACCGGGTTATCGGAGTGACAAACGGCGGCGCGCCTTTTTATTTTGTGGTAAACAAAAACGCCATCTCAACGGATGGCGTTTTTATTTTATGGCGAAATTTTAAGTGGTGCGTCGGCTTGGCAAAATCAACCGCAGGTGGCTAAAAGTAACCATCACCATGGCGCCCAAAAATACGCCGCTTATTCCGACCAAAGGAAAGAGAACAATCGGTCGAACCGATTGCACCATGAATTGCAGAAGAGTCAAGGCTGGGTAGAAAATCAGTGTCGCCAAGGTCACGCCCCAGATGATTCCCCGCGAGGTGGGGCCGTAGCGCCGGCAACTCCAAATCCACGATGCGCCGAGCAAAATCCCGAGCGCAGCCGTCGCGAGCAAAATTGCCCGCAAATATTCGTAATGCGGAAAATTTTGCAGAAACGCCCGACCGTTCGAGGAGAAGGGTAGCAGATTCGACAGCGCCTGCCAGGAATATTGCCAGCGCAGCCATTGACGCTGAAAATTTTCCTGCTGCAGCGTAAAATCGAACGGGGGCAAAGCGATGATGGTTTGCAGCGTGATAATTGCCAGCCACGCGGCCAGCATCGGACGGGTTTGTGAAATTTGCCGAAAGCGATTCCAGGCCGCGCCGATCAACCCCGGCTGCGCCAGCGCCAGCCGAACGCCGAGGTAAGTTCCTGCAAAATTCGTGATCACGTCGTTCGTTGAAGTGGTCCGCCGATCTAACCCAAGCTGAAAAATTTCGATCACGCAACTGTACAGCAAACCCGCCAGCACGGAAGCGCGCCCGCTCATGCGCGCGCCGGCGCGCGCCATTCGCCAGTTGTGCAAGAAAAATCCAAACGGAATGAACAACAACACGTTGCCGATCGCATCCGCCAGCGAGAGCCAACTGCCGTCGTTATCCAAAAACGGAATCCACTCGCTGCGGTTCCAGCGATACTGCCAGCCCGTGTGCGTCAAATTGAGCCGAAACGGAATCGTCGTTTGATAAAAAATAATCAGCACGCTCAGGCCGAACAAAATCCCCGCCAGCGTTCGCCGCGCTGCCGCTTGCTGATCACCGTTTATTGGCGACTCGCCAAGCCGGCCCGGCTTGAAAATATCATTTACCACTTTCCACCTGCTCCATGCCTCTTTTAAAACCGAAAAATTTATTTAACCAATGCAATCTTCCGCGTCGCCAACTGTTGTTGGCCGTTGGTAAAAACGGTTTTCATCGACAACAGATAAATTCCATTCGGCAGGGTAACGCCGCGCTCATCAACGCCATTCCACCGCAATTGATAATTTCCCGCCGCTAATTTGGTTTTCTGCAATTGGCGCACGCGGCGTCCGAGCAGATCATAAACCGTCGCCGTCACCAGCGCCTCTGCCGGCAAGGCATAATTCCATTTTACTGCCATCGCCGCCACCGCAGTCCGCAGCGGATTCGGATAACTTTCCGATAGCACAAAATTCTGCACGATTGCGGAGCTCAGACTTTCGACCCCAACCGGCAGCGAGCCGTCTCGCACCGTATGCCGCGCCAGCACCTCGCCAAGCTCATCGACCACTTCCAGCCGGACGGAATCCGCGCCGAAAACCCGAATGCGACCATACGTGTCGTTGAAATTCGAATTCGTTAATGTCTGTCCGCCACGATTCCAGATGCGCACGCCAATAAATTCCAACAGCGCGACGATTCGGGAATTGGTGATGTCCAGGCCGCCGGCCATAATCTCCGGCACCCCCGCGTTCTGCCCGTCGTCAATCGCCGCGGAGTGCAGATCGCCGCTGAGCATGATCACGTTTTTAATCCGATTCTGTTTCATGTATTGCATGAGCAAATCGTGATCATTTCTAAATCCAACCCATTTATCCAACAGCTCGACGGCAACGGATAACACCGACACGCGGCCAAGCGTGGGAACAACGAAAGCCGTATCTTGCAAACCGAGCGTTAAATCAAGCGCCTGCCGCAACCCGCGATTAAACGGCACCGAGGTCACGATGAATTTCCAATCCGCATCCGAAGCCCGCAGTTCGCGCAGCAGCCAGTCGCGTTGGTTCTCGCCGACCAGCGTCGAGTCGCCCGCTAAAATCGAGTGGCGCGGGTTGTTGGGAATCATCTCGTATTTTCCGGTGCGCGCATTCCGTCGCAACGCATTTAAATTCGGGCTGCGCTGCGAGCGCATGTCGAGCATGAAAACGTCCACATTGCCATGTGTAAACTTATGCCAGATGCCGCCGTTCGCATTGGCCAACGGATAACCGGGAAAAAGCTGCTGATAGCCGCGAATGCTGTTCAGCCGGGCCGGCGGCGGAATCGGAATTTCGCGCGTGCGCGCCACGTCCGTCGTGGTAAACGCCGAAGCGTTGTCGTTCACGTAATCGTGGTCGTCATAAACGTAATCCACCGGCGCCACGCGAAAAACTTGCTGCGCTTTATACAGCGAATCGAATTTCGCGCGATAACTCGCCTGCACGCGGCTCATTTCTAAACTAAAAAACCGCGTTGAATCTTTCGCCGTGTCCGTGGTGTCGGGATAGCCCCAATCACCGATTTGCAAAAAGAAACGCGGCTGATCTTTCGCCATCACCGTGAATGTGCGCCCGGCGTTGGGCGCGTTGCGCCAGGGTTGATTTTGCTGGCAGGAGCCGAACGTAAACAGAAACGGCTCGCGGCTGCCTTTGGTGGGAAACGTGCGAAACTGCCGAATGTCGCCCAACGCCACGCCGTTGACGGCCGCGCGATAATAATACAGTGTATTCGCGGTCAGTCCAGTAACCGGAACGATAACGGCCCAATCATTGGCTGCCGTCGCACCCTGCGGCGTGCCGACGCTCCACGCCGCAAAATCCTTGGTCGTGGAAATGCGAATATTGACCGTCGCCGCATTATCGACGCGCACATAAAATCGCGCCGCATTTGAAGTCACCCCGCCCGCAACCGGGCCGTGCGTCAGGTTTTGCGCGAGCACGGCGTGTGCCATGAGCAGCATGAAAGTCAAGTTCCATCGGATCATTTTGCGCGACCATAAAGCTCCTGACAACATAGACGCCTCCTAATTCTTCTGTTCTAATTTTTTCGTGCAGTTCTCTTTTGATTGCGGCTGCGCCCGGCGGGGTTAGGTTGCAGCTTGTACGCGGTAGTCGCTTTGCAGCAGTTCGCGAATTTTTTCGGCTTTGTTGCGGCCGATGCCGGGCACTTCCTGCAAATCTTCCGGCGTCGCATTGAACACCGCCTGCAAACTGCCGAACTGTTTGAGCAACGTTCGCGCGAGATGCGGCCCAATGCCGGGAATGGTTTCGAGAATATAGCGTTGCGTGATTGCCGGCGAAAGCGAACGGCGCTTGGCGTGTAACGAGAACCCATGCTCCGGTTCGCGGTGCGTTAGTTGCGCCATCGCGTAGATCATTTCTATTGTATCCGCAGAGCTCTCGGTTTGAAGAATCGGAATTCGATTCAACACCGCGACATACAGCAGCGCCCCGCGCAGCGCGTTCGGATGAATGCGCTCGCTCGCCGCCTCGAGATCCGCGGCGTTGCTTTTCTCCAGCAACAAAATCGGCGATTGAAAGTGCAGCCGCAACGCGCCGATCTGCGCAAACAGTCTTTTGTCAAAAATCGACTGAATAAAATCCATCGTGGTTTTGCGCTCGATCGCGATTTTCGACGTGATAAGATAATCTCCAACCGCCAAACGTTTGAGTTTTACCTCCAAACCCTTTTCACTCAGCGCGCGCGGAATACCGGAAGCGCGCTCGCGCAGGTCGGCGGTGATGGTGATATGATTTGGGGTTTCATTCATGCGTAATTCGTAAAAACTAAAACCGTCCGGACGCTGGAGCCTGTGGGTTTTAAATATTCTCGCACAAAAGCG
>CAZVZZ010000083.1:0-1743 GCA_964631505.1 uncultured Cytophagia bacterium
AATTCGGTTTTGGAAATGCGCAGCCGCGTCGCTTGCAAAAGATTGTAGCTAAAGCGTAAAGCGTGAGGCAAGCGCACCTCACCATAGATCAGCAACGCATCGCCGAAGCCGTCACAAAGCAGGCTGCCGATTTGCGAGCTGGCGTCGGTGAGCCAATTGGAATAACTTTCCGGCACGCGATAACGCCAGATAATCGGCACATTCGCGCCGAGTTGGTCGAGGCGAATGACCAGCGCGCGGGCAAGTCCGACGTCGCCGATTTCACCGGCGCGCAAGTCAAGGCCGATTGACCAGCGTTGAAAATTTTGCTCACGCGCGGCTTGGACGAGTCGCGGCAATTTTTCAAACCCGCTGCCGCTGGCCATGTTGGCGGTTGAAAAGACGATTTCAAGGGTGCCGCGAGGCGCTGGTGTTGCTTCGAACAAGGCCTTTATTTCTGCGGTGTGCAGAGCGTCGCCATCAATTAAAATCATTTCCGGTTGTCTAGAGGTCATGCTGAAAGCATCTGGTTTATTGCCAGGCACAGCGCTAGGTTGAAACAAGATTCCTCCGGAATGACATTTATAGCCAGCGCCAGACTTCATCTCAACGAACTCAACTTTTGTGGCGTCGTCATTTGCTGGCGACGCGCCCAAAACCGGCAACACGACGTTCTTTTTCATTAAGCCAACGGCGCGCAGTTCATCTTCGTGGGCGCCATTCTCGCTTAACCTCAGCCCAACGCGCACCAATTCTTTGCCGCCGAATGCGCTTGCGGGCAAGTCAATTCGGAATGTTTCGCGGCGTTGATAGACATACGGATTGACTTTTTGAAAATAATCCATCGCGGAAATCGGCAACGGTAAACCGTCCGGACGCTCCAAGCGTCCGGACGGTAAAATCGCATTAAATTTCTGCACCAACGTTTTGGCCACCGGAATTTCGTAAATCGAATCTTCGGTGAGTGAAACACGAATGGTGTCGCCGATGCCGTCTTCCAACAGCGAGCCGATGCCGACCGCGGATTTGATGCGGCCATCTTCACCGTCGCCGGCTTCGGTAACGCCGAGATGGAACGGATACGTCATGCCCAACTCGTGCATCTGCGCGGCGAGCAGGCGATACGCTTGAATCATCACTTGCGGATTCGACGACTTCATCGAGATGACGAGATCGCGATAGCCGTGCGCCTCGCAAATACGCACAAACTCCAGCGCCGATTCGACCATGCCCGCCGGCGTGTCACCGTAGCGGTTCATAATACGATCCGACAGCGAGCCGTGATTGACGCCGATACGCATCGAAACGCCGTTGGCTTGGCACTTTTTCACCAGCGGGGAAAACCGCTCAGCCACACGCTCCAACTCGCCTTGATATTCGGCGTCGGTATATTCCCAAATCGCGAATTTCTTTTTGTCGGCGTAATTACCGGGGTTGATGCGAACCTTTTCGACAAAATCCGCAGCGATGAGCGCAGCGTTCGGGGTGTAATGAATATCCGCGACCAATGGCACGCGAATCTTCTGCCGGTTCAATTCGGCTTTGATATGTTTTAAATTCTCGGCTTCATTCATCGACGGCGCGGTGATGCGTACGATTTCGCAGCCGGCTTCGAACAACTCAATGGTTTCTTTGACGGTGGCGAGCGTGTCCATCGTGTCCGCAATCGTCATCGACTGTACGCGAATGGGGTTGTTAGCGCCAATGCCGACGTCGCCGACTTTCACTTCGTGGGTTGGGCGGCGGTGGTAGAAAAAGGGGGAA
>CAZVZZ010000083.1:1843-10710 GCA_964631505.1 uncultured Cytophagia bacterium
TGATAGCCGCCGTCGCGATTGGAAGTGAAGAAAATTTCATTGCCGTCCGGCGAGAACACCGGAAAAGCCTCAACCGACGGCGCAACCGTGAGGCGTTGCGTGCGGTTGCCGGCGCGATCAAACAAAAAGAGGTCAAGGTTTTGCTCGCGTTTTTCAAAATACACAATGGATTTGCCATCGGGAGAAATTTGCGGGCTGCCTTTGGAGCTGCTTTTCGTGACCAGCGCCAGCGTGCGGTTGTCGCCAAGCGTTTGTTCAAAAATATCGAACACGCCATTCACATTATTCACATAAAGCAGCGCCGCGCCATCCGGCGTAAAACACGGTGCGGATTTATTGCCAAAACCTTGCGAGAATTTTTTGAGGCTCGAATCCGCCAACGAGAAAAGAAAGATGTCGCTTTGCCGCTCTGGCGTATCACCCGCTGGCGCAGCATCACGATCCGAAGCGAAAGCGAGATAATCACCTTTGGGGGAAAACACCGGATTCCAATCATCGGCGGCGTGGGGTGCAATGCAAATTTCGTTTTCGAGCGCCGGAAGTTCCAGCAAATAAATATCGCGCGCGTTTTTACTCTGCGCCCGCACAAACACCACCGTTTGCCCGTCCGGCGAAAAACTCGGCGATTCATCAACGGCAGGATTGTTGGTCAAGCGGTAGGGCTGCGCGCCGTCCGGCAGGGCGCGATAAATTTCCCAGTTGCCGTCGCGGTTGGATTGAAACACGATGAAGCGCCCATCGGCGGAAAACCGCGCCATCATGTTTTCGCCGGGTGCGGAAATAATGGCGCGAATGGCATACGGCGCGCCGACGCGTTCGGCAATGGCCTTGGTGTATTGATCCGCTTCAGGCGAATTGAGCACGTCGAGATATTCTTTGATGCCGGCGCGGGTTTGCCCCAGGAGAAAATTGGCTTCAGCCCGGCCAAACTTGGCCGCCGGCATTTCTGGATGCAGCGTAAGCGCCGTGTCAAATTGCGCCCGCGCCGCAGAATATTGTTCGTTTCGCAACAATAACATGCCTAATTGTATCCGCAGACTCACCTCGCCCGGGCTTTTGCGGATTTTGTGGTGCAACGCCGCGGTTTGTTTCGAGAACTGCGCCGTCTCATCGGCGGTGTCGATCTTTTGTGCGGTGTGACTGCAACCTCCGGCATATAAGAACAGACCCGCCATCGCCGCGTAAATAAAAAATCTCCTCATTCAATGCCCTTGTGTTATTTTTTGAAAGTAGATTCGAAATCTAAAGCCGTCGTTGACCTGGAGTGGAAGTAGAAAACCCGCATCATCAACATCGTAATGAGCGGGTTTTAAAATTCATGCGAACATTTTCATGATCGTTGGGCGCTGGTGTTAAAGCGGCGGCTCGGAATCTTCGCCGTCCTTGCCTTCTTCTTGTTTTTGCCGTTCGGCTTCGCCTTCGAGAATGCGGCGCAAACGCTCCAGCTCGCGTTCGGCTTTGCGACGCTCGTCTTTGATACGTTCCAGCTCTTCTTCGGCGGATTCGGTTTCGCGCTGCTCTTTGATGATTTGCTCAAAAAGCTCGCGGCGGCTTTCGGCTTTCTTCATTAAAATGTCGCGCTCACTGACGGCATAAAGCGAAGTCGGCAGAATGTTCAATTTGGTACCGAGCGTGATGCGCCAATCGGCATAATTCGGCAGATCGGCAATTTTATTGACGCCGGGTTTGCTATAATCGGTTTCGTCCGCGGCATTGGTCACGCGAATGTCGGCATTCAGCAGCATCGTCATCCAGCGATAAGGTTTGTACGTCACACCCGGGCTGATGTACATGACGCTTTCACGGCTGAAGGCGGTGGCCGGGGGTTTTTGCAAGAACTTGCGCCCGTGAATTTCAAAGCGAAAATCAAAGGCGTCGAAGGGAAAGAGCATTGCCACGCCGTAGTTCAACTCCTGCGTCATGGTCAGCACGCGCACGGTGTCGCGCGTAAAATCTTTCGGCGTCAGCCGCGCGCCGACGTCATTGTGGTTCCAATAGCCGAGGTTGAAATGCGTGCTCATTCCATCTTCCGGATACAGCGGATCGCGCGCATACGAAACCATTGCATTCGCGCCAAAACTGGTTTTGCCGGCGGAATAAGGCTCGAAAATAACGTTATGCTCGTTGCCGGTCGGAAAACGCACGCCGAGATCGAAGCCGTATTTTAACGAGCCGCCTTTGCTGCCCAATGAGCCGACTTTGACGAACATGAACAGATCATCGAGCAGGTTGTAGCCTTTGCCGGTGCGTTTATTCGTATCTTGGTAGATGACGGGAACGAAGGACGCTTCAAAATGTTTGCTCAAGCCGTAATTTAGCGACATGCCGCCTTGCACGTCCCAAATGGTGACGGCGTTGGTGCCGTTTTTCCCAACTTGTTGGGTGACTTTACCAAAAAAGCGCGTGTGCGTGAGAAGCGTGAGATGACCCGGCTCGAGCGTCCAAGCGGAGCGCACGATCAACGGCCCGCGGCTCGCGTTGATCTGGCCGTACGCCGGCGGGATTTGGCCCCAAAAACCAAATCCGATGATGAACAACAAAAATCGGTAATAAGTTTTTTGCCTCCGGCTAAAACTGTTAAAGCGGAGTGAAAACGATTGCAACACATTTTCCATAAGATACAGCCTCCAGAGTGATATAACGTCCATGTCGTTCAGGTGTTGTCTCAGACCCAATTCGACAAACAATAATTGTGGCCTTATTAAAAAAGCCCTGACTCTTTCTCGCCGCGCATCCTGAACGGCGAGTCAAGCAAAGCTTCTGATTTTGCAAACGGCATTGCCCGGGGGCAATTTATTATTTGAATAAAAATCAGTATGCGAATGGGAGTTTTTGACCATGATGATTCATCAACGCGGTTTGCGCGCCGGGGAAAAAGCAGCGAGGTGGCGAAAAGGCTTGCGATGTCAATTCATTCGGCCACGCACGACATCCCGGTCATCTTGTCAATCAGTCCCTAATTTACCGCAAAAATACCGGCAGAGCAGGGAAGATGCAGAAAGAAAATGCGTCCCTGGTGAGATAAAAGAAAAAAACAGGCGGGAAAATTATGCAGAAAAACGGCGTTTATTTCAATTTTTTAACTCTTGCAGGCGAGCCCGCGCGAGGCCGGCTTCATTGGACTGCGGAAAGCGTTTGAGGAGACGCTCAAGATTCTCCTTTGCGGCCGGGGTTCTGCCGAGGGCCAGTTGGGCGTAAGACATTTTCAAAAGCGCGCCCGGCGCTTTTTCGCCGTCAGGATATTGCGTGAGCACGATTTGAAAAACTTGAATGGCCTCCTCATATTTTTTCTGCGAATAATTGCATTCGCCGATCCAATATTGCGCGTTGTCGGCCAAATCACTTTCCGGAAATGTTTGCACGTACTGCGAGAATCCTTGCTGCGCCAGCGCGTATTGGCCCTTCACATAATCGCGATAAGCCGAATCATAAAGCCGCTGCGCTTCCTCCAATTTGCGGCGCGCCGCGGCATTGACCTGCGCCGTGTCGAGGCGGCTGGTTTTATTCGCGCTGTCCGGGCCGGACACGATCACCGGCGTCGCCAGCCGCAGCTTGGACGGCAAATTAGAAATGCGCCGTCCGGTTTCTTCGAGGCGATCATTGAGAATTTGCGATTGCTCGGCGAGCTGCGTGAGCTGCACTTGAATATCGGCGCGCAAGCGGCTGTTGGCTTCCGTGCTTTGTTCGGTCAACGTGGTGACCCGAAGAATAGCCGCGCGCAAACGCCGCTGCTCGGCGCGCAACGAGTCGATTTGCGAGCGAATATAAAACGAATCGTTTTTGAGATTGACGACTTCCTTGCGCGTCGCGCAACCGAAAGCGGCAACAAAACTCAGCAAAGCTAAAATAGGCAAACGGGTTTTCATTTTTTATTGCACCTTGAGTTTGCAAACGAAAATACTGCAACGAAAAAATCGACGCTTGCGAGATATAATCTGCAACGAGCAACCAGCAACTACCTTTTCGCGAATTCCGCGCGGCGGTTTTTGGCCCAGGCGTTTTCGGTTTGGCTGGGATCGAGCGGGCGCTCTTTGCCGTAACTGATCGTGAGAATTTGCGCCGCATTGACGCCCAGCGAAATCATATAGTCGCGAGCGGCTTTGGCACGTTTATCCCCCAGCGCCAAATTGTATTCCACCGTGCCGCGCTCATCGCAATGGCCTTCGATCACGATGCGAGCCTCCGGATGGGCTTTGAGCACGCGCGCATTATCCGCCAGCGTTTGCAAGGCCTCCGGCGTGAGATCATAGCGATCAAACTCAAAATAGATATTTTGCAAGGTGAACGGCAGGTTTCCTGAGGTTTCACTCGCGCCGGTGCTGCGTGTTTCATCGACCGGCGGTTTGTAAATCGGAACCTCCGGCTCTGATTCCCGCGTTACCACAGGCTCAATCGGGTCACTACTTGGCGTTTGCATGGCTTTTTTTGAGCTGGGGCAGCCGGTGAAAAATAACGAGATGCAAAGCAGTCCGAACAAAGCGGTTTTAGAAAACAGCGCCGCGGCGCTTGATTGAGGGCGTGAAAAAAAGTACATGGTATTCTCCTTAATAAATCATGGTTCGACTTCGCTCACCATGAAATCGATCAAAATGGTTCTAACGATTCATATTACGGCTTACACAAAAAATCTTCTGCCGGGCGCACGTTCAATGACCACGCCGGGCTGGTGCACGTTCCTTTAAAAGTCAGGCGCCGCACGTCGGATCCATCCCACATCATCGAGTAAATATCGCTGCGACCGTCGCGCGTTGAGCTAAAAGCAAGACGATAGCCGTCGGGCGACCAGGTGGGATCTTCATTGGTGCGGGCATTGTTGGTCAATTGCGTGACGCTTTGCGTGATGATGTCATACACAAAAATATCAAAGCCGCCGGGCGCGCGCGAGACAAACGCGATTTTATCGCCGCGCGGCGACCACGCCGGTGAATCGTTGTAGCTCATTTCCACCGGCAGGCGGCGCAGGTTCGTGCCTTCCGCGTCCATCACAAAAAGCTGGGGATTGCCAAGCCGGTCCGAAGTAAAAACAATTTCACGGCCGGTGGGCGACCAACTCGGCGACGCATCAATGGCGGGATGTTGCGTCAAACGTTGCAGAGCTTTGCTGATAAGATCGATCACATAAATTTCGGCGTTGCCGTCTTTGGTCGAAGTAAACGCGATTTTCTTTCCATCCGGCGACCAAGCCGGCGCCGAATGCAGACCGTTGTCTTTGATCAAATAACTCATGGTGCCACGGATTAGATCGAGCACGAACAGATCGGGATTGCCGCGCTGGTAAGAAGTGAAAACGATTTCGCGGCCATCATTGGACCACGCCGGGGTGAGGTTGAGCGATTTCAGTGTGGTGGCCTGTTGCAAAGTGGAGCCGTCATACTCCATAAAAAAAATTTCCTTGCCGTTGCCCGTTGCCGCGGTAAAAGCGATACGGCTGCGCGCAATACCTTTTTCACCGCTCAAGCTGTTGACGATATCATCGGCGAGCGCATGCACCAACAAACGCAAATTTTCCGGACAGCCGCGATAAATTTTTTGTTCCAACGTTTTGTTCGTGGCGCTGTCAAAGAGCTGCCCTTCCAAGGTCAGCTTTTTTTGCAAAAGCGAAATTTTGGTTTGCACAGCCAGCCGGATCGGCCCGCTGGGACGGCCCAAGGCCTGTTCCAGGCGTTGCGTCTCGCCGTTCGTGCGGCGCCCTTCGGTTTGATAAGCGGCAATGACGCTCGAAGTCCACAAATCATTTTCAAGAATATCGACGGCGCGCTGTCCCAGCTCTTGGGTGGCTTGATCGCGCAGTTGACAAGGTTTTAATTCAACCGGCATCCGCGAAAAAGTTTTCGTTTCTGAACGCAACCGCAATTCGGTTTGCCCAAGCGCGCTGCCGATGGAGCCAAAAAGGAAAAGCCAGCATATAAAATGGACAAATCGAATATTTTTGCTTTGCACAGACTTGTCTTTTAACCAACTAAAAGTTATTCGCGACAAATTCATATCGAATGACCAGCATGGTTTCGCGGTAATCAACGGGAAGAGGCGGCAATGGACTGGCATAGGTTACGGCGCTAATGGCAGCACGGTCAAATTCAAAACTGCCGCTCGCTTTTTCGAGCTTAATGTCTTTGATTTCGCCGTTGCGCGCAATTTTAAAATAGACGACGGCAATGAGTGGTTCCGGACCTTCCGGCGCCTGCCAGTTGCTTTCGATGCGATTTTGAATGGCATCGGAATAATAGGCATAAGGAAATGCCGCCTCAATTTGGATGGAGTTGCCGCCACCGCCCGTGCCTGTTTTAGACGATGAGGCTGCGCCGCCTCGGCTGCCCGAGAGGTTCGGCGATGAAACTTTGGCCGCGGGGTTCGACGATTTAGCCGTTGTCGATTTCGCCGTGGCCGGCGGTTTTTTCGTCTCGGCTTTAGAAGTAACTGTTGTGGCTTCTTTCTCTTTTTTCGCCGGGGTAAATTTAGGCGCTTCCGGTTGTGCAACAACTTTCGGCTCTGCGGCGGCGGGCGGGCCAGCAGATCCCGCTGCCGGCGCCATGATTGTTTTCGTCACCAAGGTTGCCGTCATCAACCGCGGATAGCCGCGTGTTACCGGCCGCGAAAATGCAACGCCCAGTTGCCACAGCAGCACGAGCATGGCAAGATGAGCGGCGGTGGAAATGATGAGCGCGCGATTCATCAGGGCCTGCCGTTTGCGGTTTCGGGTTCGAGCACGAGGCCGACATTTTCAATGCCGGCGCGCCGCACCGCGTCCATGACTTTGATAATTTGGCCGTACGCCACGCTGGCATCGCCTTCGAGCAAAATCGGCAAATCCGGCGAGCTTTTGTGCAGTTGCGTCACGCGTGCCGCCAGGTTCTCCATCGTGATTTTTTCTTCATTCACCGCGAGCTGATTGGTCCGATCGACGGCGATAATGATGGCCCGCTGCGGCTGCGATTGGCGCGACCCCGCTTTCGGCAAATCCACTTTCACCCCGGCGCGCATGAACGGCGCGGAGATCATAAAAATGATCAGCAGCACCATCATTACGTCAACGAGCGAAGTCACGTTGATATCCGGCGCGATTTTCACTCTTCGATTTCTCACGATGCCACCAATTGATGAAATAAATTTTCAGTTCGGTTGAAAGACGGATGAAGCCGTCGTCGATTTTGCGCAAACGCGTGGAGAGCCAGTTGTGGCACAACACCGCCGGAATCGCCACGGCCAATCCGGCGACGGTGGCGATCAACGCCTCGGCGATGCCGGGCGCAACCACGGAAAGATCGGCGTTGCCGCCGCTGCTGCTGATGCCGATGAACGAATTCATAATGCCCCACACCGTGCCGAGCAGGCCGATAAACGGGCTGACGGTCGTGATCGTGGCCAGCGACGACAGCCCCGCTTCGAATTGCGAAAGCTCGATATCGGTCGCGGTTTCGAGGCGCATCGTCAAATCATGTTCGAGCGAATGATTGCCGATTGCCGGTTGCGGGTTGCCGGCCGCAAATTCACTGGCGCGGGTTTTAGTGGGCGCATGGCCGTCAAAAGCGGCAGCCAAAGTGATTTGGCCCTCTTCAAAAACGCGGCTCACGGCGCCGGGGTGATTTTTAACGGCCTTCGCATAAATCGTCGCCAGATCGGCATTGGGCCGGAGTAAATTGATCAAGCGATGATAATCATGCTGGAAAGAGCGAAATTGCCAGTATTTGTTCAGCGTGATCGACCATGATAAAATGGAAAGCGCCAGCAGCGACAGCAAAATGAATTTGCTAAACAGGTCGGATTGCAAAACCAGATCGATCACACCGTTTCCGGGCAGGGCCAAACTTGCGGCAGGTAAAGCCAGCGTGGTAAAACCGAGCAACGAAAAAAACATCCGAATAGATTTCATCCTTAATTGACTCGCCGATCTCCTGATTGCAGCAACAACCTCGTCCTAAAAGATGGACGCTATTTGCAACGAGAAAGTTGTAGGTTGCGGCAATATTTCTTATAAGGTTAAATAAGTATAGCGTTTTTTTGTGTTTTCCGCAAGAAGTTTCTCACCCCGTTGCGCCGCGTCGCCCGCCCTGCAAATGTTCGCGCGCAATTTCGGCCCATTCGCCCATGGGCTCGACGGCGAGATATCTACGCCACAACACTTCCGCTTTGCCGACCAGCCCCAGCCGTTCATAGACCAGCGCGAGATTGAACAGCGCCGGCTCGTAGTCCGGCTGCAACGCCAGCGCCTTCTGATAGGATTGGATGGATTTTTCCAACTCCGCGTTTTCGTCGTAAAGATTGCCGAGATTGTAATAAATTGTGTGATTGTCGGGAGCAAGCTGTACCGCGCGCTCGAGCAACTGGCGGCCGCGCGTCAGCTCGCGCCGGGCGTAATAAATGTTCGCCAGATTGATCATGGCTTCCACGTAATTCGGATTTTGCGTCAGCGCGTTTTCATACGCTTCGATGGCTTTGTCGTGCGTGTCGAGATTGACGTCATATTCATAACCGAGCGTATACCATTCCTCCGCGCTGCGTTCCGCCTTTTGCGGTGGGATATGCAGCGAGAGAATCTGCCCGCGCGGCTTGAACTCTTCAAAACTCAACGCGATTTGCGGCGAGGGCGATGGCGGCTCCGCCAGCCGCGCCGCAATTTTACGCAGCGGCAGGCCGGCATTCAGCAGCTCGTTGATCCGGCGGAAGATCAACAAATCTTTGAACTGATAATATTGATGCGCATTGGTTTTAACCGCGGGTTTGAACAAACCCCAACGCGCGAAATACTTCACCAGGTCCGGCCGGATTTGGGGAAAAACACTCTGCACGCGCTCCAGCGAATAATATTTCTCCGCCAGCGTGGAATGGCTTTCGAGTCCCGCCATTTCCAAAAATTCCGATTCAGAAAT
>CAZVZZ010000084.1:0-10565 GCA_964631505.1 uncultured Cytophagia bacterium
GAGTTTACCGGCTCGCCGCTGGTGCAAAAGATTCTCGTTGTCAGCAGCGGCGGTTATCAAGCTGCGCCTGCGAAATGTGAAACGCTGCAAGCCGATGCGCTCACCGGCGGCAACGTCATTAATCGGATCGTTTCGCGGCTCGATACCGATTATCTGCTTTTCATCACGCAAGCGCAGGAGATCACCCTCGGCCAGGCGGCGCTGGAGCGAATGGTCACGATTGCCGGGCAAACTGGCGCGGGTTTGTTGTATGCGGATTTTTACGAAGTGAAAAATGGCGCGCGCGCCGAGCATCCGCTCGCTGATTATCAGTTCGGCAGCATTCGCGATAATTTTGATTTCGGCGCGATGATGCTGTTTTCCACGGAGGCGATTCGGGAGGCGGTGAAAAAATTTGGCTCTTGTCCGGCGGTGCAATGGGCCGGTTTGTACGATCTGCGGCTCAAGGTTTCCATCGGCCATTCGGTGTTTCACCTTCCGGAATTTCTTTACACCAAAACCGAAGCCGATGTGCGCCTGAGCGGCGAAAAACAATTTGATTATGTCGATCCGCGCAATCAGGCCGTGCAAAAAGAAATGGAGCAGGTGGCGACGCAGCATCTCAAAAACCTCGGCGCGTATTTGCCGCCGGACTTCAAAGCGGTTCCGTCGGCGACGGCGAATTTTCCGGTCGAGGCGAGCGTGATCATTCCGGTGCGCAATCGCGCCAAAACGATTGCCGACGCGGTGCAAAGCGTTTTGCAGCAGCAAACGGATTTTCTTTTCAATATTATTGTCGCTGATAATCACTCCACCGACGGCACGACTGCGGCGCTCGCGCAACTGGCGCAAAAAGACCGCCGCGTCCAGCCTCTGGTGCCGGCACGACATGATCTCGGCATCGGCGGCTGCTGGAACGAGGCCTTGCTTTCCGCGCATTGCGGCAAGTATGCCGTGCAACTTGATTCGGATGATCTTTATGCCGACGCCGGCACGCTGCAAAAAATCGTGGACGAATTTCGGCGCGGGGATTATGCGATGGTGATCGGCTCGTACAAGCTGGTGAATTTTGCGTTGGAGGAAATTCCCCCCGGCGTCATCGATCACCGCGAATGGACGCCGGACAATGGCCGCAACAATGCGCTGCGCATCAATGGCCTCGGCGCACCACGCGCCTTTCGCACGGATCTGATGCGCCAATTTTTATTGCCCAACGTCAGCTACGGCGAGGATTATGCGATTGCATTGCGCCTGTCGCGGGAATATCAAATCGGCAGAATTTACGAGCCGGTTTACCTCTGCCGCCGCTGGGAAGGCAACACCGATGCGGCGCTGCCGATCGAGAAAATCAATCGCCACGATCTTTATAAAGACCGCATTCGAACGATTGAAATCATGGCGCGACAGCGTTTGCGATTGGCGTGATGGGATATTGCCGCAATGGATGGTTGGAGTCAAGTATCGCAAAAATCCATTACTCCAACAATCCAATCAGCCGTTTGAAAAGAATTTGTCGCACTGAACCCGTGCTGGTCAACGCCGTACTTCTACGACGCGCTGAACGGTAACCCAATTCGTCAACGGCACCACCGGCGTGAAGGCGCGCGTTCCTAAAAAAGCGTTGGCCAACAGTTGTTGGAACGGATCATCCGGCAAATCCCGGGTTTCCGCGCCGCGCACCGGCGGTTGCGTGAGAAAACGAAAATCCACCGGCCGCGTCGTCGCAAAAACTTTCAGAATATCTTTGACGGAGTTTTGCCCGGGGGCCAACGTGGCTTGAAAAGTTTTGCTTAACTTGGCGCCGGCGTACAGCAATTCCGAAGCGCCGGGAGGATACGGATGAATCACCGACACGCTGCCGTCGGTGGAAAGATCGACCAGCGCGACATATAAACTTTCCGCCGAGGTGTTTTCGATGGTGCATTCAATCTGCTCGCCGATTTTTAAAACCGCCTCGGCCTGGCCGATGCTGGCAAAAGGCGCGCGCGTTTGGCCGTCGCGTTTGGCGGTAACGGTTAATTTAACTCCGAGCGTCGGCGCGGGGTTCACGATGGAAAGCACGTTGAACCATTGCGCCCATTGCCGAATTTGCGTGGCAACTTGCTGCGTGACTGCCGCCTCGTTGAGGGGAACCCGCGACAGAATTCCCGCCGCATCGCCGCCTTCCACGATCACTTCATTTCCGGTTTGGCGAACCAGCAAATGATAACCGCGTTCCTGCGCCACGGTTTCGACAAAATTATATTTCTCCGCTTCGGCTTTGATGGCAGCGAGTTTTGCCGAGGCCGCCAAATTTTTATAATAGACGCGCAGCTTGAGATCGCCGTATTGCCGCTGCCGCTCCACGGCACGTGCAAAATTGGGAATGGTGCGGCCCGATTTAAAAACGCCAATCGCCGAGTCCGGATTCACCGTGGTCAATTCAATGGTGGCGATGGGGGTTTCCGGCGGCGCAAATTTTTTCGCACCGGGCGGATAAATATCAAACCGCGAACCGACCGTCAATCCATAAATCAAGCCGCCGTTGAGAACGGCGTTTTTCGCGCCGCGCGGCGAGGCGAGTAAATACGGTTGCGGCAAACGCGACGAATCGCTGAAAACATAATAATCGGCGCGTGCACCTTCGAGCTGCGGATGCTGGCTCGGATACTTCGCATTAACTTCTCCCATTACATTATCCATCACATCGCGATACGTCGCGGCCGAACCGGCGCTGCGCAATTTTTGGGTCAAAAAATAAGTCAACGCGCCGCGCTCAATGTTGTTCGCCGCGAGATGCTCGAACGAGCTTTCATTGGAGCGGCAGCCTGAAATCAACACATACTCCAATCCGTCGAGTCGCAAATCGCTGGCGCCTTCGATGCCGCGCGTTCGGGGCGCATAATCGGGCGCCGGTGGCGGCGTGCGCTCATCCGCCGGAATTTTTTTGGGCTGCCCGGCGCCACGCACTGCCGAACCTGAATGGCAGCTATCAAAAATGAACGTCACCTTTTTGGTTTTCAACGAAAGCTGTCGCAGCAGTTCGTTTAGCTCGTCGTCGCTGATGTCGAACACTTTACCCTCGCGGTCGCGGGTGTCGTGCGGCACAATTGTTTCGTCGTAGCCGTCGGCCTCGTCGCCGGAAACGTCTTTCATCTGTGAGCCGTGGCCGCTGAAATAAAAAATAACCACGTCGTTGGCCTGCGCGTTCGCGATCAGATGGTTTTTAAAAGCATCCACGATGGCGGCATGGGTGGCGCGGGCGTCGGTCAACACTTGAATGTGATCGGCAGGAAAATCATACGTGCCGAGCAAAAGAGATTTCATGTCCTCGACGTCGTTTACGCAACCGGCGAGATTCGAGAAATCCGGACGCGCCCCGGAATTGCGGTAAATGTTGATGCCGACCAGCAGCGCCCATTTGCTCGCCGGCCTTGCCGCGGTTGTCGTTGCTGTCGCTCTGTTTGTGGTTGCGGTGTTCTCTCCGTTTTCCGCTTTTCCGCTGCAAAACCAGAATGTGGAAAACGCCAGCAGCGTTAGACAAGAAAAAGTTTTGATGAGGTGATTCATAAACGGCCTCACGAGTAAATTTTCACCCTGGGACATTGTTGTCAGAATTTATAAAAGGCATGGTTCGACTTCGCTCGCCATGACTATTGCCTTGTTTTACAAGAGTCACCCTGAGCGAAGCCGAAGGGTGAGGAAATTAGTTGATTACATTGTTGTAGCGCAGCGGATAATAGTTTTTAAATCGCGACCAGGTGCTCCAATCGTTGCGAATGACGCGGCCGGCGCCGCCGGAAGCCTCATAAACAATCGGGTTGCCATCTGGACGATAACCGGCGAAGAGCACGACATGATCGCCGGGTTTGTTCAGCGCGTCGCCGGGCTTCATCTCCGTGTACCAATTGTATTTTGGCCTTCCGGCGATGTTGCGAATATTGCGCGTCGAAAAATCATGCGTCGTGGCCTGGCCCCAACAATAGGAAACATAGCCCGAGCAATCGATGCCGGCGGTGCAGTTGGTGATGCCGTGCCGGCTATGCGAACCGGCGGCGAGGCCGCGCGCCAATTTTTGATCAAACATTTCCGGCGTATCCATGCCGCCCCAGTCGTAGGCGATTCCCGTCACGGTTTGGTTCGCGTTCCAATCGCTGGTGTAAGGCGAAGCCGTGACGCACGGCGCGCGGCGATTGGCCTCGCGGCAAACCCATTGATGCTCTGCCAGCCGTTGCGCCGTCGCGATAATTTGCTCGCGCGTTAAAGGCGGCAGTCCCGCCGAAGTGGTTTCGGCGCGCTTGCTTGGCAAGAACAGGATGCTGCTCAATAAACTGAGAAGAAAAAATCGTTGCATATAGTCTCCGTTAGAAAACGCTGTAATCTCAAAAAGAATGACGCTCAATTCGTATCCCAAACATTAATGCGCACTTCTTTGCGAGTCGGCACGATTTGATAAACCACGCCGCGCCAAAGGCGCAATTCATCCACCGGCGCAATCTCCGCTTCGAGCGGAATATCGAGAATTTCAGCGATCAACTTTCCCTCCGCGGAATATTTTCGCACGATTTTGCGCAGATCAATAGCGGCGCTATTGCCTTGCGTGATTTCGAGCGCCGCATAAATGTTGCCTTGCGCATCCGTGCCGAGATTTTGCAGTGAAACCATTTGGGTGGTGTCGCTGTCGAATGCAATTTCGATACCGCCGCCCGTGGCGCCTCGCGCGCGCGGCTCACCGATGCGGCCACGATTGCGATCCAGCAAGCGCGCTTCTGCCGGCGCCGTGCTCGCGCCGCGCCGGCGCGGCTGGGCGTTTGGCGGCAAAAGTTGTCCGCGTTGATCAAGAAAAAAATATTCGCCGGTATGGGCGTTGCGCACGACGAACTCACCGCCTTCGCGTGAGGCAATGCTGTTCACGGCGATGCCGACCGGCCACGCGGCCACGTAGTTTCCGAGGCTATCATAAAAAGCGACACGACGCTGCAACGGATCGGCAATGACAAAGCCGCCGTCGCCGAGAACCTCAAAACTCTCCGGGCCTTGCGGCAAGTCGTCATCACCACCGGCGGTCGACGTCAACCAGCCCGGATTTGGTGTTGTTGCGTTGGTCAGAATTTGCACGGGAATATGGATCGTGCGCGTCAAAGGAACGGTGCGAATCTGCGGCGTTTCCGTGCGTTGGGAACAGGTCATTGCCAAAAAGAGAAAAAATGTTCCCGAGAAAAGATATTTTATCAGCGCCATATTTGCTCCGTGGTTTTATTATTCCGCCATGCCAAACAGCGCAAACGCCGCCCAGTATTTGGGCGCCGGATAGCGCCGCCGGGTTTGTTGCATGGCCTGCTGCAGGGCCAGGCCTTTGTTGCCATGCCGCAGATATTCTTTATAAAAAGCTATCATTAAGTCTTTCGTGGCGCTATCGTCAACGCGCCACAAGCTTACTGCCAGCGAGCGCGCACCGGCCGCCAAAAACGCGCGGCTGAAACCGACCATGCCGTCGTTGAGCAATTTGCCCAAACCGGTCTGGCAGGCGCTGAGCGTCACCAAATCGGCGCGCAATTGAAAACGCTCCGAATTGATAATCGTTCTTGCCTCTAAAGTCCCGGAATACGCCGGTGGAAAAAAATAATGGTTTGGGTTTTTAAATTCTTGCAACGTCACCGGCCGGCGGCGATCGTGCCGCAACGTAAGGCGTGCCCGTGCGGTGTCTAATTGCATCGCGGACGATTTCACTTCGGCAAGAATGATGAACGAGCTGAGCGGATCATCGACGCAGGCAAAGCCGTGCGTGGCAAAATGCAAAACGGAAAAATCCGGGTGCCAGGCTTCGAGACGCAACGCATCCGCCTGGGCGCCGGTGAAAAGCTCGGCGCGTTTGGAGCCGAGCAGTCGCGCAATCGCCTCGGCTTCTTGCTGCGCGCCCGGCAAAGCTTGCACGCTAAAGCGAACCCCGCACGCTTCGGCCGCCGCCGGCATGGTGGGATTGCCGACGATCCACGCGCGCAAATTTTTGTGATCGGCCGGCCGCGGTTGGCGCGCCAACAACTTCCAGCTCGTTTCCGAAGCGGCATAGGTCAACACGTGTTGATCGTTGAAATAATGATTCTGCGCATCGCGCAGCGCCGCAAACGGCAAGGCCCACAACGCTTGATGCGGCGCAATCACCACCGTTTGTTTCGCGTCCGTCGGCAAATACGATTTGATGGGCGCGATCAATAATTGATAGAGCTGCTGCGACACGGCGGCTTCAGGCCGCGACGCCATCGTTGGCGTTGCGGCGCTCGGAACAATTTGTCGCGGCAGCTCGAAGCCGCGTGTCGTCTCCACGGCGAGGGCCTGGCCATATTCCGCCACGAGTCGCGTGAGCTTTTCGGCATGGATATCCGCCACACTGCCATGCACGTCGCCATTTTGCGCTTTGACCAGAATAACAGTTTTTTTGGCGAGAACATAGTATTCTAAAAAAACCGGCGGCGCAATCAACGGCGTTTGCCGCGAAGTATCCAGCGCGGCTTCGGCAAAATTCACAGCGCCAACTGGCAACGAGCTTGACGGCGTTCCCGGCGCCATTTGGCGAACGTCCAGCGCGCTGATTCCAGAACTGTTCGGCGTTGCAAAGTCCGTTGGCGCTAAACTTTCCCAAAGCACGCGCTGCGCCGGAATTTCTCCGGCGCGAAGCGGCGGCGCCTGCAGGCGACGCCATTGCAGGCCTTGTAAAGCGCGGGCGCGCAAACGCTCGATGGCCTCGCGCACGCGTTCATAGCGCCCATTAGCCGCGGCCAACGCGGTTTCAACATAGGCGCCGAAATTCGCCGCATGATCATCGAAGATGCTGATTTTCCCCTCGTCCCGTAAATAACCTTCGCCGATTTTTTCAACGATCGCCACGTACTTTTCATAGTGCCCCAAAGCCGCGGAGAAATCGCGCGCTTGTTGATAACCTTTTGCCAAACCAACGTGCGCCTGCCAATCGATCTGATCGTCCTGCGCCGCCACATTGATTTGCAATGCCTCGTGAAAATAGGTTTGCGCTTTGGTAAAATCGCCGGTTTGCCAATAAGCTGCGGCAAGGTGCGTCAAGGCGCGACCGTGGCCGAGATGGTCGCCCGCGGTTTTGTATAACTGCCGCGCGCGCTCGAGATTCGCGAGAGCAGCGGCATATTTTTTTTGTTCGCGCAAATTGACGCCGACCGCTAAAAACGCGCGACGCAGCTCCAACGCCGGCGCGCCGGTTTTATAAGCCGCCATCACCGAGTCCAGGCGCGCGCTGGCCTCATCGTAGCGTTTATTTTTAATCGCGCTCCAGGCGAGGTTCGTCAGCAGTTGTTGTTCGCGGTTTGGAATTTTATACCGCCGGGCCAGACGCAACGCCAGTCTATACCGCGTGTCCGCCAAATCGTATTGATTCTGCAACAAATACATATTCGCAAAATTCATCGTCAGCATGATCAGGATCTGCTGTTCGGCCAGCGCCGGCGGCTGCTCCAGCCAGGACGCGAAATTTTCTATTTCACCACGATAAACGTCCGTGCCGATGGGTTGGCCGGTGCCACTGACCGGCATTTTTCCGCCCGACTGCATTTTAAGTTGAACTTCATCAATCAGCGTGGTGTCGATACCGGCGCCTTTCCTGTCCAGGGTGTTGACGCCATGTTCATAATACGTCAAAGCGACTTGATAATCCCCCTGCCGCTCTTTAACATCGCCCATGAAATTCAACAGCGCGGTGCTGGCAAGAAAATCTTTTTGGGCTTCGGCAAGTTTCCAGGCGGATTCATAAAGGTTGGCGGCTTCGGCGAGCTGATGATTTTGCACCGCCGTTTGCGCGGCTTTTGCCAATGCCAACAGGCGGGGACGGTGCGCCGGTTGGGGCAAAAGCAACGACGGTGACACGACAACTAAAAACATCAAGGCTGAAAAGCACAACGTTGGGCGGCGCGACAAATGACGATAAAAAATACGGCAAGCCATAGGCTTCCTCGTCTCGGTTTTACCAAACCATCAGCCCATGTTGTTTTCGTGGCAAGGCTGATTTCTACTCTATAGACACAATTTTTTAAAAAGCCTCATTTTCACAACATAAGAAAAAATCGGCAAAATGCAATTTTTTTGTGAATTGGCCAAGACGCTTGAGGCGCCGCACTTGACAAAGGTTCGCTGGTTGTGTATATTGAAGCCAATCCTGTGAAACAACGTCGTTTTAGAAAGTGTGATTTTTGCGCCATATACTTGAAAGGATAAATAACGCCCTGTGACTGCATTGGCCTCCAAGGTTTTTGCTTCTTATGATTCTTCGCAAACGGCGCCGTTGCCGAAATTGTTGCGGCGGCTTGGGGAAAATCAACGGCGCGTTTGGCCGATGGCGGCGGAAGGCTATGCCTCGTTGCAATACGCGCAGACCCGTGAAGTGCAATGCCGAACCTCAACGGGTGAAGCTTTTTCGGTGTGGCTGCAATTCAATCCGAAACGCATTGTCAGCACCGGCGCGAAAGTTGATGCCCATTCGATTCGCCAGCGCCGCTGTTTCCTTTGTGTTGAAAATTTGCCGGCGGAGCAACAGGGGCTGCTCTATCAGAATGAGTTTTTGGTGTTGTGCAATCCGATGCCGATTTTCTCCGAGCACTACACCATTTCGCATGTGCAGCACCGCCCCCAACTTATTGAGGCGCATGGGGAAATTTTTTTGCAACTGGCGCGCGACCTGAGTCCGGCCTATACGGTGTTTTATAACGGCGCGCAATGCGGCGCCTCGGCGCCGGATCACTTTCATTTTCAGGCCGCGCCGGCCGGCAAGATCCCCATTGAGCAGGAAGCCGGGGCCGTTGCGCATCGAGAGCCGGTTCGAGAAATCGACGGCGTGGCCGTGAGTTTTTTGAAAGAGGTGGGTCGCGCTGTTCTTGTTCTTGAAGGAACGAACGCCGCAAAACTCGCTGCGACTCTCCAGCAGTTGCTGGTGAAAATGCAGGCGCTTTTGAACACGGCCGATGAACCCAAAATCAACATTCTTTGCCATTATGATTCGCCGCGCTGGCGAGTCATTCTTTTTCCGCGGCGCAAGCATCGCCCTGACGTCTTTTTTAAAGAAGGCGAGGAAAAAATATTGATCAGCCCAGCCTCGGTGGATATGGGCGGCTTGATCGTTACGCCGGTCGAAAAGGATTTTCGCACTGCTGACGCAAAAATGATCGAGGCGATTTTTCACGAGGTGAGCTGGGATGATGAAATGCTGTCCAACTTGCGCGCGCGAATTTTATAATTTAATATCGTTTCGACGCGCCATTCGAATAGGACCTGAAAATGCTGAATCAAGAACCTACCATTGCCGTTGGAATCTACGAAGGCCGACCCTTGGCGCGAGGCCGGTTGCAAGGACTTTTCACGCTGAACGGCGGCACTGCGGCGCAAGGCGAGTTTCAAATCGAAGCCACGTCCGGTCAGTTCGTGATGCGCGACAATCGTGGCAATGAAACCGCGCGGGGAAGAGAAATCTTATGTACGCCCATCGCCGGCGGCACCTTCACGCTGCGCGACGTTACCATCGGCGTGCAATTCCATTGGGAAAGAAATGAAGATCAAACTTTCGAAGGCGCGTTGCGTTTCTTGCGACGTGAGGACGGCACGATTACGGCCATCAACGAGATTTCGGTTGAGCACTATTTGAAAAGCGTGATCTCTTCGGAAATGAGCGCCGAAGCGCCGCTTGATTTGCTGAAAGCGCACGCCATCACCTCGCGCAGTTGGCTCGTGGCGATGTTGGAGCGGCAAAAGAAATTCAAGAATATCGATGTTCCCTCGCGACGCTCGCGTGAAACAGAGACCGAGATGATCCGCTGGTATGATCGCGAGGATCACCGTGACTTTCAGGTGTGTGCCGACGATCATTGCCAGCGCTATCAGGGCGTGTCAAAAATTATTTCTCCCGCTGCCGCGCAGGCGGTGGAGGAAACCCGCGGGGTGTTTTTGGTTTATGAAAATCAAATCTGCGATGCGCGCTTTTCCAAATCCTGCGGTGGCGTGAGCGAGGCGTTCGAGAATGCCTGGGAAGATACGCCGATTCCATATCTGCAACCGATTTCTGATGCCGCCATTCCGCATCGATTAATTCGCGACGAAGCGCAGGCCGTGCAATGGATTCTTTCCTCGCCGGAAGCATATTGCAACACCGCCGAGGGAAACATTTTGCGGCAAATTCTGCCGTCGTTTGATCAAGCGACCACGGATTTTTTCCGCTGGAAAGTGGAGTATCAACGCGAAGAGCTTGAAGCGCTTCTTGCCGCGAAATCCGGCATCAATTTCGGCACGTTGCTCGATCTCGCGCCGGTGCAACGCGGGCCTTCCGGCAGAATCATCAAACTAAAAATTACCGGCTCGGAAAAAACTTTGGTGGTGGGAAAAGAATTGGAGATTCGGCGCTGGCTGTCGAAGAGTCATTTGTATTCTTCGGCTTTTGTGGTGCGTGCCGAGCGTGATAAAAATAGCGTTCCCATGAAGTTTATTTTACACGGCGCGGGCTGGGGACACGGCGTGGGCTTGTGTCAAATCGGCGCGGCGGTGATGGCGACGCGGGGATTTAAAGCGGAGGAAATTGTGAAGCATTATTTTCGGAATGC
>CAZVZZ010000085.1:0-10438 GCA_964631505.1 uncultured Cytophagia bacterium
TTGCGACCGATCACGCGCCGCATTCGATTGAAGAGAAAGACACCGAATTTGCCGCGGCGCCGTTCGGCATCACCGGCCTCGAAACCGCGCTGGGCTTGATGATGACGCGGCTGGTGAAGTCAAATTTGCTTTCACTCCCCGACGCGATTGCGAAAGTCACAACCGCGCCGCGCCGCATTTTAAATCTGCCCGCCGTGCAAATCAAAGAGGGCCAGCCGGCGAATCTGACTTTCTTCTCGTCGACGAAAATTTGGACGTTCGATAAAACGAAGATCTATTCCAAATCGCGCAACACGCCGTTTCACGGCTGGGAACTGACCGGAAAAGTTTTCGGCGTTTATAATAAACAGCAGTTGTGGGTGAATAGCGAGTTTTAGAGGTTGCAATATTCGGATTTTGTGCTATATTTGAGAATGATGGTTTAACGGTTCGGCACCATGCAAACGATGATCAAACAAAACATAAATTTGCCCCCAAACCAATTAGCTGCATTTTGCCGGCGGTGGATGATCGACGAGTTAGCTTTTTGGGGCTCGGTGTTGCGTGACGATTTTAATTCTACCAGCGACCTCGATATTTTGGTTAAATTCAAACCGGCGGCGAATTGGAGTTTGCTTGATCACACGAAGATGGAACAGGAATTATCAGAATTGCTTGGACGCCAGATTGATCTTTTCAGCAAACGGGCCGTGGAGCAGAGCCACAATTGGATACGCCGTCAGGAAATATTAGACACTGCCAAAGTCGTTTATGCCTCGTGATGAAGCCTCCCTTTTAGATATTGCGCAAGCCGCGCGTCTCATTCTTGTCTTCAAAGAAGGAATGGACAAAGCTGCTTTCCTGCAAGATTTTAAAACGCAATCAGCCATTTTGCATCAATTGTTGGTCATGGGCGAAGCCGTAAACGATTATCACAGGGTTTTCGCGACGATTATGTCGAAATTCCCTGGACACCAATTGCCCGCATGAGCGATAAACTTATTCATGCTTACGATATTGTCGATTTTGACGAAGTTTGGAACACTGTTGATACTGATGTCCCGGAACTTCTCTCCAAGCTTGAGCCACTGCTTCCTAAGAATCAATAAAATATAGAAACAAAGTCTCATAGTCGAATGTCCAAAACAAAAACCCCCAACAATTTCCTCGGCCTCGAGCCGAGACTTTCCGATTATAAAAACGCGAAGGTCGCAATTTTACCGCTGCCTTATGAAGTAACCACTTCCTACGGTGCGGGAACAAGGCGCGGCCCCGCGGCGATCATCAAAGCTTCGCAACAAGTAGAGTTTTTTGATGAGGAGTTGAATATTGAATCTTGCGAAGTCGGCATTGCGACCATGAAAGCGCCGGCGTTTGGCAAGGCGAGCGGCGCGCGCGCGATGAAGATGATTGCGGACTCCTGTCGCAAGCTGCTCGACGACGACAAGTTTGTGATCGGGCTGGGCGGCGAGCATTCGGTGACGCCCGGCATGGTGCAAGCGATGCACGAGAAGTATCCCGATCTTTGGGTCATTCAACTGGATGCGCACAGCGATTTGCGGGAAGAATACACCGGTTCACCTTACAGCCACGCTTGCGCAATGGCGCGCGTAAATGAGTTTTGTCCGTCAATCGGACTGGGCATTCGCAGCGGCATTATTGGCGAACGCGAACGGCTCAAACCGCCGTCGCGAGTTTTTTACGCACACGAGATGCGCCAACTCGGCGCGGCGCGGTGGAGGGAAGAAGTTTTTAGTTTGGTGGGGACGCGTGTTTACCTGACGATTGATTTGGATTTTTTCAATCCGGCCGAAATGCCGGCAGTTGGCACGCCGGAGCCGGGCGGTTTTGGCTGGTATGAAGCGCTGGATTTTCTTCGCGAACTCTTTGCCCGGCGCGAAGTGGTCGGCTGCGACATTGTCGAGCTGATGCCGCTGCGCGGCCAAACCGGCTCGGACTTCTTTGCGGCGCGACTGGCGTATAAACTCATTGGTTATAAGTTTTTGAGCGGAAAAAAGCTTGACTCTTAGCCGTATATTTCATAAATTTATAATTCGAGTTTTTAGCAACGGAGTGATTGTCACACAATGCTTCCGTGCAATGAATTCTGAGAAGTGGAAAGTTGTGTAAAGGTGACAAACTGAAGTTTGTCACTCCGATCGTTAATTAAGGAGAAATGAGTTTGCGTACCTACATTCCGAAAGCGAGCGAAATCGAGCGGAAGTGGTTTGTGGTTGACGCGAGCGGGCTGGTGCTTGGCCGTTTGGCGACCAAGATCGCGACCGTGCTGCGCGGCAAAAACAAACCGCAATTCACCCCGCACCTCGATGTGGGCGATTTCGTCGTCGTCGTCAATGCGGAAAAGGTTAAGTTGAGCGGCAAGAAAGCCGACATCAAAACCTATTCGCACTATACCGGTTATCCCGGCGGTTTGAAGCAGGAAGTGTTTTCTGATTTGCAGCGCCGTCATCCGGAGCGCCTCGTCGAATGGGCGGTCTGGGGCATGTTGCCGCATTCGCGCCTCGGCAAACAACAGATCAAAAAGCTCAAGGTGTATCGCGGCGCGGCGCACCCGCATCAAGCGCAGAAACCGGAAATTTTAAATTAATCAGAGGAGTATAATGAGAGTCGCTTCATTTAATGCGGTCGGGCGCCGCAAAACTTCCACCGCCCGCGTGCGCATGTTGCCCGGCGAAGGTAAGGTCGTCGTCAACACGCAACCCTTGTTGGATTATTTCAAGCGCGAGACGCTGCAAATGATCATCGAGCAGCCGTTGCAAGTCACCGAAACGTTGGGCAAATACGATATCTACGCCAACGTGATCGGCGGCGGCCTCACCGGCCAAGCGGGCGCCGTGCGCCACGGTATTGCGCGGGCCTTGCTCAAAATCAACGATGAATTTCGCAAGAAACTCAAAGTCGCCGGCTTTTTGACCCGTGATCCGCGCATGAAAGAGCGCAAGAAATACGGCCAAAAAGGCGCGCGCAAAAGATTCCAATTTTCGAAACGGTAGTCTGGCTGCTTGTTGCTCGTTGCTAGTTGCTTGTCGCTGGCGAAAGCAATGATTGCAAAAACCAGCAACCAGAAACCAGTCACCAGCGACAAGAAACCAGCAATCAGACTTCACACATCGGGCTGCGGCGTCGGGGTTTCCACGAAGGTGGAACACACGCCGATCAGGTAGAGAAATCACCTGCAGCCGGATGGCGGCGTTCCGAAGCCTTTTGAAGATGATCGGAACGAGAACCCCAAATGAACAGGAGAAGTTGTTTTCATGAATAGCGTAACTTTGCAAAATTTATTAGAGGCCGGAACGCATTTCGGTCATTTGACGCGGCGCTGGAATCCGAAGATGCGCAAGTACATCTTCATGCAGCGTAACGGCATTCACATTATCGATCTAAAAAAATCGCTCGAATGCCTGCAAGTGGCGTACAATGCGATGGTGGAAACCGTCCGTTCCGGCGATAAAGTGCTGTTTGTGGGCACGAAAAAGCAGGCAAAAGATATCATAAAAGCCGAGGCCGAGCGCTGCCACATGTACTATGTCAATGACCGC
Organism: uncultured Cytophagia bacterium; assembly: GCA_964631505.1. GTDB lineage: Bacteria > Zhuqueibacterota > Zhuqueibacteria > Zhuqueibacterales > Zhuqueibacteraceae > Zhuqueibacter. Next base: position 3,540 of record CAZVZZ010000085.1, read on the forward strand.
TGGCTCGGCGGCATGTTGACCAATTTTAGCACCATCAAAAAAAGCATCAAGCGCCTGAAGAACATCGAAAAGATGAGCGCGGACGGCACCTATGACAAAATCACCAAAAAAGAAATTCTTTCTTTGGAGCGCGAGCGTGAAAAACTGGAGAAAACGCTCGGCGGCATTCGCGATATGACGCGCCTGCCCGCGGCGATGTTCATCGTGGACACGATTAAAGAGTCCATCGCGGTAACAGAAGCCGCGCGCCTGGGCGTTAAAATTTTTGCCATCGTCGATACCAATTCCGATCCCGACGTCGTGCATTTCCCGATTCCCGGCAATGACGACGCTTTTCGCAGCGTGTCGGTGATTACCCGCGCCATGTCGGATGCCGCACTCGAAGGTCTAAGCGGTTTGCGCCCGGACGTCGCGCAAAAAGAAGCCGATGACGCCGAAGCGCAGCAAACGCGCTACGACGAAAGCGAACTGGATGAAGAAGAGAAAAAGTAATATTTGGAGGTATATAAACAATGTCTGCCAATATAACTGCTGATATCGTAAAAACACTGCGCGAACGCACCGGCGCCGCCATGATGGATTGCAAAAAAGCTCTTGTTGAGGTCGGCGGCGACATGGACAAAGCGGTGGAGTGGCTGCGGAAAAAGGGCATTTCCAGCGCCGAGAAAAAAGTCGGCCGCGCCACCAATGAAGGCTTGATCGAGTCTTACATTCACCCCGGCAGCCGCTTGGGCGTGTTGATCGAAGTGAATTGCGAAACCGATTTTGTCGCCAAAACGCCGGAATTTCGCGCGCTCGTGAAAGATTTGGCCATGCAAATCGCCGCCACCAATCCGCGCGCGATCACGCGTGAAGAAATTTCGACCGAGCAAATCAACAAAGAGCTGGAAATTTACCGCACGCAAGCGGCGAACGAGAAAAAGCCGGAAGCCGTGGTGGAGCGCATCGCCCAGGGCAAGCTGGAGAAATTTTATCAGGAATTTGTTCTGCTCGAACAAAGCTTCATTAAAGATCAGAATCGCACCGTGAAACAAGTCATCACCGACGTCATCGCCAAGCTCGGCGAGAACATCAGTGTGAGACGTTTTATCCGTTTCCAACTCGGCGCTTAATTCGGCACGGGATGGCTTTGACAACTTTGCACGACCTCACCCGCACCGCGCCCGGCAAACATGTGACGTTATGTTTTTAACGCCCGGTTTGTTAAAATTTATAGGACGCTCATGGCTTATCAATTTGCAAGCTCGATGCCTGTGACTCCAAAAACCAAAACCGGCACGACGCCGGTCTTTAAACGGGTTTTGCTCAAATTGAGCGGCGAAGCGCTCATGGGCCAACAGGGGCACGGCATCGATGCGACGGTCGTCGATCAAATTGCGCAGGAAATCAAAGCCATCGCCGATCTCGGTGTGCAGATCGGCATCGTGATCGGCGGCGGCAATATTTTTCGCGGCCTCTCGGCGAGCGCCGCCGGCATGGATCGCGTACAGGCCGATTACATGGGTATGCTCGCCACCGTGATCAACGGCATGGCGCTGCAGGATTATCTGGAGCGCCACGGCGTTTTCACCCGCCTACAAACGGCGATTCACATGGAGGAAATTGCCGAGCCGTTTATCCGGCGGCGCGCGATTCGCCATTTGGAAAAAGGCCGGGTCGTGATTTTTGCCGCCGGCACCGGCAATCCTTATTTCACCACCGACACCGCGGCCACGCTGCGCGCGATCGAGATCGAAGCCGACGCCATTCTCAAAGCCACCATGGTTGACGGCGTGTATGACGCCGACCCCAAAAAAAATCCCCACGCGAAAAAGTTCGATACCGTAACCTACCTCGAAGTGGTCAAACGCGGCCTGAAGGTCATGGACTCGACCGCGGTCACGTTGAGCATGGACAATAAACTCCCAATTATCGTATTTAATCTGACCGAACCCGGAAACATCAAACGGGTGATTCTGGGTGAAAAGATTGGAACCAAAGTGATTGGTGACTAATATGCATCCCATTACCAAAGACGCCGAAAGTCGCATGAAGAAAGCGGTGGAGAACAGCCGCGATGAGTTGTCGAAGATTCGCACCGGCAAAGCTTCGCCGGCTTTGCTGGACAGCGTGCGCGTGAATTACTACGGCTCGCCGGTGCCGTTGAAGCAGGTGGCGAACGTCAATACGCCGGAGCCGCGACTCATCACCATTCAGCCGTGGGAAAAGAACCTCATCGGCGAGATTGAAAAGGCGATTTTGAAGGCCGATCTCGGTTTTAACCCGCAAAACGATGGCACAACGATTCGCGTGCCGATTCCGCAGCTCACCGAAGAGCGCCGGCAGGAGTTTGTGAAGATTTGCCGCAAACTGGCGGAAGACAGCCGCGTCGCCGTGCGCAACGTCCGCCGCGACGCGTTGGAGCATTTGAAGAAAGCTAAAAAGGATGGTCAGCTTCCCGAGGACGACGAAAAGGCGCAGGAAAAGGAATTGCAAAAGCTCACGGATAAGCACATCGGCATGATCGATGAAACGCTGAAGCACAAAGAAGCCGAACTCATGCAGACGTGAGCCGGTCGATAGCGTTTGGATCTCTTCGCTGGTCGAGGAGGGAGGATAGGCCTGTTCTGAAATTTAGAACAGGCTTTTTATTTTATACTGAGGCCAGTAGTAAAACCCCAATCCCCTTCGCGCTGGGTCAACCCTTTCACGGTTAAAACTTCCAGCGAGAGTTTGGAGAATTTCCACGCCACGCCAACGCGCGCCGAGCTTCGATCTTCCGTGCCCAGAGGAATTTGATTTCGCGGCGAAGTAAAGCCGTTGATTTCACCAACGAGTTGAACTTTTTTGTTTAAATGCCAGGCCGCTCCCAACCCGTAAACCAACGCGTCGTTTTGATCGTTAATTTGTTTGGGCGCCGACATGATGACGAGGCCGAGATCGGAAAAAAATAAAACTGCGCCGATTTTTTTTGTCGCTAGGATCGACATCGTGACGTCCGTGGTGTTGTTGCCGATGCCGCGATCCTGATTGGTGTTGGGCAATTTGGTTTCGACGCGAAAACCCATGGCGGGGCGATGCGGCTTCTCCGCCAGAACCCGGGCGATGGTTGCGAGGCTAAAATCCCCGGCGTCGCGCGCCACTGTTTTGGAATTGGATTGTAAAATTTGCCGGATCGCCCCCCGAATCTGAAACGAAACATTATCCGCAACGCCGAAGTCGATGCGCAATGTGCCGTAACGAAAAAGCTCGCCGCGCGTGCGGGTGATCGGCGCTTGCCATTTGGAGCGAAACTCGAGGCCGGTGTGCACCCACAGGCTACCTTTGAGCGGGAGTTGCAGGGAATTGGTTTGCAACACGAGCGCTATTGGCGGGGAAGGTAAATGACTTTTTTGAGCGGTGGTTGTGTCGCCGGCCACGGCTATATGACTTAATAAAAAAAACAGACTGAGCCAGCTTATGCTTTGACATTCACGCGTTGATATCATGGCGTCTCAAGCACGTTTTCAATTTTAACATTAAACTCGCGGCGCGCGTCGAGGTTGTTTTCGACCGCGAGAATAGCCAACAAGGCCTCGATGGTAGCAGCAGCCGTAAATGTTGAGGGAACGTTGTTGTGACCCTGAACACAATCATGTGCCAGTCCCAGCTTCGCAATGTAAACCGCTTCATGGGCTTTGTTTTCGCCGCGAAACCAGCGCGCGATTTCTCCTGCGCGTCTGGCATAGCGCCGGTTGCCGGTAACGTGTGACAATTCCAGCAGCCCGGCGATCAAAGGATGAATATCCGCGGGCGTTTGCGGAAAATAATCCATGCGATTCGGGTGGGTCTGCGTCTCCGCCAAATTGAAGCGATGCACGAATTGGTTCTTTTGCAAATACGGAATGAATTGATCGGCTTCGACAAGTGCGGAGTTGATGAAATCTTGCCGATTGAATCGCGCGCCGGCGACGGCTAATGCCTGCATCGCGTAATGGCCCCAACTGTGCCAATACGTTTCAAACGCGAGATGGGCGCCGAAAGGAAATTTTTCGGCATCGCCGGCTTGCATTTTTTGAATGCCCTCGGCGAGGCGCTGCATTGCCGTCTCCAGCCGTTGCGATTGTTGGCCATTATTCAACGCGCTCGGCGCCAACGCGGCGCCGGCGAGCACCAACTGGCTGGCTGCATCGGCGCTGCTGCGAAAGGGCAGCCACGCAGGAAATTTCATCCCGGCCTGTTCATAAAACTTCCCATAATGCCGCAAACACGAATCGACGTGGGTGAAGCTCTGCCAGAAGGCGACATGCAGCTTTTGCGCGAACGCCGGATCGTGTTGCTCGAAATTTTTGACGCCCACCGCCAGCGCCCACAGGGCATGGACTTCCGCATAGCCGAATTGACCGGCTTGGTCGTTGTTGCACAAAGCCGGCCGGCCATCCGCCGCAATCCAATTAAAAAACAAACCATCCGGTTTTTGGCAAAATAAAACCGTTTGCAATAATTTTCGCGCTTGTTGCCGGCTCGTCGTGTCGCCGCTGATTTCGAAATGGCGCAGATAGAGCCGCGCCGCCGCTGAGAAATCTTCCAACGTCCCCAAGCCGCATTCCGGGGCCGCTGCGAGCTGCGCTTCTTTGGTAAGCATTGGGTAAATATAAACTGCCGGTGGATTCGTGTCCGTGGTTTGCACCAAGCGGTTTAATCCGTCGAGTTTAAAATATTGCACGCCGGAATTTTGTTCGCCGTTTTGGGCGCAGCCGCTAAAAAGAACAAGGAGTATTAGAAAGTAAAACCGCTGCTTCCTGCTGTTCATGCTTGTGGTCCTGTTGGATAAGAAACCGATTTGAAATTCTAAATTTAAAATTTCAATTTAGACTTCCGTATAAACGCGCGGCATTCTCACGCTCCAGCGCGTCATGATATCATAAGAAACCGTGTTGCCCCACGCCGCCAGGTCGTGCACGGAAATTTCGTCCTCGCCCTGTTTACCCATGATCACGACTTCATCCCAGAGTTGGGTTTGGGGAATGGCGGTTACATCGATCATCATTGCGTCCATCGCATTGCCGCCGATGATCGGCGCGCGCTGGCCGTGGAGTAAAACATAACCCGTATTGCGCAAGCGCGGGAAGCCATCGCCGTAGCCGATTGGCAACACGGCAATTTGGCGCGGCGATTCGGCGCGATAACGCATGCCATAACCAACCGTGTCGCCCGGCTCGATTTCTTTTATAGCGGCAACGCGCGTTTTTACGGACATGATCGGCAGGAGACCGGCGAGCCGCCGGCAAACTTTGGAGGGATAAACGCCGAGTGGTAAAATCCCAATGCGCACCATGTCGAAATGCGCCGATGGCAGATCGAGATAGCCGCCGCTGTTGCACGCGTGGCGCAAAATTGATTTTGTACTAAAATTCTTTTGTTCGTGCAAGACCTCTTCAAATCGACGCCGTTGCTCATGGGCAAACGTTTTATCCAGCTCATCCGACATCGCAAAATGCGTCATCACCCCGGCAAGTTGCAAGTGGTCACCTTGCAAAACGGCCTCGATCGCCGGCAGCGCCTTGTTCCAGCGCACGCCGTAGCGGTTGAGGCCGGTATCGATTTCGACGTGAATGTCGACGCGTTTACCGGATTTTTTTGCAGCCGTATTTACTTGTCTGGCTTGGGCGGGATCATTCGCAAAAATCGAAAAATTATTTTCGACACACACCGCCAGTTCATTGGCCGGACGCTCGCCGAAGATCAAAACCGGTGCGCCAAGCTGAGCTTGGCGAAGCTCCAGCGCTTCATCGAGGGTGGCCACCGCTAAAAGCGAGGCGCCAGCGTGAAAGGTTTCACGAGCAATCTCCACCGCACCGTGACCGTAAGCTTGATCTTTCACCACCGAGCACCATTTGAGTGCAGGCGGCATGTCGGCGCGGATGATTTCTAAATTGCGGCGAAGTTGCGTGAGGTTGATTTCCACCCACGCCGGGCGTCGCGGCATGTTGGGTTGTTGTAACGAAATCATATTGGTGTAACTCGTAAAACTAGAAACCGTCCGGACGGTGACTTTTACGAGAAGCTCACATTTATTTCGAATCATTCTTTCCCCGGCGGCCACAAGCTCATGCCGACGTCGGTGCGAAAATAACTGCTGAGGCATTTCAATTTGCGAATATTTTCATACGCCAGTGCAATCGATTTGTCCAGCGCCTCGGAAACCGCAACGATATCGGCGATGCGATGGCCCGTCATCACCAAGCCGCCGCGCGCATCTTCAGCGACTTCGTTCCACCAGATATCACACGTCGGCGCCGCCGTGACTTGCACGGGCAATTTAGGGCCTTGAATGCTGATATAGGGATAGCCATATCCGGCCAGCGTCAGCGACGCACCGAATTGCAGCGCCTCACGAAATCGTGGCGCAACTTTCAAGTTGCGCGCCGTGCTATAAATCACCTCAAAGGGATTTTCCAGCAAGCGCAAAATCATCTGCGTTGACGTCACGCCCATGCGGACGTTATATTCAAGCACGTGCCACTTGTTGTCGCGCTTTGCCGCGGTGACTTGCACGGGGCCGTGAAAATTGGTTGCGCGGAACCACGGCAGCAACGGGTGCAACAGCTCGCGCGCGAGACCATATTTATCCTGCGGATCTTTTTCCACCAACCCACCGAGCGGCGCGCCGGCCACAATCCCCATGTTCCCATCGAACGCGCGCTTGTATTCCTGATTGGTGACGAGCGAATAAATTTCACCGCCGCTGACCACGGCGATATGGCCGGCTTCGACGCGGCCCATGTATTCCTGCAAAAACACGCCCTCGGCATAATCCAAACGTTCCAGCCAGTGCAGCGTGTCTTCGGCGCTCTCGCAAACGATCGTGTGCACCGGACTTGTTGGCGAGCACAACGGATTTTTGATCACGTACGGCCGCGGATCGTTTTTTAAGATCG
>CAZVZZ010000086.1:0-10401 GCA_964631505.1 uncultured Cytophagia bacterium
GGTGAGCAGGAGAGCCATTTTGCCGAGCAGCTATATTTTTGATCTGGGTTAAAGGCAGGAGCTGTGCCGCGAGGCGTTATTTCCCGCAAATAAAACCTTGCGCGATCATGAATGGGATGATAATATACAACAGCGAGTCGCGCACGAGATAATAAAGGCAAATGGCAGCCACCACTTTCCAGCCTTTCTCGCGGACAAAACCTTTGAGGCCTTTTTCGCGCAGCAGTTTCGTCCAATCTTGAATGATCTGCGGTTTAAAAATTTTCCGAAAATTCATCGCTCGTCCCTGTCGGAATTTCTGAATCAGTTCACTGCAAAATTTTTTAACCATCAATTTACGACAAATCGGCGGAATTCGCAAACCGTTTTTTGCTGCACCCGCGATAAATTTGTTGCTCCCGGCGCCAATTTTGATTATCTTTAGTGGAGTTCAGCACCATTCATTTTCTATCGGTCAAACGATGCTCGCAATTCGATTCGTGCAATGGCTCGTGGTGGTCATATATCTGGGCGCGTGGCTGTATTATGCGCGTTTTTTTCGCCACGGCAAGACGCTGGAAGGCGCGCGCGCCGGCCGTTTGCTGGCGCTGGCCGCCGGGCTGCATTTTTTCTATCTCATTCATCTCGCCGTTTACATCAGGCATTTGCCGGTCACCGACGTTTTTGAATCCATCACCACGTGTGTTTGGCTGTTCGGCGCCGTGTATTTGAGCCTGGAATGGCGGCTGCAAGAACGCTCACTCGGCGCGTTCATTCTGCCGGTGATCATCATTTTGCAAGCCATCTCGAATCTTTTCCTCGATTTCAATCACGAGTTGCCGGCGATTTTGCAAAACGTCGTCTTCGAAATTCACGTGTTGATGGTTCTGCTGTCCTATTCGGCGTTTGCCATTTCATTTATTGCCAGCCTGCTTTACGTGCTGCTGGCGCGCGACCTCGAGCGCAAAAGCCTCGGCCTGTTTTACCGGCGCCTGCCCTCGCTGGCGTTTTTTGATTCGTTGAGCAATTTTGCCGTGAACACCGGCCTGGTTTTTCTGACCGTCGGCGTGGCGCTCGGCATTTACACCGGCATTGAAGTTTCGGAAACTTTTTTTGCCGCGTGGGATCCGAAATTTATCGCGGTCGGCTTGACGTGGCTTATTTACGCGGTGCATTTGTTTTCCCGCCGCGCCGCCGGCTGGCAGGGCAAACGCGTGGCGCTGATTTCATTGGTCGGATTTGGCTGGGTGCTGTTTTCATTTCTTGTGGTCTCGCTGGTTTTATCGAAGGTGCATCATTTTAAATAATGTCGATTCAGGCATATTACATTGCTCTCGAGGCGGCGACAACGCCGGCTGCAACGGCAGGGGTGTTGCCGCAATCCGAGGTTGAGGCCTGGGCGTTCATGGTGCGTGACCTATCCGCCCAGCAAACGGTGCCGGATCTGCCGCAGGCCGTGAAAGCTTTTGCGCAAACATTGGGCAGTCTGCCGCAATCGTGCGCCGATGAGGCTTTGCTCGTTATCGGCGAACAATTTGCCGAGCTGTATCTGGTCAACGCCAGCACCGAAAATCCGGCGGGCGCGCCCGCTGCCAAGCCGGCTCCGCTTCCAAGCGGCGTGACGGAATTGGCGGAGCAAGAGGCCGTCATCCAATTCTTTCGTTCCGCGCTCGGCTGGCTGTCCAACGGTGCGCACGCGGCTGCCCATGTCGAAACGTTTCGCCGCGCCCATGCGCTTGCGGCTGAACAGGGACTGACCGGAGTCGCGCTCAATCGGCTGTTTCAGCGCGCGTTGTGGCTGTATGAAAAGGTTCGGCTCGATACGGATTTTTTTCAAGCCGCGGCGGCGGTGGAAGAAGTGTTGGTCGAAGTCGCGGGAAAAATTTTTGGCGGTTTAAAGCAGCGCGCCGCCTTGTTGGTGGGCAACACTAACGAAGTGGCGCACGTCGCTGCGGCTTTGCAGCGCGCCGGCATCGGGCGGTTGTATTTTGCGCCGCCGGCCGCGGAAAAATTGACGCAAGCTGAACCGGCGCAAATAATTTCTTCCCTGCAGGACGTCACGAAATGGCCGCCGATCGATTTGCTGCTGTTGTTCGATCCTCCCGAGCAAAATTTGTTGACGCGGGCGCAGGTGCAAAAAATCATGCAGGCCCGGCAACAAGCGCCGCTGTTGTTGGCGGATTTAACGGCGGCCCCGGCGCGCGACGGCGTCGAAAAAATTTATAATTTATTTTATTTTCGCCGCCGCGACCTGGAGGATATGGTCGAGCAAAATGCGAAAGCGCGCCAGCAGATCGATGCCGAAGTGCTGAGTTGGATTCGCGCCGAAGTGCAGCAGTTTACGCAATGGCTGGCTTCGGAAGATCGTTTCCATTACGGCTCGATGGTTGGGCGCAGCCGGCAAATGCAACACGTGTTCGAATTGATCGCGCGCATTGCGCAATCCGATATTACGGTGTTGATCGAAGGCGAGAGCGGCACCGGCAAGGAATTGGTGGCGCGCGCCATTCATCAATCCAGCGGCCGGGCGCAACGGCCGCTGATCGCGGTGAATTGCGGCGCGCTGCCGGAGAATCTTTTGGAAAGCGAATTATTCGGCCACGTGCGCGGCGCCTTTACCGGCGCGGTGAATCACAAGCCCGGGCTTTTTGAAGAAGTCAATGGCGGCACGATTTTTCTCGACGAGATCGGCGAAATGTCGCCGGCGCTGCAGGTGAAGTTGTTGCGCTTTTTGCAGGACGGTGAAATCAAGCGCGTCGGCAGCAACGCGGTTTTGAAAGTTAACGTGCGCGTGATTGCGGCCACCAATCGCCAATTGCAAACGCTGGTGCAGGAGGGCAAATTCCGCAGCGATCTTTATTACCGGCTGAACGTGATCGGCATTCAATTGCCGGCGCTGCGCGAGCGGCCGGAAGATATCGAAATGCTGGCGCAGCATTTCTTGCGCAAATTCACGAGCCGGCTGCGCAAGTCCGCGACGCTTTCACCGGCGGCGTTGCGACAGTTACGGCAATACACGTGGCCGGGCAATGTACGCGAGCTGGAGAATGTCATCGAACGCGCCGTTGCCCTTTCCGCCAACACGATGATCGAAGTCGTCGATCTGCCGGCGTTGCTGCACCGCGCCCCAACCGCCTCCGGCAACGGCACGGCGCGTTTGCCGTTAAAAGAAATCGAGCGCCAATACATTCTCGATACGGTCAGCGCCTGTAACGACAACTATGATGAAGCGGCGCGTGTTCTCGGCATCGGCCGCACCACCCTGTGGCGCAAACTGAAAAATTATTTGGATCAGGAAGGGGATTTTGAGACGTGAGACGATCGAAAATTTTTCCCGCCAATTCCTGCCCGCACTCTACTCCGGCGTGACATACGCCGCAGTAATTCCACCATCCACCGTAAACGTCGCGCCATTGACATACGCCGATTCTTCGCTCGCGAGAAACAATGCGGCTTGCGCGACTTCGCGGGCTTGCGCCAAACGGCCCATCGGAATGTGAACCATCCGGCGCTGGCGGCGTGCGGGATCGGCGAGCAATTGCGCCAGCAGCGGCGTTTCCACCGGGCCGGGGCAGATGGCGTTGAGGCGGATATTTTTGCGCGCAAATTCGACGGCCATCTCGCGCGTCATCGCCAGCACGCCGCCTTTACTCGCGGTGTAGGCAATTTGCGAAGTGGCGGCGCCGATCAGCGCCACGAACGAGGCGGTGTTGATGATCGAACCGCCACCGGCGCGCAGCAACGCTGGAATGCCGTATTTGCAGCCGAAGAACACGCCCTTCAGATTGACGTTCATCACGAAATCCCAAACTGCTTCTTCCGTTTCCAGCACCGAGCCGTCAGCGTCCGGAAAAATGCCGGCGTTGTTGAACAGCACGTTGAGCTTGCCGTATTTTTGCTCGGCGAAATCAATCATCGCTTTTGCTTCGGTGGCCTTCGAAACATCCGCGCGGATAAAGGCCGCTTCTCCACCGGCGGCTTGGACGAGCGTCACGGTTTCCTGTCCCGCCGTTGAGTTAATATCCACGACGACAACTTTCGCGCCTTCTTTTGCAAACACTAGCGCGGCTTCGCGGCCGATGCCGCTGCCGGCGCCGGTGATGAGCGCCACTTTGTTGGATAAACGCATGTGCTTCCCTTCAGGTTGAATGATCATCCATGATTTAAATTTGCAATAAAAACTAAAAGCTTCGAACACGGATGACGCGGAACACACGGATTTGCGCGGATTTATTTTATCCGTGACAATCCGCGTCATCCGTGTGATCCGTGTTCAAAGCTTTTTCATGATGCTTACTGCACATTTTTGAGCGCCGCGGTGAGCAACGCTTCGTGATCGCCGTAGCGTTCTTTGTAATCTTCCTGGCTGCGCCGGATCACTTCATACGCTTCTTCGCGGCCGAAGACGTGGGTGATTTCGCAATGGCGTTTGTCAGCGCCGGGTACGTCTTTGTAGGTAAGAAAATAATGCCGCAGCCGCTCGATCAAGCCGGAGGGACAGGCTTCGATTTCGCGCCAACTGTTGTGAATCGCGTCACCCTGCATGACCGCGATGATTTTGTCGTCGGCCTCGTTGCCGTCGATCATGCGCAGACCGCCGATGGGAATGGCGTGCAGCAGAATATCGCCGTGCGAAATGGTTTTCTCCGTGAACACACAGATATCGAGCGGATCGCCGTCGCCGACGATGCCGCTGCGACCGGTGCGTTCCATGCAAAATTCCGCCACGCGCTTGTCGCAATAGGTTTGCGGAATCAGGCCGTACAGGCTCGGGCAAATGTTGGAGTATTTCTGCGGCCGATCCACTTTTAAATGGCCGGTGGCTTTGTCGATTTCATATTTCACGGTATCGGTCGGCACCATCTCGATGTAAGCCGTAACGATTTTCGGCGTTTCTTCGCCGATCGGCACGCCGTGCCACGGATGTGATTTGTACAGGACGCCCATCATTTTCCAAATTGGGTCGAGTGGATAACGTTTCATTTGGCGCTCACAATTAAATTTTTGTCATGGTTGCAAAGTTTTTAAAATTTTAAAAAACCGCCTATTCAAAACTTTAGCAACAGACACCGCGCCGCGCGTATTGACGTGAACTAAATTATTTGCCAGCACCGACAACCCCGTTCAATAAACCGCTATGTTTCCGGGGTCAATCCGCCTGCTTCGACGAAGCGAGGCAAGCGGACGCCTACAAGATACATGGCCGCCGCCAACTTTTCAAGATATTTGTGGCAAAAATTGATTTTGCTAAAGTCGGCGAATTTTTTATCTTTTAGCAAACACCTTGTCGGTTATAAGCAAATGCCAGGCGGCCAGAAGTTTTTCATGCGGCTGGGCAGGCAATTTTGATTGAAAAAGAGTGGCGCCACATGAAGGTTGCGCCACGTCACTACTGGAGATTTCCATGCAAAAACGCTGCATCCTCATTACCGGCGCTTCGAGCGGCATTGGACGCGCCACGGCTTTGCGCTTTGCTGAAGCCGCCGAAAATATCGTTTTAGTCGGAAGAAATCATGAAGCGCTGCGCGCCGTTGGCCATGAACTCAAAGCGCGGGAGGCCGAAGCCTTCGTGGTCAGCGCCGATCTTTATGAAGAAGGCGCGGCGCAAAAAATAATCGCGGCGGCGCTGGAAAAATTTTCCCGTCTCGATGTGCTGGTGAACGCCGCCGGGATTATCGCCAACGGTACCATTGAAAACACGACGCTGGCGGCGTGGGATGAAATGATGAATATCAACGTGCGCGTGATTTTCCAGCTCATGCAGGCGGCAACGCCGGCGCTCATTCAAAACAAAGGCAACATCGTCAATGTTTCCAGCGTGACGGGCACACGCAGTTTCCCGAACGTGCTGGCGTATTGCGTCAGCAAGGCGGCGTTGGATCAGCTCACGCGCTGTGCGGCGCTGGATTTGGCGGCGAAAGGCGTCCGCGTCAATGCCGTGAATCCGGGCGTGGTGGTCACCAATCTGCATCGCCGCAGCGGGTTTGACGAGCAAAAATATGCGGCGTTTCTCGAGCATTCCAAAACCACGCATCCGCTCGGCCGCGTCGGCGCGCCGGAAGAAATTGCCGAGCTGATTTATTTTTTGGCGGGCGAAAAAGCTGGCTGGATCACCGGCGAAACCATCAGTATCGACGGCGGCCGGCAACTGACTTGCGCGCGGTGATGGTGTTTTTGCCATGAAAGATTTTTCGGCAACCGTTCTTTAAAAATTGAAACCGAAATTCACATAAACACGCTGCCGGATATTTTCGTAACGGCCGTAGGAAATGCCGAGCGGCCCCAGCGGCGTTTCGTAAGCGAGGCTCGCGCCGAAGGCATGGTTGAATTGGCGAAAGCGCGTGTCGGGCTGGTCGAGCAGATCGTAGCGCAAGCTCAGATACAACGTCGGCAGCGGCGAGCGGCGGAATTTGTAACGATAGGCCAGGCTGCCGAGCGCATAGCGCCGGCGAATCAATTCCTGCTCGCGCAGGCCGTAAATTTCCGGCCCCCCGAGGCGAAACTGTTCGCTAAAAAGCGTATTTAAACTGGCGACGCCAAAACTGAGACGCGGATGCAGCGTGTGCGGGCCGCGCGAGTGAAACGATTCCAGTTTTACTGAAAAACGCAAAAAGGATTCAAACGGTTCTTTTTCGCCAACCTCGGCATTGAGATTTTCAAACACGGCTTGAAAAAAACGGCCGCGGCGCGGAAACGGCAATTGGTCGCGCGTGTCAGCGATCGACCGCAGCGTGAAAGTATTCAGCGTCGAATTGGCCGGCATGGTGGCGCTGGAATTTTTCAGGGTCACTTCTTCAATGCGCCATTCGAGCGCAACGACGCCGAAGCGCCGGATTTGCTGGGCGAGCGCGATCTGACCGCCCAAACGCTCTTCACGATACTTCCGCGCCGAGTCGCTTGGCAAATGCTCAAAAATAAAATTGTCGCGCCATTGCCGATACAGGCTGCTCGCAAAACCAATATAGGTTTTCAGCAGCCGGTCGTTGCGCAGCGACAAGCGCGTCACCAGATCGCGATTGCCGATTTCCTGATATAAAAAAAATTTGCTGCCTGCCCCGAACGCATTTTCATCGCCGGTTTCGATGAACGCGCGGGTCTGGCGTTCGGTGTCGTATCTTCCCCCAAACCGCAAAACCGCGGAAGGTTTTTCCTGCACTTTGATTTTAACGGCGGCGCCGTGCGCGCCGCGCTGAATATTCAACGTCACTTGATCAAACAGGCCGGTGCTGTGAATATTGTCGATGCCGCGGCGGCTGATCGTTGAATTGAAAATGTCGCCGGTTTTTTGCGGAAACTCGCGCAACACGACGATGGGCTTCGTGCGTTTGAGGCCTTCGATCTCGACCGCGCCGATGCGGCCCTCATCCAGCGTAATCTGCAGCGCGCCCGTCGCCGAATCGAATTGCACGCCGCGAATTTCTGCCAATGCATAGCCGTCGCCGCGATAATGTTCAATAATTGCCAGCAAACTGGCGGCGCTGCGCGGATGATTGATCACCTCGCCGCGCGGCGACTGCATGCACGCCAACAAAACGGAATCGGCATAAATCGTGTTGCCGTTAAAACGCACGTCCTGCAAGCGCGGGTTTTCGCGCGTGATCAAAGTGAGCGAATCGGCGCGCCATTCCGCCCGCACCGCTGCAAACTGGCCGGTGCCGTAAACCGCATCAACCCAGTTTTGAATCGCGGCGGCGCTGAGCAGCAGGACGCCATTGTTTTCATCAGCCGCCAACGGCGGCAACGGAAAAGCGGCGGGGGAAAAATTTTTCGGGACACCGGTTGTGGTGCCGAATAACATGGCTTGCGTCATTTTTTCCCGGCCATTGTCGAGCGTCATGACGTGGACGGGCAAAACTGCGTCTGCCGTGGGCGCTGCGGTGAGCGTTTGTGTCAGGTTTTGAATCGTCGCCATCTGCGCCAGGGTTTGCTGATAGCCGGCGGCAATCAAGGAATCAATTTGCGTGTAATCCGAAGAATTAAATACCGTCGTATCCAGCTTGATCAAAACGTCGGCGCTGCGGCGCTGCGCCTCGTCTTCGTCGCGTTGCATGATCGTCGTCAGTTGATCGGCGATTTCCCAGGGCGTATTCAAATGTTGGCGGTCGCGCAGCGGTGAGGTGGCGTCGGCCGCGATGACCACGTCAACATGTTTTTGCACGACACTGACGGGAATGTTGTTCAGCAGCCCGCCGTCGACCAGCAGCATGTCACCTTGCGCGGCGGGTGCAAAAATCAACGGCACCGCCGTCGAAGCGCGCAACGCCTCGGCGAGATCGCCGTCGGCAAGTGCCACTTCCCGGCCGCTATACAAATCGACGGCGAGCGCGCGAAACGGCACGCGCAGATGATCGAAGCTCGCGCCGGCGCGATAATTGGCGCGCATGGTCAGATCGGTCAGCACGGTCAGCATCTTTTGCCCCGCCGTAATCGCGGGCGGAATATACGGGCGGCGGCCGCGAAAGCGCAATTGCAAAAATGCGCGTTCGCGCTCTTGCCGCTGCGCCACAAATAAGTTCGTGCGCGGCGGCGTGTCCACGGTGATGTCTTCCCACGCGATATTTTTCACAATCTCCCGCAGTTGTTTCGCGCTGTAACCCGCGGCATACAAGCCGCCGACGATGCTGCCCATGCTGGTGCCGGCGATGAAATCAATCGGCACGCCGTGTTCTTCCAGCGCCAGCAAGACGCCGATTTGAAACAGGCCGCGACTGCCGCCGCCGCTCAAAGCCAGCCCCACGCGGGGCCGCGCCAACTCGCGATGCGGAAGAAAATATTGCGGCGGCCCATTGGCGCGCCCGAATCTCGGCAAAAAAACGCGCGCCGGTTGTTGCGGCCCATCATCCGACCGCGTCAGCGCCGGGATTGGCGAGGTTTGCAGCCGCATCGCCAACAGGGAGGAAGCCGCCAGCATGAAAAGCGCGGCGATATTCAAAAAAAAACACTGGACGCCTTTGGGGGCGCCATGGCGGCGATTGACTGAGCCAGCATAAAACGAATTGAACGCGGCAGCACCCCGAAGCTGAAATGTGAGAAACACTGCAAACGATCCTTTTTTGCTTTCCGGAAACCGCGCACAGCTTCCGAACGATTTCGAATTTTAAAATATGCGCTGATGTAATTTAAAACAGCGCCGGCCCAAATGCAAGCCTTGACTTTTAAGCGAAATGTTTTATTTTGGTAAGCAATCATTTCGGTGAATAATGCATGAACCCTGCAAGCCGCTCGCTGATTTTGTCCGGCCTTTTTACCGCGTTGACGATTGTGGGCGCGCGGATCAAAGTTCCGCTGCCCCTGGTTTCGTTCACGCTGCAGGATTTTTTTGTCTTGTTAGCGGGACACGTACTCGGGCCGCTTTATGGCGCGTCGAGTCAATTGGCCTATTTGTTTTTGGGTTTGATCGGCTTGCCGATTTTTTCGGAAGGCGGCGGGCCGGCTTATGTTTTCAAACCGACCTTCGGTTATTTACTCGGCTTTCCTTTGGCGAGTTTCACCGCCGGCATGATCGTGCATCGCCGCGTGAAAGCGCCGCTGGGTTTGCCGCCAGCAAGTCTGCCGCAGTTGTGGCTGGCCAACGTTGCCGCGCTGTTCGCGATTTTTATTCCGGGCGTTTTGTATCTGTGGTGGAATTTGAATTTCGTGGTCGGCCAATCATTCGCTTTTTCCCGCGCGGTGCAAATCGGTTTTCTCGTTTTTCTCCCCGGGGCGGCGATTAAAATCATCGGCGTGATTGGGTTGTATCGCGCGCTGCAGCCGCGGCTGGCAGCGACGTTCAGTTCTTCTGTGGATACGCCAATTTTAAAAACAACACCGACCACAGCGGCAGAAACAGTACCGCGGCAACATGGTTCACCTTTGTAGTATTACTCCGGAAAAACTCTTACGGTCGCGAAGTTTTTATGGGCGGAATAATTTTTCGGCAAAATAATTCTTCTGCCGAAAAATTGTTCTCCCATTTGGTCATGGCTAACGTCGCGCTACGATTTTACCTTTGGATTTTTCATACCGTACCATGATTTTTCCAAAGTTAATTTGCTACAGTACCATACAAATTCCAAGATTTTTGTATAAATTTAGGTAAATCAATGAAATCAAACCCCCGCACCGGCGTCAGCTATTTCGGCAACCGCAATCCCCGCCATTTTCTCGTCGATCTTGAGGAAATGAAAAGCCGGCATTGCAATTTTATTGTTCACACCTTTTCGGAGAACGATCAGCTTTTTTATAAAGGCACGCTCGCCGAATTGATCAAGCTTTCAAAATCCGCGGGCCTGGAAGTTTACCTCGACCCGTGGGGCGTACTGCGCATTTTCGGCGGCGAAGCCACCAGCGATTTTGCGTTCAAAAATCGCGACGTATGCCAGATCCTGCACACCGGCGAAACCGCGCCCGGCGCGTGCTTGAATCATCCGGCTTCGCGCGAAT
>CAZVZZ010000087.1:0-4197 GCA_964631505.1 uncultured Cytophagia bacterium
CGATGGCCGCGAGTGGGCGCGCCTCCAAAGCGATCACATATTTGAGTTGTTCGCCGGTGCCTTGACCATACCCCAGATAGTGATAGGCGCCGATCAGACCGTTGTAGAATCGTTCTTGGGGTGTGCGGCTCACTAACTCAATCGTGGGGACGGCAAAATGATCGAGTCGGCCTTCGAGCGGCGAGGTGTCGAGCGCTGGCGGGAGGGCGGTGTGATTACGATAGCCGGCGGGTCGCGACGGCTTTTTTAAAGGCGCCGGTAGAGCAATGAGGCCGCGTTGTTCAAGCTGGCGCAACAAATCGCGACAGGCGATTTCGCGATAAGCGCCGTTGGCTTGCCGGAAATCCCACAGGCGGCAGAGCCGTTGCGAAAGATGGGTTCGCCCCAAATGGCCTTCGGTGCAAAGTAGATGGCGAATCAGTTCCAGATCCACGTCGGTAATGAGCCGACCACGAATGCGTATTTCCTTCTCCATGATGAGAAGAAAATACAAAACAAAAAATTAGGACGCCAGTGTTTTTTTAAAATTTTTTCGTCAATGCTTTTCAAGCGACTCGGATGGCTTGTCCACCCGTCACTGAGGCATTACGAATTTTCGGGAACTTACGTGATCCCGCCTTCACCGCCGCCGGCCGGGAAAATCCAAGGTTTTTATTCAACCAGCGCCGCGATCGGCCCCCGGTTCTCATGAATCAACTGCGTTTGATCCGGCCAAAACAACTCCGGCATTTCCTCCAGCAAAAACCATTTGACTTTATAGCGGCTCTCCGTTGGTTTAACCGCCACTTCTTTGGTGGTGAATAAAAAGTAGTGGGTGCGCTTCCAATGGCTGCGGGAAAAATCCAAGCGCTCTTTCACGCCGAGCGGGGCCACGAGCTTGAGCCGGGTAAATCCGGCTTCTTCTTCGATTTCGCGGCGCGCCGCCTGCTCCAGCGTTTCACCGTCTTCCACGTGGCCTTTGGGCAAAACAAATTTCGACCGGCCGCGCTGCCCGACCAGCGCGATATAAACGCGCTTCTTTTCGACGCGAATCACCACGCCGCCCGCAGAAACATGCTCCGGCACCCCGGGCGGACGCTTGTACCAACTGGCGTCGATTGGGGATTTATTAAAAAATCTGAATTGCACGCCATCATCAACCGTTAAATTGAGCAATAGAAAATTTCAACCAATATAGACAATGTACAGGAAAAAAGCAAGCACCACTTTGCGCAGACAGGATTCAAATTTCAACTTGACTTTCCTGTGTCATTTTTGTATTCTTTACCCCACAAACACCAAGACGCTTGTACTTACCCGGAGGGCAGCGGCCGCAAAATCCGGATACCAAAAAAGGAACCACGTGTGAAGCAAACCACCGGCGGCGAGATCGTCGCGCAGATGCTCGTGAACGAAGGCGTCGAAAAAGTGTTCGGCATTATCGACGGCACTTATTTCGGCCTGTATTCGAGCTTGAAAAAATTTGGCATTGACTTGATTAGCCCGCGCCACGAGGCCTGCGCGCTGCACATGGCCGGCGCGTACGCGCGGCTCACCGGAAAATTAGGCGTGGCCATTGCGAGCAACGGCCCCGGCGTCGCGAATGCGCTTGCGGGCGTCGCGGTGGAAAATGGCGAGGGCAATCGTGTGCTGCTCATCACCAGCACGCGGCGCACCGGCATCGGCTATCCCGATCGCGGCGGCACCTATCAATATTTCAACCAGGTCGGCGTCATCAAAAGCATGTCGAAATGGAGCGGCGCGGCCTCTTCATTTAATCGTATTCAAGAAATGCTGCGGCGCGCCTTTCGTGTTTCGTATCACGGGCGGCCCGGCGTCGTGCATGTCGACGTGCCGGAAGATATCGTCAACGGCAAAACCGACGCGCAGAATTTTATTTTGCCTTCGCGCTATCGCCGCTTGCATCCGATTGCAGCAACCGACGAACAAATCGAACACGCCGCCGAGATGCTGACGCGCGCGAAGTTGCCGATGATTCATGCCGGCAGCGGCGTGATTCATTCCGGCGCTTATGCCGAACTGCAAAAAATTGCCGAGCTTTTGCACGCACCGGTGACGACAAGCTGGGGGGCGCGCAGCGTTTTGCCGGAAACGCACGAACTGGCGATTCCGATGATTTACCTCAAGCTCAATCATCTCGTGCGCAACAGCGCCGATCTCGTGCTCACCCTCGGCTCACGCCTCGGCGAAACGGATTGGTGGGGCAAGCCGCCGTATTGGGCTTCACCCGCCGCGCAGCAAATGATTCAAGTCGATATTGACGAAGAAATTTTAGGCCTCAACAAACCCGTCGATCTCGCGATTCTTTCCGATCTTAAAATATTTCTTAGCCGGCTTGCCGAAAAACTTGCGGCGCGGCAAAATAAAATGCCACTGGCCGAGCGCCAAAAAGCCGTGAAAAAATATCAAGCGCTGGCAAAAAAAGACCGGCAGAAATTCAACGAGCATTTGGAGGACAAATCCACGCCGATGAACCCCGCGCATGTGGCGCAAGCTTGCCGCGAGTTTTTTAACGACGAGGCCATTTGCGTGATGGACGGCGGCAACACCGCGGTGTGGGCGCATTTCTTCCACGAAGCGCGCGTGTCGAATTCGATTTTACAAACCGCGAAATTCGGTATGTTGGGCGCCGGCGTCGCGCAAGCGCTGGGCGCGGCAGTCGCTTTTCCCGGGCGCGAAATTTATTGCATCATCGGCGACGGCGCGCTGGGTTTCAATGTGCAGGAAATCGAAACCGCGGTGCGCAACAATCTGAAAGTGACTTACCTCGTCTGCTGCGACAAACAGTGGGGCATGGTGAAAATGAACCAGCAATTCGCGCTGAAGCCGATCAAGACCATCGTTAAAAAATCGCTCGGCCCCGAGGAAACCATCAACGCCGATCTGAACGAAATTCAATTCGACAAGCTTGCGGAAAGCATGGGCGCGCACGGCGAGCGCGTTGCTGATCCGGCGCAGCTCAAACCCGCGCTCGAACGCTGCCGCGCCGCCGGCAAATGCGCCGTCATTCATGTGGACGTCGACCCGGTCAAACACATGTGGGCGCCGGGGTTGATTCATTTTAAGGAGATGCACCAGGAGCCAAAGGGGAAAGGTTGATCTGCATAAATCAGTTTTCAAGCACTGAAAAGAATTTAAACTTTTTCCGAAGAATTTTGTTCTCATGCCGATCGACCAACTCCAGCTCAACTTCAACCCGCAAAATCTCAAACTGCTCAATGTGATCATCGGGTTGATCATGTTCGGCGTCGCGCTTGATCTCAAGGTGGACGATTTCAAACGCATCACGGTTTCGCCGCTACCGCCGATGATCGGGCTGGTCGGGCAATTTCTTCTGCTGCCGGCGCTGTCGTTTCTATGGACGCTGGTGCTGCGGCCGCCGCCCAGTATTGCGCTGGGCATGCTGCTTATCGCCGCCTGTCCCGGCGGCAATGTTTCGAATTTTCTCACGCATCTCGCCAAAGGCAACACCGCGCTTTCGGTGAGCGTAACGGCAATTTCCACCGCGGTGGCGCTGATCATGACGCCGTTCAATCTCACGTTCTGGGGAAAACTCAACGCCGACACCGCGCCGATTCTGCACCGCATCAACCTCAACCCGCTCGAAGTTTTTTACACCGTCGTCGTTATTCTGGGCATTCCCCTGGCGGCGGGTATGCTGCTCGCTCAACACGCGCCCCGGCTTGCGGCGCGTTTGCGGCGGCCGTTAAAAATTTTTTCCATTGTTTTCCTGGTCGCTTTTATCATCGTCATCTTTGCATTGAATTGGGATAATTTTTTGAACTTCGTGCCGCAAATTTGGTTTGCCGTGCTTATTCAAAATGGGCTGGCCTTGCTGGGCGGTTATGCGATCAGCCGATTTTTTCGCCTGCCGCGGCGCGATGCTCGCGCCATCAGCATCGAAGTCGGCATCCAAAACTCTGCGCTGGGCCTCGCGCTCGTCTTTGAATTTTTTGCGGGCTTGGGCGGCATGGCGCTGGTCGCCGCGTGGTGGGGCGTGTGGCATTTGATCTCGGGATTAACGCTGGCGTTGATTTGGTCGAAACGGCCGACGTAGCCAACGGGCATAGCCAAAAGGCAGAATAATTTTTAATCATTCTGCCGAAAAATTATTCTGCCAATAAAAATCCTTCAGGAATTATATGGACACTATCGCTTTATTAGGCTCGACCTTCGGACTCGGTTTGCTTTCCGGCG
>CAZVZZ010000087.1:4297-10311 GCA_964631505.1 uncultured Cytophagia bacterium
ATGGACACTATCGCTTTATTAGGCTCGACCTTCGGACTCGGTTTGCTTTCCGGCGTTCGTCTCTATTCAACCGTCCTGGCCGTCGGCCTGGGCGTGCGTTTCGGTTTGATCAATTTGCATCCGGCGGTGTCGCATCTCAATGTGCTCACGCATCCGCTGATTTTAACCGTTGCCGCCATCATTTTTTTGATTGAATTTTTCGCCGATAAAATTCCGTGGGTCGACAGCCTGTGGGACAGCATTCACACGTTCATTCGTCCGCTCGGCGCGGCGTTGATCGGCGCGACGGCGATTGGCGAAGTCGATCCCATCGTGAAAACGGCGGTGGCGCTGCTCTGCGGGGGCGTGGCGCTGTCCGGCCATTCCGTGAAAGCCGGCACGCGCGTGCTGGTCAATCACAGCCCCGAGCCGTTTTCCAATATCGGCTTGAGTCTCGTCGAAGACGCCTTTGTCGTCGGCGGCACATGGCTGTCATTGGCGCATCCGGTTCTCATGTTTTCGATTGTTACGGTTTTTCTGATTTTGTTCATCTTGATTTCGCCGAAAATATTTCGCTTGCTCCGCCTCGAGATCAATGGTTTCTTCGGTTTGCTGGAAAAATTCATTTCACCGCCGGCGGACCGGACGGATTCAGCGTTGGTCGAGGCGTTGCCGGAAAAGTATCAACAGCATTGGGATAGAAAAGCCCTGCCGTCTCAACCGCTATGCCGCGTCGCCGGTTTTGCCGGAAAGGGCGTGAAAGGTTTGCGTTATTCGATGGGATACTTTTGCCTTGCCGGCAACGAAGTCTTTTTTGTGACGCGAAGATCGTTCCGTTTTCGCCATCACGCCATCGCGTTGCCGGAGATCAGCGCAGTCTATTTTAAATCAAAGCTGCTCTTTGACCAGCTTGTTTTGCAAGTGGGTGGCAAGTCGCAATATTTTTATTTTTTTAAAGACAGCGCGGATCGCGGGGAGCAGGTTTATAAAAAACTGCAACAACCGGCGCCGCGCTAAAGGCAAAATTTAACTTAACATTTTCATACTCACACACGTCTTAAAATTAAAAGATTTTTCATTACTCGACAAAACACCATTGAATACGCCTCAACCCAACCCTGCTCCCGAGCTGCGAAGAGAATTAACGCTGCTGGATTCCACCATGATCAACGTCGGCACGATGATCGCTTCAGCGATTTTTATTGTGCCGGCGACGATTGCGCTGCACGCACAGGGTTCGGCATTAACCGTTATCGTCTGGATCGTCGGAGGCATGGTGAGCCTGATGGGCGCGCTGGCCATTGCCGAGTTGGGCGCGGCGATGCCGGAAGCGGGCGGACAGTTTATTTATTTGCGCGAGGCCTACGGGCCAGTGTGGGGATTTCTCTACGGCTGGGGCGCGTTCATGGTGATCAACACCGCGTCGATCGCAGCCATTGCCGTGGCATTCGCGCAATATCTCGGTTATTTTTTTCCGTTTAATGATACGGAAATTAAAATCGCCGCCATGCTTTCGACCGTTCTGCTCACGGCGCTCAATTGTTTCGGCCTCAAACTCGGCGCGTGGACGCAAAATGTTTTTACCTTTTTGAAAATGTTAGCCCTGGCCGGTATTGTTGTCGTGAGCTTCGTTTTAAAGGGCGGCGCGGCGGAAAATTTCACGCCGCTTTTTCCGGCGCAATCTTTTTCCGGTTTGCTCGGGCCGCTCGGGCTGGCGATGGTCGCGGCGTTATGGGCTTACGACGGCTGGATTGAAATCACTTACGTCGGCAGTGAAGTCAAAAATCCACAACGCAATCTGCCGCTTGCCATTATCTTTTCGACCTTGATCGTTATGGCGCTTTACGTTTTAATCAGTATCGCTTGTGTTTATGTGTTATCGGTCGGAACGATGGCACAGGCGAAGCTCGTGGCGGCGGAGGCGGCCACTAAAATGATTGGGCCGCAAGGCGCCGCGCTGGTAACGATTGCCATTCTCATTTCAACGCTGGGGTCGAACAACGGCATTGTCTTCACGGCGGCGCGCATTCCTTATGCGATGGCGAAGGAAAAGCTGTTTTTTCAATCCATGGGAAAGGTACACGAAAAATATCGCGTGCCCATCGTCGCATTGATCGTGCAGGGCGTGTGGGCTTGCATTTTGACGGCCACCGGTTCTTATGATCAATTGTACACTTACGTCGTCTTTGTGTCATGGCTGTTTTATGCAATGTCCTGCGGGGCCGTCCTGATTTTGCGCCGCAAGGCGCCGAACCTGCCGCGGCCCTACAAAACCTGGGGCTATCCGGTAGTGCCGATCATCTTTATTCTCTTTGCGATTTGGTTGATGCTCAACACCATCGTTGAGGCGCCGCGCGATGCCGCGATTGGCGCGGGCATTATGCTGTCGGGCCTGCCAATTTATTTTTATTGGAAGGCAAAATAAAAATTTCAACTTGACTGCAATTCAGATTTATTTATCTTGTATCAATCTTAGAAGCGGAAATTTTGCCGGATGGCGAATTCAAATCGACGCGGGTTATTCGTTCTTTTGCTCGGTATGCTGCTGCTCGGCTTGACGGACGTGCAAATCATTGCGCCGATCCTGTCAAAATTAGCGCAGGACTTTAGCGTCACGCCGGCCGCCATGGGAACGGCGGTGAGCGCCTACGCCATTGCCGCGGCGGCATGGGCGCTCATCATCGGCCCGCTGTCGGATCGAATTGGGCGTTTGATTTTTTTGCGCGCGGCCGCATTCATTTTTGCCGGCGCGGCGCTCGGCGCCTATTTCGCGCAACGCCTGGAGCATTACGTCATCGCCCGTGTTTTCGCCGGCCTGGCCGGCGGCACCATCTCGGCGTGCGTGATTTCACAAGTGGCGGATTTATTCGATTACTCGGCACGCGGTCGCGCCATGGGGCGACTGGGCGTGGTTTATTTTATTGCGCCGGTGATGGCGGTGCCGTTGGGCGCATGGATGGCCGCGCGTTATGGCTGGCGCAGCCTTTATCTGCTGCTCGCCATTCTCGGGGTGCTGATCGGCCTGCTCATGCGTCCGGCGCTGATGACGAAACCCAAGCATTCGAACACCGCCCTGTCATCAATCCTGTCCCAGCAACTCAAAGCTTACCGGCACTATTTTACGCGCGCGCTCACGCGCAGCGGTTTGCTGCTGGCAATTTCAGTTTCGACGGCGATTGCCGGACTGATCACGTATCTCGGCGCCTGGCTCAGTTCTGCTTTCGGCATGTCGATCAATATGATCGGCGCGGTTTTTATGGCCACGGGCGCGGCTTCGGTGCTCGGGGCGTTGGCGGGCGGCTGGCTGGCCGATTATCTCGGCAAGCGGCGTATGATCGCACTCGGCAGTTTTTTGCTCACGTTCATTTTAGTCAGCGTAGAATTTGTGAAAAGCACCGCGGGCATTTATCTTTTCTGCGTGGCCGGCGGTTTGGCGATGGCGCTACGCGAAGGCCCTTTTCAAGCGTTGATTAGCCAGCTCGCGCCGGCGAGCGAGCGCGGCGCTTATATTGCATTACGCAATGCCATGTCGCAGCTCGCCATTGCCGGCACAGCGATTATTTGTGGTATGTTATTTACGCGCCTCGGCTTTCATGGGGTGGCTTATTTTGCCGCCGCGTGCAGCTTCGTTGCCGGCACACTGGCGTTATGGATGCAAGAACCGCCGCGCCATGATTGAAAGAGGGCCGCGTCTACGAAAATCCGCCATTTGAGTTCAAATTTTAATCAAACAAAAAATTTTATTCGACGCTTGCCGAGGTTTCAATATGATTTTTCTTCTATTACCTGCCCTCCCGCTGCTCGGATTGCTGCTGTGGCTCAGCGGCGCGATCTGGCTCGTGATCAAAGCGTTTCGCGAGTCGGCCGCGCGCGGCATGGCTTATCTGCTCATTCCATTCGCGCTGCTGCATTACGGCCCTACCCGCTGGCCCAAAACGAAAACGCCGTTCATTCTGCTCGCCAGCGGCCTCGGGGTTTTGCTGCTGTTTATTTTTGTGCTGGCGCCGTTTATCTTTTCCCACATTTTGACGCACGCCGGTTCCCGGCCTTCGGATCGCGAGATCAACCCAAACGCGTTGCAAGCCGGCGTGGCTTTTCAGGAAACGCATTTTGCCTCGGCAGACGGCGTGCAGCTTTCCGGCTGGTATTTGCCGCGGGAAAATTCGCCGGCAACCATCATCTATTGCCACGGTTTATTTCGTTCGCGCCTGGAGATGTTGGAACGCGCCGAAGCCTTTGCCCAGCAGGGTTATACCGGGCTGTTGATGGATTTTCGCGGCCACGGCAAAAGCAGCCAGGCGACGACGAGCATGGGCTATCTCGAGCGCCTCGACGTTATTGGCGCGGTGCATCACCTGCGCGATAGTTTGCAAATTCAAACACCGATCGTCGTTTACGGCGTGTCGATGGGCGCCGCGGCAGCATTGTTGGCGGCCGCAGAGGAACCGAAAATTTCCGGATTGATCATCGACAGCAGTTTTCTCTCGTTCGACGAGACCATCACGCATCACGCCAAACTTTTTTTTAATCTGCCGAAATTTCCCGTGGCCAGCGCGCTGATTCTGTTTACCAAATGGCGCGTCGGTTTTACGCCGGAAGCTTTTGATCTCCAGCGCGCCGTGCAAAAAATCGGCGACCGGCCGATTCTCTTCATCGCCGGCGGTGAAGACACGCGCATGCCGCCGACCATCGCGCAAACGCTGTTTACCGCCTCGCCGAGCACGCACAAAAATATCGTGATCATTCCGAACGCCTCGCACGGCGCGGCCTTTCGCACCGACCCGGAAACCTGCACGAAGGCGATTTTAGATTGCTTGCAAAAAGTCGCCGACGTCAATGGATCAAGTATCGGGAAGGACATCACTCTTTAACCCTTACCACGCGGAGGTTGTATGAAGTTATTCAATAAACCGTTGGGCGCTTACTGCCAACAAGCGCAAGGCGGCATTTACTTATTGGCCGCGCTGTCGGTGGTTCGGTTTCTGATGAAACCGGTGTTCAACGTGCCGTATGCGCAGGGCACGACTTTTACCAGCGTCAGCATCCTGATGATTCTGGTCATGGCCTATTACGCGTATCGTGTCGCGTCTTCGGGGTCCGGCAATTATCGCGATTTGCTGGGCCTCGCCACGGTGTTCGGCCTGTCGATCGCGGGGCTGGTCATTGCCGGCATTCTCGTCGATGAATTGGGCGGCATTGATTCGTATTACACCGATCCGGCGCACGGCGGCAGTTTCAACATCTGGCAGCACGTCGCCGGCCATCTGCTGGTCAACGGCATCGGCTACAGTCTGTTTCTTTGGGGCGTCGGCTCGTTGGTTTATTACGTCGCCAATATGAGCCGCAAAAAAGCCATGGCGTGATCGTCCCGGCAATTTTCAAAGCTTTCGTCCACAAAAAAAATCCCACGGAAAAAAGTTTCCGTGGGATTTCCTTTCCGTGGGCAAATTGGGGAGGCGCTTTTTGAGCAATTAAAATTGCAATTTCAACAACAATTCATTAAACGCCGCCGCGGCTTTGCCGCGATGACTGATTTTGTTTTTCTCGGTCAGCGTTAATTCCGCAAAAGTTTTGTTTAATTCCGGCACTAAAAAAACGGGGTCATAGCCAAAGCCGTTATCACCGCGGGGCGCGAGCGTAATGCGCCCGCGGCATTTTCCTTCCACTAAATGCGTTTTGCCGGCAACCACCAGCGCCATCACCGTGCGAAACTCAGCGGTGCGCTGCCTCTCCGGTACGCCCTGCAGCTCGTGCAAAAGTTTTTGCACGTTATCGGCGTAGGTTGCCTGCGGTCCGGCATAACGGCTGGAATACACGCCCGGCGCGCCGTTCAGCGCGTCAACCATCAAGCCGGTGTCATCCGCCACCGCCGGCAGTTGCGTGTACGCGTGAATGGCCAGCGCTTTTTTAATGGCATTGGCCGCGAGCGTGTCGCCATCTTCTTCGACTTCCGGGGCGTCGGAGAACTGATCCAGACTGAGAATTTGAATGGGCAGGCCGTGCAGCGACTCGCGCAGCTCGACGACTTTATCGCG
>CAZVZZ010000088.1:0-10259 GCA_964631505.1 uncultured Cytophagia bacterium
ACGGCAGACTCGGCAAATAATTTTGATTGAAATATTTGTCCGGAATTTTTTCCGGCTGCACCGCGAAGTATTCCATCACCGTTTTGCGGCCGGGGCGCAATTGGTCGATCAACACCATGCGAGTGAGAAATTGTTCGGCAAAAGAGAGCTTCTCGAATTTCTCGAACAAAGCGGTTTTGTAAAACTTTCCGGAGACCAGGTAAAAATCGGCGCGCCGGGGAAAATAGCTTTTCTTCTCGACCCAATATTCGATGCGGCGATACGTTGCGCCGGAGGATTTGGCTTGCAATTCGAGTTTCCAGCACGCTACACCGTCCAGCGTTTCTTCGCCGCGCAGGGTGGCCTCGTAATCGCGGGAATAGTTGGTGCGCGCCACGTCGCCGTTGCTGGCTTCGCCCATAAGGCGTTGAATCGGCGTGATACGGATCGGCTTGCGGGTATTGGGCAGATAAATCCACATGTCGTCGCCGATCATCAAAAGATAATTTCCTTTGTCGCGGCCGCTGACGAATTTCACCAAAGTCTTGTCGCGACCGGAAACCATAACTTCGAATTCGGCGCCGCCTTTGGCGCGAGCACTTTCAAAATTGGTGAGGCGCATGCCCATTTTAAACGGCTGTGCGAGGTTGCGCGCGTTGTCGGCTTTTTCAACGATTTCGAGCGCGGTTTGGGCGGCAACGGCAAAAGGCAAAAAGCAAAGAGCAAAAAGCAAGGAAATGGTTTTCATAAGAAATTTCGATTCGGGTTCATTCAAAATATGTTGCAGCGTTGTTGTCAAGCTGAAGCCCAGGGCCGTAGGCTTGACACTCCGGTTTCATTTAATCAAATGTGTCCAAGCGCATCGACGATTTTCATGCGAGCGGCGCGGATCGCGGGGGCCAAAGTTGAAATCACGGCGGTGACGAGCATCAGGCCGAATACGAGGGCGATGAGCCACGCTTCGAGGCGAATGCCGAGGCGATAACCGCGATCCCAGCCGGGCGGCGGCGGCATCATGATTTCGGCGCGATTGATCCACCAGCTCAAAGCGCCGGCGAGGCCGAGGCCGATGACGGCGCCGAGCAGACCGAGCACCAGGCCTTCATATAAAAACATCTGCACCAATTTTCGGCGCGAGGTGCCCATTGCCATGAGCGTGCCGATTTCTTGAACGCGTTCCGAGATGCTCATGATGATCGTGTTCGCGGTGCTGCCGAGTACGATGAGGAAAATCACGAACACGAGAAATCCGAAGATGGCGTTGTACAGCGCGACGACGCTGCGATAATACGGCGCCATCTCCAGCCACTTTTTCACCACCACCGGCAAACCGGCGCGGTCAAATTGCGTTTGCAATTGTTGTTGTACAGCCTCGGTGCTTTCGGTGTGGCCGAGCAGCAACACGAGATTGCGCACGCGTTGGGTGTTGGCCAGGCGTTGCGCCGTGACGTTGCGCACTTTCAAAAAGCGTTTGTCGATGTCGCTGATGCCGGTGGTGAAAATGCCTTTGACCAAAACGTCGATCGCATTCAGCGTGCCGTCGGCGGTGGTGCTCATCAGCGTCAAATAATCGCCGGTTTTCGCGTTCAGGCTTTTGGCGAGTCCGGCGCCGAGTACGACTTCGTCTGCACCGGCGTTGCTCAACGCCAAAATACTTTCCGGCCTGCCGAAGAGGCCCATCATTTGCGCTTCCTGTTCCGGATCGAGTCCCTGCCCGACGAACACCGCGGACTTATCGCCGTTGGAGATCAAGCCGGTGAAATCAATGCGCGGCGTGGCGAGATTGACTTCCATATTGACGAGCGCGATCTCGCGAATCGTTTGCAGGCTGTCGAGGCCAAGCTCGAGATTTTTTTCTTCCTCGCGGTTGAAATAATCTTTGTGATAAATTTGCAAATGTCCGGTTTGGCTGTGAATCGTGCTCTCGCGCAAGCCCCAATACGTGAAGAGCACGAAGCCGCCGGCGAGGCTCAACGCGCCGGCGCCAAAGATGATCACCAGCAGCGAAATGAGCGTGCGGCGCTTATTGCGAAAAACGTTGCGGCCGGCGAGTTGAATGAATTTAAGCATGCGCGCTCTCCTGTAAAGGTTGAACGGCTTCGCCGTTAATCCGGCCATCGTGCAAATGAATCAGGCGGCTGGCCGCCTGCATAATGCGCGGGTCGTGTGTGGAAAAAATAAACGTCACGTTTTCCTCCTGATTCAAACGGCGCATGAGCGCGATGATTTCTCCGGCGGTGACGGAATCCAGATTGGCGGTCGGCTCGTCGGCAAGCACCATCGCGGGCGCGGTCACCAACGCGCGCGCAATGGCAACGCGCTGGCGCTGGCCGCCGGAAAGCGCGTTGGGTTTGTGTTTGGCGCGGTCGGCGAGATCGACTCTAGCGAGCGCGTGCATGACGCGCTGCTTGCGTTCCGCCGTGGAAACACTTTGCAGTAGGAGTGGATACTCAACGTTTTCGTAGGCGCTCAAGACCGGAATGAGATTGAAGGTTTGAAAAATGAACCCGAGTTTTTCGCGGCGCACGGCGGCGAGCGCCGACAATGAAACTTCGGTGATATCCTGTCCGGCAAAAATGATGCGCCCGGTGCTCGGCTTGTCGATGCACCCGAGCAAATTCAACGCCGAGGTTTTGCCCGAACCGGAAGGCCCGGCGATTGCCACAAATTCGCCAGAGGCGATCGTCAGCGAAACGCCGCGCAACGCCGGCACGGCGGTTTTGCCGAGGCGGTAAGTTTTGTGGACGCCGTGCAGTTCTGCAATTGGAGACATGATCATTCCTCAAAGGTTTTTAGAGCAGTGAAAATTTTAAATTGCAAATTTTCAATTTAAAATTTTCAATGCATTATTTACTGCGCCATCTTCTTCAATTCTTCCGTCGCGCGCGTGGCGAAAAGGTGTTCGGGCCATAAATGGGCCGCGGTTTCCAGCATGCGTTTTGCTTCCTCGCGACGGCCTTCTTCTTTCAAAGCGAGACCGTAAAAATAATACGTCTGCACTTGATCGCTTTTACCCAAGGCAGCGGAATCGAGATGCGTGAGAATGAAAGCGAAATCACGCAGGGCAAAAGGCCGGCGATTGAGAAAGCCGGGCAGGTTGACGCTGTTGACGCCGCGCACCATGCGCACGCGCAAATTCGTCGAATCCAGCATGACGGCTTTGTCCAGTTTGCCGACGCCGTCGTTGACGTATTTCATTTTATTCCACGGCAGGAAAGCGTCGCGGCCCTGCATGGTGACGGCGCTGCCGTAATAGGCCATCGCCACGGTGTGGCGCCCATTGAGCTGCAACAAACGATCAAGCAATTCCACGCCTTTTTGCACCGCTTTTTCATCGCCGTTGCCGCCGCGATTGTGATAATAAATTCCGAGCTGCAGCAACGCTTCCTGATCGTTGGGATCAGCAGTTAGGCGCGCCTCAAGCTCTTCGGGCTGCGGCTCGCCGATTTGAGCAAAGGCCGGCAAAGCAAAGAGTAAAAACGAAAACCGCAACAATGACTTTTTCATGATGGTTCTCCGGTTTGGTGGTTGAAGATGAAATTAATTTCCTTTTGCGCAATCAACACCATCGGCGCCACGAAGAACGCGGTGAAGCCGGCGGGAATGTGCGTCCACCGCAAAGTTCGAATCGTCATGTCAAGCATAACGCGGCTCTCCGAATGTTGATTGTTGTCAAATCTTTCAAACGCAGAAAGAGTTTGAAAATTTTAATGCCATTTTTTTGAACGCGGAGGGGGCGGATTGGGTGGATTGATACGGATAAAGCCAGAAATAGAAATCCGTGAAAATCCGTGCCATCCGCGTCATCCGTGTTCAAAAGTTTTTTTGCTTTGAATCTGCTCTACCAACAGACGCCCGGTGCACTTTGCAGATAAGTATTCGAGGTTAGTTGATTCAGCATGAAATCCGCAACGTCGGCGCGGGAGATGCGTCCGGTCAAAAGAAAGCTTCCTATCTGCCGGCCATGACGATAGCGGCCGCGCTTGTTGCGGTTATTCAGCACGCCCGGTCGCGCGATTACCCACTCCACGTCACTCGCGGCGATGATTTTTTCCTGCCGGGTTTTGTCCCAAAAATAAAAAGGCAGAATGACCGGAATGGTGAAAAACGTGTAATACAATCCCATACGCCCGGCGGTGTTGCCGAGGCCGAGCGAAGTCTCACAGATGATTCGTGGAACACCGTGCGCTTTCATGGCGCGCAGGAGGTTGCGAGTTCCCTCCGACAGAATGCGCGTGGGATAAAAGAACCGCTTGTGGCCAAGCGCGGAAAGCACGGCTTCCTGGCCTCGCATTGCGGCTTCGACGGCGGCATAGTCGAGCACGTCGCCTTGCTTCACCGTGAGCTGGGGATGGTTGATTTGCAGTTTGGATGGATTTCTGACCAGCGCCGTCACCGCATAGCCTCGCTCCAAAGCCTGCGTGACGAGCTGGCGTCCGGTTCCACCGGTTGCGCCCACGATCAACACGCTTTTGGGCTGGCGGCGCGGTGCTGCACTCGGCGGCACGGCTCGTGACCGGTGTCCGGCGCGAGCGAGGCCGAAGGAAAGCGCGAGCGCGTACAAAATGTAGAAAAGAAAAAACGTCATTTAAAATTCTCCGTAACATTTCAAATTTACTTCGTCAATATACGGCAGAATTTAAATGAAGATGAAGGTCCGCCGACGAACGGGCGAATGGGCGGGATGAATGGTTGGATACGCCGATGAATGGCAGGGGAGAGGCGAAGCTGAATTTTAGGGCGGGGTCAAACGGCTTATAAATTCAACCGCCAATATAAAAGGATGGAAGCCGACAGCAGGCCGGCGGCGAGCAGGCCGAAGGCCCATTGCAATTGATTTTGTTTTTGCATGACCAACTGCATGGTTTTATCACGAATGTCGCTCGGCGCGTGGGTGAACACGGGGAATTTTTTCGTCATGACGATAGCGAGGCAGAGATATAAAGCGATTAGCCACAACGCCATCGGCAGGAGAAAGAGTGCTTTGGCCATCGCGCTGACATTGGTCAGTTTGTCGAAACCAATGATGCCGAGATAGAAACTCTGCAAAACGCCGAGCGCCGCGGTCAACGCATTGGCGGCGTTGCGCACGGAGACGAGCGATTCGGTCACCAGGCGTTGGCCTTCTTGCAACCAGAAATCGTCGTCGGGTTCGACGGGCGCGCTGGGAAATATTTTTTCCGGCAAAGCCGTTTCTCCAAATTAATTTTCTTTTTCCTGCATGATTTCCTCCACCATCTCACGGGTCACCACGATTTTTCCCTCTTTGCAAAATTGACAATAAAACACCGACCGCGGCGGAATCTCCGGCGGTTTAGCCGGTTTCGCGCTGCGGGTCACGACCGTCGGCTGCAGGATGCGTTTCAATGCGATGGCGTTCACGTGTTGTCCGGCGCCGGTACACGTCACTTTGATGGTTTGAGCCATTGGATTTTCCAGTTGGGTTAACAGCGATCAGTTCGAGTGAACGCTTCTATTTTAGTAAACTCGACGCCCAGTTGCAAGAAAAAAATTGCAGCTTTACGCAAATGGGGCCGGCACCGGTACATGCTTTTTATTGTCACGGTATCATGGCTGTGTGCTCAACGGCTAAGCACGACGAATTCCCTCCGGCTTTAAATCGCGCCGGCAAACTAGCTTGCCCACCTCGCCACCTCGGTCAATCAAAAAGAGCATTCATCATCAACGTCGGAGAACTGCGATGAGAACAAAATTTTTACACGCTTTAATTTTATCAGCGGCGGCAATGATAAGCCCGGTATGGGCGCAATTGCAACGGTTGCCGGTCAAGAACGTGCAAATCAAGCCGGGTTTGGAGACGTACAATCGTTTTCTGACGAACCGTCTGTTGAAAGAGGGAACGCCCGGGCCGGGCAGCGGCGAAAAACCGTTTCGCCGGTTGGAGTGGTATTTGGAATCGCGTTTACAAGCGGACGGCAGTTATCCGGCTGGCGCGCGATGGAATGCTTATCTTGACGCGCGCGCGAATCCGAGTCTCACGAAAACCACCGCGACGGCGGCGGCAAACTGGACGGCGATCGGGCCGAACAATTTTGCCGGGCGCATGTTGGATCTTGCCTTTGATCCGAACAATGCGAATGTGATCTGGGCCGGCGCCGCTTCCGGCGGCATTTGGCGCAGCGCGGACGGCGGCAGTTCGTGGGCGGCGATGGATGATCAATTGCCGACGCTCGCCATCGGTTGTGTGGTGACGCATCCCACTAATTCCAACATCATTTATATCGGCACCGGCGAAGGCAGTTTCAACGTTGATGCCGTGGACGGCGTCGGTGTATTGAAATCGATTGACGGCGGCGACACGTGGACGCAAACCGGCTTGAGCTTTTTGCTCTCGCAGGGTGAGTCGGTTAACGAGATGGTGATCGATCCGAACAACACGAACGTGCTGATCGCGGCAACGCGCGACGGCATTTACCGCACCGCGGACGCCGGCACGACGTGGACGCGTACACTCGGAACTTCCTCTGGTTGGGATGGGAAGGAAGTTGTCTTTGATCCGTCGAACTCCAACACCGTTTATGTTGCGCTCGGTTATCCGTGGGGCAATTCCAACAACGGCATTTATAAATCCACTAACAACGGCGTGACGTGGACCCAACTCACGACCGGCCTGCCGGCGAGCACGTCGATGGGCCGCGTCAGTCTCGCGATCAGCGCATCGAATTCGAACACGCTTTATGCCGGCATTGCCAATACGATTAACAACGGCTCGGCTTTGCTCGGCATTTATCGCACCACCGACGGTGGCAGCAATTGGACGTTGCAATCCAACTCGCCGAATCATTACAACAGTCAGGGCTGGTACAACAATGTGATTGCGGTTGATCCAACGAACGTGAGCATTGTGTATTCCGGCGGCACGAACATTTACAAATCCACCAATGACGGCGTGACGTGGTCGACGATCACGAACGGCATTCACGTGGATTTTCACGCCATTGCGTTCAACGCCGGCGCGGTGTACGTCGGCAACGATGGCGGCATTTACAAATCCACCACTGCCGGTAGCTCGTGGACGAGCCTCAACAACGGCTTGACGACGTTTCAATTTTACAAGATGGGCAGCGATTTCAACAACACCAACCGCGCGATGGGTGGCACGCAGGACAACGGCACGAAGGAATACAATAATTCCACCACGTGGATCACGCGGCTCGGCGGCGACGGCGGGGAAGTGGTTTTTGATTACAGCAATTCCAATATCATTTACGGCGAATATCAAAACGGCAGTCATCAAAAGAGCACGAACGGCGGCGTGAGCTGGTTTTCGATCAACACCGGCGTGCCGAGCGGGCCGTGGGTGACGCCGGTGGAAATGGATCCGGTGAATCCGAGCGTGTTGTACACGATCGGCAGCAACAATCTGTATAAAACCAGCAACGGCGGCACGAATTGGGCGCTGCTGTTTGATGCAGCCGAAACGCTTGATAAAGACATTCAAGTGGCGCCTAGCGATAACCAAACGATTTACGTGGCCGGCGCGGGCGCCATTTACCAGAGCACCAACGGCGGCACGAGCTTCGCGAAGATTTCCACCGGACTCGCGGCGACGAGCATCACGACGATGGCGGTGCATCCGAGCCAGCCGCAGACCCTGTACGTCGCGAACGGCGGCTGGAGCGCGACGAGCCATGTTTATAAAACCACGAATGGCGGCGGCGCGTGGCAAAACGTGACGAATAATTTGCCGAACGTGCCCTGCAACACGATCGTGATCGATCCGGCGCATCCGGAGATTGTGTACGTCGGCACCGATCTCGGCGTTTATGTGTCAACCGATCAGGGCGCAACGTGGAGCAGTTGGAGCACCGGCCTGCCGAACGTTGTGGTGGATGAGTTGGATATTCAAGCGACGGGCCGCATCATTCGCGCGGCAACGCATGGCCGCGGCATGTTGCAAACGCCGATGCTGGAGCCGAACCCGGGCACGCCGGCGATTTCGATCAACGACGTGACGGTGACCGAAGGCAACTCGGGCACGGTGAACGCAACGTTTACGGCTATGCTCTCGGCGGCGAGCGCGCAAACGGTGACGGTGAATTATGCGACGGCGAACGGCACGGCGACCGCGGGCAGCGATTATTTTTCCGGCTCCGGCACGGTGACGTTTGCGCCGAACGTCACGGCACAAACGTTTTCCGTGACCGTGAATGGCGACGGCCTTGATGAAGCCAATGAAACTTTTTTTGTCAATCTCAGCGGCGCGGTGAATGCGACGATTGCCGATGCGCAAGGTCAGGGCACGATTACCGACGACGATGCGGCGCCGTCGATTAAGATCAACGATGTTGCGGTGACGGAAGGCAACTCGGGCACGGTGACTGCGGCGTTCACGGTGACGCTTTCGCCGGCGAGCGGCCAAACGGTGACGGTGAATTACACGACGGCGAACGGCACGGCGAGCGCGGGCAGTGATTATCTCGCCAGCTCCGGCACCTTGACGTTCACCGCCGGCAGCACGTCGCAGACCATCAACGTGACGGTCAACGGCGACGCGACGGTTGAGGCGAACGAAACCTTTGTGATCAATCTCAGCGGCGCGGTGAATGCGACGATTGCCGATGCGCAAGGCCAGGGCACGATCAACAACGATGATGCCACGCCGGTAAATTTGGCGTTGAACAAAGCGGCGACAGCGTTGAGCACTTCCAGCAACACGTATGCAGCGACAAAGGCGGTTGACGGCAGCACGAGCACATATTGGCGCAGCGGCAGTGTGAATTCCACGACGGTGATGTGGTGGCGCGTGGATTTGGGCGCGAGCTACTCGATCAACCGGGTGGTGATCAAATGGCAAAGCTCGTATTACGCCAAAAATTATCAAATTCAAGTTTCGAGTGACGGCACGATTTACAACACGGTTCATACCGATAATTCCGGCAATGGCGGCACGGATGACGTGACGTTCACAGCGGCCACGGCGCGTTACGTGCGGGTTTATATGACGCGAAACAATAAGAGCAGCGAGCGAATCGCCGAGGTGGAAGTTTACGCCGGTTCCGGCGCGGCCCTGAGCACGGAAGTTAGTGGTACCGTCAGTGCTGCTATGGTGCCCGAGGAGATGACTCTCGCGCCCAATTTTCCGAATCCGTTTGGGAGCGGAGCGTCCTCCCGCTTGGCGGGAAATCCGACGACGACGCTTTCGTATTCGCTGCCGCAAGCGGCGCAGGTGACGCTGCACGTCGTGAATCTTAACGGCCAGATTGTCGCGACGCTGGCAAACGGTTTTCACGAGCGCGGCGTTTATCAAGTCACGTTCGACGCAGCGCATTTGCCGAGCGGCATTTATTTCGCGGTCTTGAAAGCCGGTGCGACGACGCAAGTGCGGCGGATGTTGTTGGCAAAATAGGTGTTGAAAGGCAAGACCATTAGGGCAAAACAATGGGCGCCAGGCCCGCACGAAGCTGTTGGGCTGTGAAAATTTTTTTCAGATTCTGCGCATTTTTTTCCGCGCCTGTTGGCCGGTGCCGGTACGAGGAGATGAAGTTTTTTGGACGAGACGCAGCCGGCACGGCCGGAGCGGAGCGAACAAAAAACCGACACCTCCGGGTGAAGCACGAGAATGGACGCTCGTTTTTTTCACTCCTGTAACCTCCAATGGCAACGCCGGCGCGATGGCGTGATCATCTCCAACCTGTGAGCGTGAGGGCCACTTCCGATCTGTGTGGAGAGCGCAGATTTCATTTGATTGTTTCGATATGTTGATAAAGTGAAGTCCGACTGGCGCAGCACGATCTTACTAAATTAGAAAACCGTTGAGCGCCAGTCGGACTTCACTTCGCCGGACAAGATTTTTTATGCGGCTTTACGCAAAGCGCCACCATGATGGTAATTCTTAGCTGATTCATTTTAGATAAACGGCTGCGCCGAACGCGGCGCGGCCAGCTCCGCGACAAGCATCATGCTTAAAAGCGCCATGCATAAAGCGCCATGGCAAGCATAGTAAGCATGGCTAACGCGGTGCGGGTGTGGGTTGTACACGATAAGGGTGTTGGGTCTCAGGGATTTGAGCAAAATTTCTCAACGGGTTGGGCGTCATGCCGCAGCTCGTGGGAATCAACCCTTCATATATGCCTACCGGAGAACGGATTCTCCTTTCATCTGCAATTTTAGAATTATTCACCTCCAGTGTTTGTTGTTTGCCATGAGGTTTGGTAATAGTTCACCGTCCGGACGCTTTTGTGCGTGAATGATAGTGGTATTTACAACGAGCTTGCTTGAATCACGAAGCGTCCGGACGGTTACCTGAACTGTTACGA
>CAZVZZ010000089.1:0-10114 GCA_964631505.1 uncultured Cytophagia bacterium
AACGTGCGCGGCGCCAATACCAGCCGGTTCACGTTCAAACAATATGGCGGCACCGACAAAGGCCTCAATGTTTTCGTAGCGGATATGAGTTATTTTACCGTGGGCGAAGAAGTGGTCGCCTTTCTCTATCCCCTCAGCAAACTGGGATTGACCAGCCCGATTGGCGTCGCAGAAGGAAAATGGACGGTGCAGCGCGATCCCGCGACGGGAAAAAAATTTGTCGCAGGAAATATGTTTTTGGCAAAAGCTCAGCTCGGCGCCACTGCGGCAAAGGCGCCGGCCACGAGAATGGAATACTACGAATTCCTTAAACTCGTTCGCACGCTGGCAGCGCGCGAACGCCAGCCGTAGAGCTTCACATGCAATCGGTTTATATTAAATCAAGTCAATATTATTTTATATTTTGCTTTTGTGTTTTTGGGTTGATGAGCGCAGCCGTGCAGGCCGGCGGCCCGTTGGTGATTTTTGCCAATCGCGCCGTGGTTTACCGGCAAACGGCTTTTCCATTGACGTATCGCCTCGATCCCGGGCCGCTCGGCATTTACCCAAACGCGTCAGCGGCGCAGCTTGTTGATAATGCGTTTCGGGCGTGGGAAAACATTGCCACGGCGACGCCGGCGTTCACGCGCGGCGCCGATTTGCCGATGGAAATAAACGCCAGCAACTACACGACGTACTGGGGAAAATTTGACGACGGAATCAATCCCGTGCTGCTTGACAGCGACGGCGCCATGATCGACGCCATTCGCGGCGCCGGTTCCAAAGACACGGTGATCGGTTTGGCGGTTTCGGCGTACTTTACCGGCGGACCCAATGCCGGTTTTTATGCCGAAAGCGAAGTGCTGATCAACGGCGCCTTGAGTCACAAAACGACCGAGCAGCAATATCTTGGCGTTATCAAACATGAACTGGGGCATTTGCTCGGTCTTGATCATGCGCAGATTCAAAAACACGCCGGCACCGATGGCGTCACCGCCAACGATGCCGTGGTGCCGCTGATGTTCCCGATTAGCACCACCAATGCGGATTTTACTGCCGACGACCTCGTGTCGATTAGCCGCTTGTATCCCACCGCTGATTTTTTTTCGGGACGCGGCACGTTGCGCGGCGCGATCCGGCGGCGGGACGGCACGCTGGTGCGCGGCGCCAACGTGATTGCGATTAACGCGGCG
This sequence comes from uncultured Cytophagia bacterium, assembly GCA_964631505.1. GTDB lineage: Bacteria > Zhuqueibacterota > Zhuqueibacteria > Zhuqueibacterales > Zhuqueibacteraceae > Zhuqueibacter. The sequence goes on from CAZVZZ010000089.1 coordinate 1,173, forward strand.
AACGTTGCAGAGCAATACAGCACGATCAGCGACTATTCCGGCAATGCCCCCGGGGTTTTTGAGTTGAGCGGCCTACCGCCCGGAAATTATTTGCTGCTGGCCGAACCCATCGTAGAAAATTTCACGGCCGGCTCGAGTGTTGGACCTTATTCAAAAAATCTTTCCGACCTTTCTTTTCTTCAACCGCTTCCGTTTGAATATTATAACGGCAACGCGGAAAGCCACGATCATTTATTAGATCGCCCTAATAACGCGGTCGCCGTTACCGTTACGCCGAATGGCGTTAACGACAATATTCAATTTCTCGCCAACGATCCGCCGAATCAGACGCTCGATCAATACTATACCGCGAAAGCCGCGGCTTCAGTTGCGATTGGCAACGCACAAAATTACGCCGGCGCGGCCATGCGTTTCACCCCGAGTGTCAACGGCCAATTGCTCTGGATTCAAATCTTCATTAATGGCGGCAACAGCGGCATTCAAGGCAATGGCGCGTTACGGCTGGCGGTTCGGCACCCCGACGCCAATAATCGCAACCTGCCCGGCGCGGTGCGCGCGCAAACCGACGTTCCCTTTGCCGAGCTAACGCGCGGCTTGCTCATTCCCAATCAAATTTGGGTGGGTGACAATAATATCACGGTGACCGCCGGCGAGGATTTTTTTGTTTCCTGCGAAGTGATCAACAGCGGCGCGGTACAACTGCTGTTTGACGACGGCGTGACGAGGCCGACTTTTCGTAGCAGCGTTAAAACGTTGACTGGGGAATGGAAACTCACCGGTGATACTTTCAACAAGCCTTACAACCTAAAATTGGCCGCGGCCATCGGCGGCCAACCGTCGGCAATCGTGCCATTGCAATTTACGCTGGAACAGAATTATCCGAATCCGATGCGAACCGGTGCGGCTGCGAAAAACGGGCAAACCACCATTCGTTTTATTTTACCGCAGGCCGCGCGCGCCGATTTAAGCCTCTTCGATGCGCTCGGCCGGCGCGTGCGAGTTCTGGCCAACGCCAATTTGCCGGCCGGCTATAATATTCTCTTCTGGGATGGGAAAGACGAAAACGGCGCTGCCCTGCCAACCGGCATTTACTTCTATCGCTTACGCGCGGGAAATTTTGAGCAGACGAAAAAATTGACCTTGCTGCATTAATGGTTTGGCATTTACTTGTACCTAAAAGCACATGCGTCATTCATGAGTTGTACGCTTCGGTGCGCTACTGCAATCGACGACTTTACGTAGCGCTGGCCAATCAAGGTTTATTCTTTTATCCGCACGAGCAACATCCCATATTTCTAAAAGCTTGCTCTGTATAGAAATCGTCCCACCCAGATTAGCTTTCCTGATCGCGATATAGATTTTCAATGCTTCGACAATCTCGATGGCTGGCATAAGGCTTGCCTTGAAGATGACATCATCAATTGATCACAACGTCAAAGGAATGCGAAAAATGAACCTTCAAATGATTACAGCATTTTTTCTCGCCGTCCAGCTCACAACGCCGCTTGCGGCCCAGCAGCGCACGGTCGGGCTTTTTCAAAACGACGCGAGCCGATCGTTTAACGGTTACACGCTGTTCGCACCTTTACGATCGATGACAACTTACCTTATCAACAACGATGGCAAGCTGGTGCGCTCATGGCAAAGCAATTACACGCCGGGCAATTCGGTTTATTTATTGGAGAACGGCCATCTGCTGCGAACCGGCAATGTCAACAACCGCACGTTCACCAGCGGCGGCGCCGGCGGCCGCGTGCAGGAATATGATTGGGACGGCAACTTGCGATGGGATTTTGAATATTCGAGCAATCAATATCTCCAGCATCACGATATCGAACCTTTGCCCAACGGCAACGTGTTGATGATCGCCTGGGAAGCGAAAACTTCCAGTGAAGCGCTTGCCGCCGGACGCAATCCGGCCCTGGTCGGCACGCGCGGTTTGTGGCCGGACAAAATTATCGAAGTCAAACCACAAGGCGCAACCGGCGGCGAGATCGTTTGGGAGTGGCATGCGTGGGATCATCTCATTCAAGATGATGATGCCACCAAACCCAATTTCGGCGACGTCGCCGATCATCCGGAATTGATCGATCTCAATTTCAGCGCCAACAATAATCCGGATTGGCATCATATTAATGCCGTCGATTACAATCCGCAGCTTGATCAAATCATTCTCAGCGTGCACAACAATTTCAACGAAATTTGGATTATCGATCACAGCACGACGAAAGCCGAAGCGGCGGGTCACACCGGCGGCAAATACGGCAAGGGTGGTGATTTGTTGTATCGCTGGGGCAATCCGCAGGCGTATAAAAAGGGCAATGCGAGCAATCAAAAACTTTCCGGGCAACACGACGCGCAGTGGATCGCGCCGGGGTTGCCGGGCGCCGGACATCTGCTTATTTTCAACAACGGCACGAATCGCCGCTATTCTGCCGTTGATGAAATTATTCAACCGGTTGAGGCCAACGGCAATTACACACGATCCCCCGGTTCTGCTTTTGGGCCGGAGACGGCAACGTGGAGTTACGTCGCATCGAATCCCACCGACTTTTATGCCATGAACATTTCCGGGGCACAGCGTCTTTCGAATGGCAACACGCTGATTTGCGACGGGCCGCACGGCATTTTCTTTGAAGTGACGGCGGCGAAAGAGGTGGTGTGGAAATATATCAATCCCGTGGTGGCGGCCGGGCCGCTGACGCAGGGCACGCCGATTCCCACCGGCCAGCAGGGCCAGGAGAACAACGTGTTTCGCGCTTATCGCTACGCACCGGATTATCCCGCGTTCGCCGGAAAAACTTTGACGCCGGGCGAGCCGATTGAAAAATATCCGACGACGGCGGTGCGTGAATCAATGAACGCAACGCCCGCCACTTTTCGGTTAGAACAAAACTATCCCAATCCGTTCAACCCGTCCACAACGATTCGCTTTGCTTTGCCTCAGCGTGCAAAAGCAACTCTAAAAATTTTTAACGCACTGGGCAAAGAAATAGCCGTTTTACTCGCGGACGAATTTGCGGCCGGCGAACATGCGATCGTGTTCGACGCCGAAAACTTGCCCAGCGGCTTATATTTCTATCAGCTCCAAGCCGGCAACGCCATTTCCCAAAACAAAATGTTGTTCACCAAATAGAAAAACAGGAAAGATTATGCGCAAATATTTTTGTTTCATGCTTGCAATTTTATTAACGGAACAATTGCCGGCGCAACACGGGATCGATTCGCACTGGTTCGCGCCGGCGCCAGTATCGAAACTCAACGCGAGCGCTTCCACCACTGGAGCGGTGGCGAACAACATGGTTGTCACCGGCAACGGCACGGTGATTATTTTTTACAAAGAGAATAACACCAACTATTATACCGGTTCCAGTGATAATGGCAAGACCTGGAACGCGCCCACACCCACGCTGCTGGCGCCGGCGGCGAAAACCGTTGGCAACAGCACCGTCAGCGCCGACCTCGATCTTGCCGGAAACATTCACACCATTTGGTCGGCGCGCACGCCCGCGGGTTTGTTTTACTCGCGCTGGGACGCGCGCGCGCAAAGCTGGTCTGACACGGTACGCATTTCCCAAGCCGTACGACATCGCATCAGCTTCAGCCAGCTCACCACTGACCGCAAAAATCGGCTGCACGCCTGTTGGATGGACGGCGAGGCGCAATCCAACCGGTACGCGGAAGTGATATATAGCCGTTCGCTGGACGGCGGCCGCACCTGGAGCGCGCCGCGGCGCCTGAGCAAAGACGATAACATGCACTCGGCCTTTCCGATGCCTGATTTTTCCGGCACCGCGCGCGATACCTTGGGCATTGCCTGGCGTGACAGTGTCGGCGCGGGAAATTGGGACATCATGCTGGCATATACGCACGACGGCGGGGCGACGTGGTCGTCGCCGTTGCTGGTTCACGGCGGCAACGGCATTCAATCTGATCCGAGCCTGATCGTCGACAAGAACGGAATTTTTCATTTGGCGCATCACGAGTATCCGCAAGGCGGCGGCCCGCAAACCGCCAACGTGCAATATGCCTATTCCAACAATCACGGTGTGAGCTGGAGCGTATTCAAAAAAATTTCCACGGCCAACGTCCGCAGCCATCTCGTGAAAGCAGCGTATGATTTCACCAGCGATGTGATCTGGTTTTTTTGGAAAGATGAACGCGATTTCATTTCGCCATTTGATCGCCGGGCGGACATCATCGGCGCGCCGATCTCCAATCGCGGCGCCACCGTTGGCAGCCCGGAATTTCTCTCCGATGGCGGCAGCCTGGAATACGGCTTTCACAATTTCAAAATTGGGCCGGACGGCGTCGTGCGCGCGCATTTCAACACGTTTTACAACGACAACACGCCGTCAACGATTCTCTACACGCAACGCCGCAGCGCCATCACCAACGTGACCTCGTCTGCCGTTGAATTACCGGAACAGTTCGCGTTGCGACAAAATTATCCGAATCCGTTTTCGCAAAACCCGCACTTGGCGGGAAATCCCTCCACGGTCATCAGTTTTGTTTTACCGCACCGCGAGCATGTCACGCTGAAAGTATTCGATGCGCTCGGCCAGCAAGTGGCGACTTTGATCGATGCTGAAATGCAAGCCGGCGTGAAAAACTGTACTTTTGACGCCGCCGGCCTTCCAAGTGGAGTTTATTTTTATCGTCTGCAAACACCGTCATTTTCACAAACGCGCAAAGCGATGCTGCTGCGCTAAACCGGAAGTTTTACCTCGCTTCCATCGCCTTCACCGCCACCTCGCGGCGAACCAAAGCTTTATCCAATCGCACCCAGCCTTTGATAAACTTCAGCGCTTGTTCGTCGCTCCATGTCGCTGCACCGCCGAGATGGTTTTGCTGGCGATACCATTTCAACGCGAGCCACGTCGCTTGCGCTGCCTCCTCGGTAAAATTCACGCCGGCATCTTGATTGGGGTTGTGTCCAAACTCCGCTTCATTATGCCAAGTGCCGGCGTTGCATTCATCGGGGTTCGGTTTGTGCCCGCGAAATTGTTCTGATTTCATGCAGGCTTCATGCGAATATGAATCGGCCAGCGCGTGCAGGTAAATCGCCAACGCTTCCACCGTTTTGCCTTGCACCGGCTGAAAACTTTTGCCGCCGTCGCGGGAAATTTGCGGCGTGCCGGCGCTCGGCGTCGCCGTGCCATACACCGCCCACTTCTCCACTTCGTCCAACTCCGGTTGGCTGTTCGCACAGGCTTGCAAAGTGCCGCTGAAATATTCGCAGGTGTTGCGGTGGCCGGGATAAAAATATTCGTTGGTCGCGTTATCGCGGTCGCGCCGTGCAAAATGCCAGTAGGGCCCAACGACGCTCACGCGCTTTGTGCCTTCGATTTGCACCTGCACGCCGGTTTCGCCGGTGAAATTGCCGGTGTCCGTCGCTTCATCGACGACGGCAATCAACTCCGCTTCATCGGCGCTGAAACCGGTCGCGCGTGCGAGCGTACGCGTCAACTCATAATGAAACGTGCTGTGTGCCGCGAGATTTGCCGTCTGCAAATCTTCGCCGTAACGCCAGGCGATTTGCGTAAGCAGCGCGATTTTGATGGCGATGGTGAGCACGAGGGGACGCAGATTTTTTTGTGTGCATCGAAACATGATGTTCCTCAAACAAAAATTGGAGTGCAGGCTTCAGCTTGCAACGCGCGCAAGCTGAAGCCTGCACTCCGGTGTTATTTTTTCGGTGTTATTTTAATTGAATTGTCCCGTTACTAAATTCAACGTAAACTGCTTGCCGTTCGGCAAAGTCACCGTCACTTGATTGTTGCCGTTGAAAGTCAACGTGAAATTGAACGAATAGGCTTTCGAGGTATTGTTCTTGCCACCCGCGACGGTGAACGTGCCTTTGATCGTGCCGTCCACGCTGCCAGAGGTTGGAACATAACTGCCGGTTTTGGTGTTGATCACGACATTGCGAACAGCATACGAACTTGCCGCTGCAACGTTCAATTGCCGACTCTTGCCGGCAAAACCATACGTGGAATTATTCGCGCCCGTGCCGTTCAAGAGAATCGTGCCGGTTTTGAGATCGGTCGCGTTCAGCGACGCGCCGCTCTTTAAATTGATGCTGCCGCCGCGAGCGTTATCAGAGCGGCTGCCGGATAACGTGCTTTGATACGCCATGCTGTCGGTGACGCCGATAATGTAGCGGTTTTGCTCGACGCCGCGTTCGTTAAAAAATCTGAGGCTCAATTTGTACATCAACCAATTTTTCGTAATCGTTGTGTCAAATCCCGCGGACTTGCCCAGTGCCGCATAACTGCCGGTGGAATTGGAGGACGCCATCTTCAAGTCCGCCATCAAACCGCCATCCGCTTCCGCCACTTCGCTGGCCACCATCGCCATCTGTTCCGTTTCGGCAAGCTCGGCGACCGTCTCATCGGGACCCGTTGCATTTTCCGAGCAGCCGCTGGTGATGATGCCCGCCGCCAACAACCCGCACAACATATTTTGCCATTTCATGGTAAAGCTCCTTTCATTAAAATTTATTTTGCCGTGAATCTTCCTGATTGGTTACAGCGGAAGATTTCTTTGGTTGAATTTTGCCACGACGATAATATACGAAAAGGCGGGGCGGAAGGTGTTGCAGCGAGCTTGCGAATGCGTTGCATAAATCTTTCCGGCAGGTGGAAGCCGGAGCTACTTTATTTTCGTGGTAATCTTTTTAATGTCAAAGACCGTGCTGGTGAGCAACAGGACTCTTACCGAATGACATTTTTATGGAGTGCACAAAAAATCTTAGCGAACTAATGGCCAACTTGTTGCGAAAGTGTTGCGCCGATCTTGCAATTCCATGGTCGTCGCGAATTTGCTGGATTTGCCGCAGCGATTTATGTAAATTGACGGGAACGGATGCTGGAGAAGAATTATGCAACAAATTCTGTTGATCGAAGACGAGGCCGGTATTGCGCAAATGATCGGCGTACAATTGCAGCTCGTCGGCTTCAAAGTCCACCATGCGACCGATATTCATTCCGCCTTAAAATCGGAGCATTTGCTCAAAGCCGAAGTGATCATTCTCGATTGGATGCTGCCGGACGGCGAAGGCCCGAAAATGATTCCGCAAATCCGGCAACAAACCGGCGCGCCGATTTTGATGCTCACCGCCCGCTCGGAAATCGTCGACAAGCTGGTGGGATTCGAGGCGGGCGCGGATGATTACCTCACCAAGCCGTTCGAGATGATGGAGCTGATTGCGCGTATCAAGGCATTGCTGCGGCGGCAAACGGCGCCGGCAAAACCGAAAAGCGCGCCGCTGTGCTTCGACAAGCTCAGCATGGACATAGAAACGCGTCGCGTGCAAGTTGACGGCGACGACATCGAATTGACGCCGACGGAATTTAAAATTCTCGAAATTCTCATGCAGGCGCCGGGCACGGTGTTCAGCCGTGACAAGCTCATCGAGCTGGTGATGGGGTACGAATACGAAGGTTATGGCCGGACGCTGGATTCGCACATCGCCCGGCTGCGCGGAAAAATCGAGCCGGATTCAAAATCGCCACACTATATCAAAACCGTGTTCGGTGTCGGTTATAAGTTCGGGGGATGAAAATCTTCCAATTTAGAAACGTGAAAAAACTCAGAAAAATTTTCCCCGTTTACAGTTGATAAACAACTCCTCACGGATTGAAGAAACCCGCCGATAAAGCTTAATCCGTGGGCTTCTTCAATCTGTGGGGAAATTTAAAGCGGCTGAACATTAACATCATGCTCTTCAAATCGCTTTATTCTCGCCTCGTTCTCATTCTGGCGGTGGTCACGCTGGGCTTGTTCGTCATTCTCGCGCTTGCCAATGCCTATTACTTTAAAATCGCGATCACGCACCTGATGGCCGATCTGCAAACCGAACGGATCAACCGGCTGTTCGTGAAATTGGACCAACGCTTCGTGGCGGAATTTTCCGCGCCGGCCGTGGCGGCGTTTCTAGATTCGATTTACTTTGAATACAACCTGGAGATTTATGATCGCGGCGGAAACTGGGTGGCGAGTAATGTTTCCGCCGCCGGAAAGCCGCCGGCGGACAAATCCGCTTTCAACACTTTTTCGCAGATTTATCGCAATCCCCATGCGGCCTCGCGGTTTGCCGCGGTCCAAATTTATTTTCAGCCGCCGAACGCGCCGGTAATCCGCAAAATGCTGGTGCTGTTTTTGATTTCCAGCCTCCTCATCGTCGTGGTTTCATTCGTCGTCGGCTGGCAATTGATTTCGTATCTCAATCGCCGCCTCGAGCGCTTGAAAACCGGCGTCGGCAAAATTGCAGAGGGCGATTTCACCATGCGGCTGGATGATCGGGGCGAGGACGAGATCGCGTTTCTCGCCAACAGTTTCAATCGCATGGCGAGCCGCCTCAAAAGTTTGATCGAGAATCTCGAAGAGAGCAATGCCGCGCGCCAACGGTTGCTGGCGCACGCCACGCACGAGATCAAATCGCCGCTGACCTCGATCAAAGGTTTTGTGGATATTATCGAATACATGAACGTTTTGCCGGAGGCGCAGCAAAAACAAATTTTGCCCGCGGTGAAAAAAGACGTGCAGCGCACGGTTAAAATCGCCAACGATTTGCTTCAACTGGCACGGCTGCGCGATCCGCAATACAAGCTTGATTTTAAAGCCGTCGATCTCGTCGCGCTGCTGCAAGAAGAGCACAGCTTCTTTGCGCAACGCGCCGCTTCGCATCGGGCGCAAGCCTTATTTGAATGCGAAACCGCCGACCGTCTCACGCTCAACACCGATCCCGACCGGCTCTCGCAAATTCTCGACAACTTGTGGAGCAACAGCTTGAAATACGGCGCGCTCAACGAGCCTATTCGAACCCGCCTGTTCATGCTGCGGGGCTGGGCGAGCATCACGATTTCGAATGCGTTGCGAAATCAATTGACGGTTCCGGCAGAAAGATTGTTCGAGCCGTTTTATCGCCATCCGGGCGA
>CAZVZZ010000090.1:0-9844 GCA_964631505.1 uncultured Cytophagia bacterium
CCGGGGGGATTTCAAAAAGCGGATTGGAAGTTGATTCTGATCCGCTTTTCTTTTCATGCCATCGCCAGCTTCTCGTGTTCCTCCTCCCAACGAACATAATTCTCCCGAATCTTCGCCACCTGTTCGTCCAAATTTTCGCGCGTCCAGCCGCTCGTTTCAATCGGCGGGTAAAAACGAATCGTCACTTTGCCGGGCTGTACCCGCAAAGTTTTGCCGGGGCAAAGTTGCCGCGCGCCGGCGAAATGAATCGGCACGATGGGATATTGCAGATCGATGGCCATGCGAAACGCGCCTTTTTTAAACGGGCCGATCTTGCCGCTGACGATGCGCGTGCCTTCCGGCGCGACATACAACGACAAGCCTTGCCGGCGAATCCTTTCATACGCGCGATTGAGTGTGCCCACGGCGCGCGCCGAATCCTGGCGCTTGATGAAAATCTGGCCGGTCAGCCAGCCCATCACGCCGAACAGCGGATTGTAGAGCAACTCGTGTTTCGCGATGTAGCGCACTTTCGGCAGGCCCATCGCAATAATGAGAAAAATATCGAGCGTCGAGCTGTGGTTGGAAATGTAAATCGCCGGGCGGCTGATCGGCCCGCCGACGAATTCCACCTGCACGCCGGCGAGAAATAAAACGATCCGGCCCAGCGTGCGGCTGAAAAAACGGGTGATCACATTTTTCGCCTGGCCGAGCGTTAAAATGCTGCTGAGCGTCAAGAAGATCATGCCCACGGTCAGCGTCAGCACCGTGGCCGTGGTCAAAAAAATCATGCGGAGGGTGGACATCGGCCTATCAGGTGTTTGGAAATTTCTTTGTCATCAACTCGCCCGGCCGGGGTTGCCAGCCGTTGCACAAGTTTTTCCAGCTTCGCCAATTCGTTTTTAATTTCGGCAACAAGCCGTGGGATTTTTTCTTATTCAGCAGAAGCTTTCCCTTTTCAGCATAACAAATTTTTGCCCCATATTCAAGCAGAATTTCATGTTTGATTTCCACGGCAATTTGCTTATATTTTTTCACTATGCTGATCCTGATGCTGATTGCTCTCGCCGCCCAGGCAGGAGGTTTTGCCCAGCCCGAACGCCGCGCCGAAAAACGGCAAGCGGCGCGGCAATTGTTTCAGGAAACCCAATCGCTTCGTGCCGCGCTCGCCGTGGAGGAATATGTCAGCCGTCTGGAGCGCGTTACCGCGTTGGACAACCGCTTTGCCGAAGCGTTTCATGCGCTGGGCCGCGCTTACATGCAGCAGGAAACCATCGCCGGCCGCGAGCGGGCGCTGCAAGCGCTGGAGCGCGCCGTTCAGCTCGCCCCGCAAAACACCGACTATCGTTACACGCTGGCGCAATTGCATTTGCGGCGCGGCGCGCACGTCACCGCGAAAAACGAATTTCGCCGGATCATGAAAATCGATCCGCTCGATGCCCGCCCGTATTATCAGCTCGCGCTTTTTTATGAAGAAGACCTGCTGCATTATCGCGACATGATCAGCCGGCATGAAGACGCCACGATTTATTTTTACGAATTTGCCGAGAAAGATTTTGCCGAGGCCGAGCGTTTGTTGCGCAGCGCCATCGGGCTGGATCCGCAAATGTCCGAAGCGTATCATCGTCTCGCCGGGCTTTATTTCGATGCGCAGCGTTTCGATAAAATGGCCGACCTGCTGGAGAAGGCAACGCGCAAAATCGAATCGGCCGATCTGTTTTTGTTTCTCGGGCTGGCGCGCCAGCAAAATGGCGATGCCGACGCGGCATTGCAAGCTTATCAACGCGGGCTGGCGCTCATGCCGCCGGCGGACCGTGCTTTTTTCCATTCTTTGCAAACCGTGCTGGCGCCGGATTCGCTGAAAATTTATGAACGGGCCGCGGACTCCGTGCAATGGCACATGCAGCAACGTTATTGGAAGGCGCGCGATCCGCTCTTTCTCACGGCCGCCAACGAACGGCTGTTGGAGCATTTCGGCCGCATGGCTTACGCGAATTTGCGCTACAACATTCCCGAAAAAAATATTGCCGGCTGGAAAACCGATCGCGGCCAAACGCTGATTCGTTTTGGCCAGCCGCTTTCGCGCACGCGCACGCGCGCCGATCTCGGCACGAGCGCGACGGGCCACATGACGCTCCAGGCTTCGAAGGAATACTGGAATTACGGCGATTTCCAAATGATTTTTGATGATCGCTTTTTAAGCCGCAATTATGCGTTTGCCTGGGGCGGCGTCGGCGAAGTGGACGGCAAAGCGCTGTTTGAAGAAAAGATTCGCCGCGTGCCCGAACGTTATGAATTTCCCCACGGCGGCAAGCCGCTGGAATTGCAGACGGTAGTGGCACAATTTCGTTCTGCGACGGTTTTTGCCGGGACACCCAACGCCGACAGCACGCGGCTGGAAATTTATTATGCCGTGGCGGATTCGGCGCTGGCGACGCGCGCGCAGTTAACGCTGCAGCGCGGCCTGTTTTTCTTTGATGAAAATTGGAACGCGATACAACAATGGCGCGGGCAGCGGCCCTTTGCCGCCGGCGGCGCCATCGGCCGGCGTGATCGCTGGTCCGTTCAGCTCGCGCCGGGAACGTATCACGTCGCGTTGGAAGTCATGGATCCGGCGTCCGGACGCTCCGGCACCATACGTGAAAAGCTGGTGGTGGAAAATTATGCAGCGCCGTCACTGGCGATGAGCAGTGTGGTTTTAGCGCGTGCCGATAGCGGCAATTCCGCACTCGCCCTGCATCAGGAAAATGGCGTTGCCCTCGTTCCGGTGCTGACGCCGCAATTCCTGGCCGGCGAGGCCGTTTATGTTTATTATGAAATTTATCATTTGACGCTGGACGCCACGGCGCGCAGCCGTTTTCGCCTCGATTACACCATTGCCGCCGACGCCCAAGCGCGCGGCGTGGCCGGCCGCACGCTGACGCGGCTCGGCAAAATTTTGGGATTAAACCGGGCCGGCACGCAGACCAGTTCTTCATTTGAAACCACCGGTGAGCGGCGCGCGGAAAAATTTTTTCACGGCCTCGAGCTGCTTGGGCAAAGCCCGGGCGATTATCGCCTCACCGTTCGCGTCACGGATCAAATTTCCGGTCAGGCCGTCGAACGCGAAGTCCGTCTGCGCCTCGAACCGTAAATGAGTGGCCCCGGCCCGAAAAAAAAGAAAATAATGATTGACTTGGCGCGCGTGAATGCGTAAATTTTCATTCGCTTCAAGCCGCTCGCAACCTGAATTTTTTGCTTCCCGGCGCTTCGCAGACGGGGATTTTTTAGTTGCCGCGGCGTAATATTGAATTTTTTGCAATGTTGCATTCATCAGCCGGCTTTGTGTTGAAAGGATCATGCTAATGATTGAAGGTGTTGAAATCAAGGAACTGCCCACCTATCCCGATGAACGCGGTTTTTTTCGCGAGATCATTCGCCAAACCGACGGCTTTTTTAAAGAAGGTTTCGGCCAATTGAGCCATTCCGGCATGTATCCCGGCGTGGCCAAAGCCTGGCACATTCATCAACATCAAATTGATTGGTGGTACGTGCCGATCGGCAATTTGAAATTGGCGCTATTTGACCAGCGTCCCAACTCACCGACCCGCGGCGAGCTGCAAACGATTTTCCTGGGTGAAAACTATCCGGCCCGCGTCGTGAAAATTCCGCCCGGCGTGGCGCACGGTTGCCGCGCGTTGGGCGGCGGCATCACGCATCTCTTTTATGTGACCTCGTCCGTTTATAATCCCGCCGAGGAAGGCCGCATTCCGCATGACGATAAAATGATCGGCTACGATTGGACTGCCGGACCGGAAATTAAATAAGCAGGTTAATTTGAGGAGAAAGGAAATCCGATGGATCTTGACATTGCCGGAAAAGTGGCGTTGGTGACTGCTGCCAGCCGCGGGCTGGGGCGCGCAACCGCGGAAGTGCTGGTGCAAGAAGGCGTCAACGTTTTTATCTGCGCGCGCGGCGCGGTGACGCTCGAACAAACCACGGGCGCGATTCGCGCGCTCGGCGGCGGCGAAGTGGAAGCGATGCCCGCCGACGTGACGCGGCCGGAGGACGTGACCAAACTGGTGAAACGTTGCGTCGAGCGTTTCGGCCGCCTCGATATTCTCGTGAACAACGCCGGCGGCCCGCCGACCGGCGCCTTTGCGGATCTCGACGACGAGCATTGGCGGCTCGGTTTCGATTTGGTGCTCATGAGCATGATGCGGTTGTCGCAAGCCGCCATCCCGCACATGAAAAAACACAAATGGGGCCGCATCATCAACATCGCTTCGATTGCGGCGCGCCAGCCGTTGGACGGCGTCACGATTTCCAACGCGCTGCGGCCGGCGATGCTGGGGCTGGCGAAAACGCTGGCGTTCGAGCTGGCGCCGCACAACATCACTGTCAACAGCGTCGCGCCGGGATGGGTGCGCACCGATCGCGTTGAGGAATTGCTGCAACTGCAAGCGCAGCGCGAAGGCATCACGGTGGAGGAAGCCTTGTCACGCACCGAAGCCGCGGTGCCGCTCGGCCGGATGGGCCGGCCGGAGGAAGTCGGCGCGCTCATCGCCTTTCTCGCCAGCAAGCGCGCCAGCTTCATCACCGGCAGCACGTTTCTCGTGGACGGCGGCTCGTACCGAGGGGTGTAAAATTTTATGCAGCTTCCTGCTTTTAAACTCGAGCGCTTTTTTGCGCAATATGAATTCAGCAGCAAATATCTGCTGTGCAGCTCCGATTGCGAAACCGTGACCGTGCAGGATTTGCTGGCGCTGGAGCCGGAGGCGTATCAGCAATTTTTGCGGCTGCGCCTCGGCTACACCGAATCGCTCGGCGCGCCGGAATTGCGCCAGGAAATTTGCCGGTTGTACAAAAACATTCAGCCGGAGCAAGTGCTGGTGCACAGCGGCGCCGAAGAAGCGATTTTTCTTTTCATGCACGCCGCGTTGCAGCTCGGCGATCATGCCGTCGTGCATTCGCCGTGTTACCAATCGCTGTTCGAAGTGGCGCGCAGCCGCGGCTGCGAAGTCACGCGCTGGCTGGCGCGCGCGCGCAACGGCTGGGCGCTCGACCTCGATGATCTGCGGCGTGCGCTGCGGCCGAACACGCGCGTCATTGTCGTCAACACCCCGCACAATCCCACCGGCTATTTAATGCCGCCGGAGGATTTTCGCGCGCTACATCAAATCGCGCAGGAGAAAGGCATCGTCGTTTTCAGCGACGAAGTTTATCGTGAGTCGGAGTATCGCGCCATCGAACGCTTGCCCGCGGCTGGTGATTTCAATGAAAGCGCGGTTTCGCTTGGCGTCATGTCCAAAACCTACGGCCTCGCCGGTTTGCGCCTCGGCTGGATCGCCACGCGCCACCGCGCCATTTACGAAAAAATGGCGCAACTGAAGGATTACACCACCATTTGCAACAGCGCGCCGAGCGAGTTTCTCGCGACGCTGGCGCTGCGCCACCGGGAAAAAATCGTGCTGCGCAATGTCGACATTATTTTGCGCAACCTGGATTTGTTGGATCGTTTTTTTGCGCGGTTCAAAACTCGCTTTGCCTGGCAACGCCCGGCCGCCGGGCCGGTCGCCTTCCCGCGCTGGCTTGAAGATAACGTCGACGCGTTTTGCGAGCGCCTGGTGCGGCAAACCGGCGTGTTGCTCGCGCCCGGAACGCTGTTTGAAAATTACGACAATCACTTTCGCATCGGGTTTGGCCGCAGAAATTTGCCCGAGGCCATTTCCCGGTTGGAAGATTTTCTGCATTCCTGACATGGACCTTCGCGCCCTTTTTTTTAAATATCGCAGCTACACGCCGATTCCGCTGCTGCTCGCGATCTTGATTTTTGCCGCGCCGCGGCCCGCGAGTTTAGCCGCCGGATTTGCGATCACGCTGCTCGGCCAAACCATCCGCCTGTGGGCCGTCAGCCACGCCGGCGGCGCCACGCGCACCACCGGCACGGTCGGCGCCGGCGCCGAATTGATCACCCACGGCCCGTTCGCCTACGTGCGTAACCCGCTTTATGTCGGCAATTTTTTAATCGCCCTCGGTTTCTGCATCATGGCGTGGGCGTGGATGCCGTGGCTGCTGCTGATTTATCTGGCGCTGTTCAGCCTGCAATATCAGATGATCGTTACTCTCGAAGAAGAGCATCTGCGCCAGCGTTTCGGAAAAATTTATGCGGCGTATCTCGCGCAAGTGCCGCGCTTCTTGCCGCGCCTCACCCCCTTTCGCCCGCAAACAACGCCGGGCATGCCGCTGGCCCGCGCACTGCGCATCGAGAAAGACACGCTGTTGAGCACGGTTCTTATTTCGCTCGCTATCTTCTTGCGCTGGAAATTGGCAACGGGTTTTTAATTTGGCGTGCATAAAAACGGCAGCAAAAACGTGGTTGAATTTTTGGTTGCCGCTCGCTGTTGTTGTAAAATTTAAATGCGACGAAACTCTTTTTGCATAAAACGCTGCAGCGATGCAAAAAAAATTTAGCGTTTTGATCATCGCCGGCGAAGCCAGCGGCGATCTGCACGGCGCCGGCGTGGTGCGCGAGCTGAAGCGGCAAGCGCCGCGGGCCGAAGTTTTCGGCGTCGGCGGCGACGGCATGGCCGCAGCCGGCATGGAATTGCTTTTTCACGTGCGCGACACCGCCGTCGTCGGCTTCACCGAAGTGCTGCGGCATTTGCGCTTTTTCCGCCGCATGATGCAAACGCTCGAAAAGGCCGTGGCGCAACGCCAGCCCGCCGTCGTCGTGCTCATCGATTACCCCGGCTTCAATCTGCGCTTTGCCGAGCGCCTGCGCCGGCTGGCGGCGCCGCCGAAAATTTTATATTACATTGCGCCGCAAGTGTGGGCCTGGCATGCAGAGCGCATTCCGAAAATGGCCAAGCTCATCGACCAAATGGCCGTGGTTTTTCCTTTTGAAACCGCGCTGTTTCAAACCGCCGGCCTTCCCACCGAGTTTGTCGGGCATCCGTTGCTGGAAGGCCTGCGCCCCCAATTAACGCCGGAAACTTTTTTTTCAAAATATCAGCTCAACCCCGCGCCACCGCTGCTTGGATTATTGCCCGGCAGCCGCCGCGAAGAGATCGTGCGGCTTTTGCCGGATATGTTGGCCACCGCGAGCCTTCTGCGCCGCTCGATTCCGGATTTGCAAATCGCCGTGGCCATGGCGCCCAATCTGCCGGAAGCTTTTTATCGCGCGTGGGTCAAAGACGAAACTGTCCGGCTCATCGCCAACGCGACGTATGAAGTGATGCGCGACAGCCGCGCCTGTTTGGTTTGCTCCGGCACCGCCACTTTGGAAACCGCATGTTTTGCGACGCCGCTGGTAGTGGTCTATCGCATTTCGCGCTTGTCGTATGAAATCGGCAAACGCCTGGTGAAACTGCCGTATATCGGCCTGGTCAACGTGGTGGCCGGCAAAAAAATCGCCCCGGAATTCATCCAACACGACTTCACGCCGGAGCGCGTCGCGCCGGTATTGGAAAAATTTTTGTTGGATGCCGCTCATCGCGCCACGGTTAAACATACGCTGACCGCTGTGCGTACGAAACTGGGCGAGCCGGGCGCCAGCCGTCGCGTCGCCGAAATGATTTTGCAGCTTGGCGAGCCGCAGCGTCTCATTTCAACGGAGCAGGTTGCCGCATGAATGCCGCGCCGCCCTTGCCGTTTAAAAAACGTCTTCTCTTCTGGCTGGCGACACGCCTCGGCTGGCTGGTGATTCTGGCGCTCGGGCATTTAACGCGCCTGCGTTTCATCGGCCGCGAGCATTACGATTGGCTGCGCGCGAATAATAAGCCGTTCATCTTTTGCATCTGGCACGGCAAAATTTTGATTCCGATTTTCGTGCATCGCCGCGAGAACGTGCACGCGATGGTGAGCTTGCACACCGACGGCGAAATGATCGCGCAAACGCTGCATCGCCTCGGCGTGCGCACCATTCGCGGCTCCAGCACGCGCGGCGCGCAACGCGCCGCGGTGGAAATGATTCGGGCGCTGAAACGCGGCACGATTTGCGCGATCATGCCCGACGGCCCGAAAGGCCCGCGCCATGCGTTCAAGGCCGGCGCCATCACCATGGCGCAAAAAAGCGGCGCCTATCTTCTGCCGCTCACGTTTGCCTGCTCCAACGCGTATCGTTTCGAAAAAAGCTGGGATCGCTTCATGCTGCCGCTGCCGTTTTCCCAAAGCGCCGCCATTTACGGCGAGCCGATTGCCGTGCCGGCCGACCTCACGGACAATGAATTTGAAAAATTTCGCTTGCGGGTCGAAGGCAAAATGTTGGAATTGGAACAATATGCCGAAGGTTATTTTTAGCAAGTCCGTTCTCCTGTTTCCACTTTTGCCGCTGTTGTGGATTTATCGCCTCGTGGTTGCCATCCGTAATTTTTGTTACGATCACGCCATTTTCCCAATCACCAAACTGCCGGCGTTGGTGATCAGCATCGGCAACCTCAGCGCGGGCGGCACGGGCAAAACGCCGCTGACGATTTGCCTCGCCAACTTGTTGCGCGCGCAAGGCTGGAAAGTCGCCATGGTCGCGCGCGGTTATCGCCGGCAAAAAAAAGGACTGGTGGTGGTCAGCGCCGGGCAAGAAATTCTCGCCGCGATGGCCGAGGCCGGCGACGAGCCGTTACTCATGGCGCGCGCTTGTCCCGGGGTGCCGGTCATTGTCGACGCGCAAAAAAAAATTGCGGCAGCGGCAGCGGTGGAAAAATTTGCGCCGGACCTCATTCTCGTTGACGACGGCTTTCAACACCGGCAATTGCACCGCGACCTGGATATCGTGCTGGTCGATGCGCAACAGCCGTTGAGTCGTCTGTGGTGGTTTCCCGCCGCGCCCATGCGCGAGCCGGTTACCTCATTGCGCCGCGCCGGCTTTGTTATTCTCAACACGGGCGGCGGCCAGCTCGCGGGGCCGGCGCTGGAAAAATATACTCCGGCAAAAATTTTCTCCGGCGTTTTGCAGAGCGCCGGTTGGCGCCCATTGGCAGACGACTCGAAGAAATTGTTGCCGCTCGACCTGGTTCGCGCGCAGCCCGTGATGTTGGTCAGCGGCATTGCGCGGCCGGCGCGTTTCCGCGCGGCGGTGGAACGGCTCCGCGCGCAAATTGTTGGCGAAATAAAATTTCGCGATCATCATCGGTATCGCGAAAATGATCTGCAAGCCATGGCCGCAGCCCGCAAAGCTGCGGGTGCGCGGTATATTTTAACGACGAGCAAAGACGCCGTCAAGCTCGCCGCCCTCGGGGGGAGCGCCCGCGAGCCGGTTTTGGTTTTAGAAACGGCTTTCGTTTTGGAAGAAGCCTTTACAAAAATTTTTCTGGAGACGGTCGCCCAAATCAGCGCCAAAAAATTACCGGCGGTTAATGAAACTTAACTGTAGCATTATTAAACACGCGAACCTGAAAAAAACCTTGCGATTCTCTCGGCGGTTTTGTATTTTCAATAAACCCTCGGCCCAACATAATGGCGCGATTGCCGCGCTGTTGCAGCCCGATTTTCCCCCGCAACAGCCGAGACCAAGCTTTTGAGATTATAACTATGCCAGAAAATTTGAATCATTTTTCCGAAGTTGAAAACGCGTTTCCGGATTCGCCGGCCCCCACCGAAACGCGCAGCGCGGATGCCGAACTCGCGCGTTCCGGCAGAAACCGGCACTACTCGATCCTGGTGGTTGATGATGACAAGAATATTTGCAAAATGATCGAGATCAACCTGCGCAAGGAAAAGGAATACGACGTTGAAGTCGCCAACAGCGGCGAGGCGTGCTTGAAAATTATTCGCGAGCACGTGCCCGATCTGATCATGCTCGACATTCAAATGCCGGGCATCGACGGCATCGAAACGCTGAAACGCATCCGCGACGAAGAGCCGCTGATTCCGGTGGTGATGATGTCGG
>CAZVZZ010000091.1:0-2743 GCA_964631505.1 uncultured Cytophagia bacterium
TGCACGCGGTCGCCTTCGTCCAAAGATTTGTAGCCTTCGCCAATGATGGCTTTGAAATGCACAAACACGTCGTCGCCGCTTTCGCGCGCGATGAAGCCATAGCCTTTGGCGTTGTTAAACCACTTAACGGTTCCGGTTTCCATAAAAAAGCATCCTTTCGGATAGGTAATGAATGACCGTACTACCGGCTTTTAGACCTGCTAAAACACAAACTCGCGCCGTGGAATTGCTTTTGCATTCGCCCAGCGCCGATTTTGCTTGAAACTGCCGGCCCGGTCTCCGAAATGGATGCGGGTTTTCTTCTCAAAGCAGTCTTGCATTTACAGGGCGTAAAAACGGTGTACTGTTATTTACGCTAATATTGTAACAATATTTCGTTTAAAAAGCAAGTATTTATTTAAAACTTTTTACAAAAAATCGATTTTGGCCTTGGCGTTAAATGTGATCCCGTTTGTCACCTCGCCTCGCCATCTTCGCCGACGGCGCTTATTTCAGCATCCGGAGCTTTTGCGATAGTTTTACCAGCCGCACCCACGGCTGCTTCGATAGCTCTTCCACGGCGCGCGGTGAGACTTTCGCCGTCACGATCTGCTGGCGCGTCGAAGTTAATTTCACGCCGATTTCTTTTAAAAAGTCGGCAGCCGTCGGATCGGGCGTTTGCGCCATGTGAATAAAAACGGATAGCGCCGGTTCTTCTGATACTTTGTTGCCGTCGTTTTGCATCTCATCTAAAGCGGCGGCCAGACGGGTGTCAAGTTTACGATAGTTCATAATGACTCCTTACCTCACAGCATGGCGGAGGCGTTTACGCACGTTTTTTCACTTTTACGCCGCCAATTTGCACGTGGTCTTCCCCCTCAACGATGGGTGCTGGCGGCGTCGCTTTCAAGTAGCGGAGCAAGGCCAGCGCATCAATCAACCCGTAGCCCCACTTTGAATCAAAACTGCCGGCCGGGTGTTTGGGGATGGCGCTGCTTTCGCGCAGATATTTCTTGGTGCTTTCCGGATCAAGCTGCGGATTGTGCTCCAACATCAGCGCCACCAGCCCGGTGACGAAAGGCGTTGCCATACTGGTTCCGGCCATCATGCGAAAGCCCGGGGCCACCACGTAGCTTGGTTCAACGATTGAGTCGCGCGAAAGCGCCGCGGCGATCATCGCGCCGGGCGCGACAAGATCCGGCTTGTGACTGCCATTGCGCAACGGCCCTTCACTGCTGAAATCAGCAACCTCATCCAACTCCAAACCCATTTCCTGGGTTTTGCCGTCGCGGTCACGCCAGCGGGTTCTCGTGGTATATGCGGACACAGTGATGGCGTTGGCCGCGGCGCCGGGCGATCCGATTTTCATGGTATCTTGCACGCTGCGTCCGATAAACACGACATCGAGGCGTTGGCTGTTATCCAGTGCCCAGACGTCAACCTGGCCGTTATGCACATCAAGACCGCGCAACCGCAAACGCCAGGTTCCCGGTGTCAGCGCCTGACGCGCCCCCGAGGCCGGCAAAATTTCAATAAGAAAATTGTGGTCGTTGTTAAGCGGATCAACATCCGGCGTGGAAATGCGGACGCGCCCATCCGTCAGCTCATATACTTGCGTGGACGAACCCACTGCGATCACGCCCTGATACGGCGTCTGAAATCCATTGGGGGAGCGCACGGCGATTTCGAATTGATCCTGACCGGAGTACCAGCCGTTTAACGCCGCGAAACGCACGGCATCTTCGCCGGAAGAGGGGGGAACATGAAAAAGAATGGTGCGATTGCCGCCCTGCGGCACTGCGATTTGCGCATGAATATTGTCGTTGCCTTCGTTGCCGGCCGCGCAGCAAACGATGCGGCCCGGCCCGGTTTCCGTATCGATAATTTGCGACAACGGATCGGTGCCGTCGTGGGGATCGCCGTGGCCGCCGAGGCTTAAATTCACCACCGCCGGACGCCCCAATTCACTCGCGACCCGGAAAATATAACGCACGCCATCGGCAATGTGCGCTTCTTGAAACGACGACTTGACGATTATCAATTCCGCGCCCGGCGCCACGCCGCCATAAATTGGATCGGCGCCCGCCGCGATGCTGGCGACGTGCGTGCCGTGGCCGTTGGCATCGCGTGAAACCGTTAAGAGCGGGCCGGTGAACTCGGCGCCATAATCACCTTCGGCAACGCCTGGCCCCGGTAAGGTTTGATCCCAAATGCGCAAGAGGCGTCCCGCAAAAGCGGGATGTTGCGGATCGATGCCGCTGTCGACGATGCCGATAATGACGCCCTTGCCGCTCAAATGGGTTTGCGAGCGAAATTCCGGCAGATGCACTTTGCCCGGCGCCACGTCCATAAACGGCTGCACATAACGCGACGGGATAATGCGCCGAATTTTTTTCTCGTTGGACAATTCGCCCAAATTGGCAAGCGGGAGAAATGCCGTACGCACCACCCCGGAGTGTTGATTCACTCGAATGTTGTGGGCGCGCAGATGCTCAAAGTCCGCGTCGGCCTCGCAGCGAATGAACACCACCGCGCGCGCCGGGCGCGGGCTGCCTTCGTCAACAATAACGCCGAGCAATTTTTTGTGCGCCGCCAGTCCCGCCGCGCCTTTGGCATGGTAATCTTCCAGCGCCACCATCAAGCCGGGCGCAATTTTTTCATGAACCATCTTTCAATCTCCGCAAAAGCTCCCAACCATAATCGTTATGCCGTATTTTTTACTTCGCCGTTTTTTTGTCCCTCATATAAATCTATCCATTTTATT
>CAZVZZ010000091.1:2843-9818 GCA_964631505.1 uncultured Cytophagia bacterium
AATGATAGATCGTGAACGGGGCAAAATAAATTTTTAGAAATGAAAAAAATACGCTTGACACTCTTTGCAACAAAGAGTAGATTTGATTGGTCATTAATGGTAAAGCGTCCATTTACCTGAATGTTAAAATCGAAAAGGCATGTTATGCGAGCAACCTTTTACCTGATGTCAAAATCTGTGATCCGGGTTTTCAGCGGTACGCTATTGATGGCCTGTTCCGTTCTGGCCCAAGATTGGCCCAACTGGCGCGGCCCCCATCAAAACGGCGTCTCCAGCGAGACTGGCTTGATTTCAACGTGGTCGTTGAACGGTGAGAATCTCATTTGGAAAGCCGATTTTATCGGGCGCTCCACGCCGGTGGTGATGAACGGCCGTGTTTACGTGATCGGTCGCGCCGGTGAAGGTCTGAAGCGCCAAGAGCAAGTGGCGTGTTTTGATGCGCAAACCGGCAAGATGTTTTGGCAACATCGTTTCAATGTTTTTCAAACCACCGTGCCGTTCAATCGCGTCGGCTGGGCGAGTCTTGCCGGTGATCCGGAAACGGGAAACATTTATGCCAGCGGCGTCGGCGGCATGTTCATTTGTTATAATCGCGACGGCAAAATCTTGTGGCAGCGCTCGTTGACGGAAGAGTTTGGGCGCTTCTCCGGCTACGGCGGCCGCACACATACGCCGCTGGTCGATGAGAATCTCGTCATCATCAGTTGCTTGTACATGGGCTGGGGCGAGCAAGCGCCGATGCGGCATCGCTTCATTGCTTTTGATAAGCGGTTGGGAGAAATTGTTTGGATTGCCGGCCTGCCCAACAATCCGATCGACACCAATTATTCGACGCCGGCGATAGCGACGATCAATGGCATGCGTTTGCTCGTGGTCGGCGGCGGCGATGGCGCGATTCACGCGCTGAAAGTGCGCACCGGTGAGCACGTGTGGGAATTTAAACTTTCGAAAGCAGCCATTCAGCCCGCGATTGTGGTGGAGGGCACGCGTGTTTTTGCCTGCCACAGCGAAGAGAATATTGATAACAGCAACATGGGCCGCGTTGTTTGCATCGACGGCACCGGCAAAGGCGACGTGACCAAGACGCACGAAATTTGGCGCGTCGACAATCTCGAAGTTGGCTACGCCTCGCCGGCATTGCATAACGGTATGTTGTATCTCATCGACAATTCCGCCAATTTGGTTTGCGTTGACGCCGCGAACGGCAACAAACTGTGGCAATACAGCCTTGGCACGGTCGGCAAAGGCTCCCCGGTGGTGGCGGATGGAAAAATTTATGCGACGGAGCAAAACGGCCGTTTTCACATTTTGCAACCGAGCGCTACGGAGTGCAAGCCACTGGATGATGAAAAGCTCACGATGCAAGACGGGCGTTATGCGGAGTTGTATGGTTCACCCGCCATTGCGTATGGCCGGATTTATTTCACCGCGGAATCGGGCCTTTATTGTTTGGGAAATAAAAGTGCTAAATTCACGGCAACTGCTTCTGCCACAGTTCCTGCCACGGCAACTGCGGCTGGCGCGCCGGCTCATCTCCAAATCGTTCCAGCAGACATTCTCAGCAGCCCCGGCGCAAAAATAAAATTCCACGCGCGGTTGTTTGATGATAAAGGCAGCTTTTTGCGCGAAGTGCAAGCCGGCTGGACGCTTGCGAATTTAGCGGGGCAATTCAGCCCGGCAGGAGAATTCACCGTCGGTACCAATATCCCAGCGGCGGGATTCATCACGGCAAAATTTGAAAACTTGACGGGCACCGCCCGCGTGCGAGTGATTCCGAACGCGCCGTGGAGCGAAGATTTTGCATCCAGTGAAGTCGGCAAATATCCATCGTACTTCGTCGGCGCGACCAATAAATTTGCGGTGCAAGTGATCGACAGCAACAAAGTTCTTGTCAAGCCGCCGGCTGCCGCGGGTTTGAATCGCTCCGATATTTATCTCGGGCCGCCGACGATGAAGAATTACACGATTCAAGCTGACGTGTTAGGAAAAAAGAACCGGCGGCAAATGCCGGATGTCGGCTTGATCGCAAATCGTTACACGCTGGATTTGATGGGATTGCAGCGCCTTCAAATTCGTGTGTGGGCCGCGGAGTTGCTCAATTCCAAAACCATCGATTTCAAATTCGAGCCGGACGTTTGGTACACGATGAAAATGCGTGTTGATCTCGTTGGCGGTAAGTCGATTGTGAAAGGTAAAGTTTGGCCGCGCGCCGAGAAGGAGCCGGAGGCCTGGACGATCACGATGGAGGATCCACTGCCCAACCCCGAAGGCAGCCCCGGTTTATACGGCTATTCGCCGGCGGAGATTTATTATGATAATATCAAGATCACGAAGAACAATTGAGGAATTTGGGTCGCGTACCGCAACATTTATATTGTGTGCAGAGTTTTTCGCAGCATAAATGTTGCGGTACGTTGCCAGCGATCAGCAAATATTAAAAACGATTTCAAGTGAGCGCATGAACACGATGAAAAAAAACTTGCCGTCAAAGCAAGCCGTGCCCCGACCTTATCCGCCGCTTCACAAAGTATTTGCATACAAATTCGCAACGGCATACGCGCCTACGAAGAGAAGTTGAAAGCTTATCAAGGAGTTTGAAATGAACTGTAAACATTTTTTTTCTAAAGGTAATTTTACTCGAAGCCATCTGCTGATTGGCGTCATTACCATCTCCACCATTGCTTATTATTCTGCAGAACAAGCCATGTGGGGCGGCACGCCCTCGCGCAACATGGTTTCCACGGAAAAAAATTTACCGATCAAATTCGATCCGGCCTCCGGCATGAATGTCAAATGGACGGCGGCGCTTGGCTCACAAACCTACGGCAATCCCGTCATTAGCGGCGGCAAAGTGTTTGTCGGCACGAACAACCAAAGTCAGCGCAACCCCAAACAGGGCGGTGACCGCGGGGTGATGATGGCCTTCAACGAAGCCGACGGAAAATTCCTCTGGCAATACGCCACGCCCAAACTCGCTTCCGGCCGTGTCAATGATTGGCCGCTGCAAGGCGTTTGTTCCAGCCCGTTTATCGAAGGCAATCGCCTCTATTATGTTTCCAATCGCTGCGAAGTCGTGTGCCTCGACACCGAGGGTTTTCTCGACGGCGAAAACGACGGCGCGATTAAAACCGAAGCCGACACGAGTAAGATCGACGCCGACGTGGTGTGGAAACTCGACATGATGGGCGAGTTGGATGTGTTCCCGCACAATCTCGCCGTGTGCTCGCCGATAGCGGTGGGCGATTTGCTCTTCGTCGTCACCGCGAATGGCGTGGATGAAAGCCACATTGCCATTCCCTCGCCGCTGGCCCCGAGTTTTATTGCGGTGAATAAAAATACTGGCAAACTCGTTTGGGAAGACGCCTCGCCCGGCGAAAAAATTATGCACGGCCAATGGTCGAACCCCGCGTATGGCGTGATCAACGGCGTGCCGCAAGTGATTTTCCCCGGCGGCGACGGCGTGATTTATTCATTCGAACCCGAAACCGGCAAGCTGATTTGGAAATTCGATTGCAATCCGCCGGAAGCGGTATACGAATTGGGCGGCTCCGGCACGAAAAACGATTTCATCGCCACGCCGGTGATTTACGACAACAAAGTTTTTATCGGCCTCGGCCAGGATCCCGAGCACGGCGAGGGCATCAGCCACTTATGGGCGATTGACGCCACGATGAAAGGCGACATCCCGCAATCGAAAGCCGTGTGGCATCGCGGCTATAAAAATTTTAACCGCACCATGTCCACCGTCGCGATTGTCGACGGCTTGCTGTATACCGCGGATTTGAGCGGATTTGTGTACTGTATGAACGCCGCGACCGGCGAAGTGTTTTGGGCCTATGACACCTTCGCCGCAATCTGGGGCTCGCCCTATGTCGCCGACGGCAAAGTCTACATCGGCGACGAAGACGGCGATCTCACCGTGCTCAAAGCCGGCAAAGAGAAAGAAGTCCTGTACGAAATCAACATGGGTAGCGCCGTTTACACCACACCCGTCGCGAAAAACGGCGTGCTGTACGTGACGAATCGCTCGACGCTGTTTGCACTGCAGGTGAAGTAGCCCCTGCGGGCGCGCCAGTCGGCCCGACCGGGCTATTAAAGAGATAAAAATGATGCCCCGTTTTTAAAATAAACGGATTCGACGCTTGTGCTTGTGAGTGAAAAACTATAAATTTAAACCGACAACAGTTGTTTTACCAAACGAGATGTCATCATCCTGATCAGGTAAAAAATCAGGAACAGAACTTACCGGAGAAGCGCCATGAGCATCATCATTTCAATTAAAGCCAAACAAAACGGCGTTGAGGCATTGAGTCTGGTCAAATCCGCCGTTGAAGCGGAAGTTACCCGATTTGAATTGGCTCTGGAGATGGCCAATAAAAAGCTGCATTTATTTGAACAGAAGTATAATGTCACTTCCGACTATTTTATGTCACATCTGGCCGCGGAAGATTTAGAAGGTGGCGATGATGAATATGTGACGTGGGCGGGTGAATATCAGCTCAAACAAAGACTCGAGCAAAAACTGGCGCAGCTAATGGAGGTGGAGTATGTTCCTGCAGACGTATTTCAACCACATTAAAGCGGAGATTGACCGTTACGCGGCGACGCGCTTCGTGTTGGATGTCAAGATCAACTTTGACTCGCGTCCCGGAGATCAAGGGTACTTGAACGGATCGATTCATTTTGTGGACGGTTCCGTGTTGTACTTCAAAGAGTACGTTGATGCGCTCAACCAAAACGTGGATAAGTTGACCTTCAGCTATCATTTTCAGGATACAGGCAATCAACTCATTTTTAGATATGACAATGCCGCACACAAACCTCACCTGCCATTTGGCGATCACAAACATTTACCCACTCAAATTATTTCTGCTTCGGCGCCACAACTCGAAGAGGTGTTGGCGGAAATCTTCATTTTGAATGGATGGACAAAGTAATGGTTTTCCAATACTCGGTAACGGGTATAACGAACAGTGCAAATTAATCTCAGTCGGAGAAAACATGCAAAAGCTTTCCCTGCGTTTCTCAACCGCGTTCTTGCTGTTAACGGCGATATTCATTACTCCTCACGACGTCGCGGCGCAAAACAAAGCGCAAAAGATCGATGCGCTGATGGCGAAGTTTCATGAATACGGCCAATTCAACGGCGCCGTGCTGGTCGCGGAAAATGGCAAGGTGATTTTCAAAAAAGGTTACGGCCTTGCCAACATGGAGTGGAATATTCCCAACACACCGGAGACGAGATTTCGCCTCGGCTCCATCACCAAGCAATTCACCGCGATGCTTGTTTTGCAGTTGGTTGAGCAGGGTAAATTGAAACTGGACGGCAAGATCACCGAATACCTGCCGGATTATCCGAAGCGTACCGGCGACAAAGTCACGATTCATCATTTGCTCACGCACACCTCGGGAATTCCCAGCTACACCGGCTTTCCGAAATTTTTTAATGAAATGAGTCGTGACCCTTATGCGCCGGCGGCGTTTGTCAAAACGTTTTCCGATTCCGCTTTGCAGTTCGAGCCGGGCACAAAATTTTCTTACAACAATTCCGGCTATTTTCTCTTGGGCGTGATCATCGAAAAAGTTTCGGGCAAATCTTACGAGCAGGCGTTGCAGGAGAACATTCTCCAGCCGTTGAACATGCAAAACACCGGCTATGATCTTCACAGCCCGCTTATCAGCCGGCGCGCGGCTGGATATGAAAAACGTCCCGGCGGTTACGTGAATGCGCCGTATTTAGACATGTCGCTTCCTTACGCCGCCGGTTCGATGTATTCGACGGTGGAAGATTTATTTTTGTGGGATCAGGCGTTGTATCAGGACAAACTGCTTTCGGCCAAATCCAAGGAACTTTATTTCAAGCCTTACATTCGCGCGTTTGGCGGCGATTACGCTTACGGCTGGAGCATTGCGAAATCGCCGATTGGCCAATCGCCGGACAGTGTGATGACGATTGCGCACGGCGGCGGCATCAACGGCTTCAACACCTTGATTCAACGCCTGCCGCAAAACAAACACCTGATCGTTTTGCTGAACAACACCGGTGGAACGAATTTGGACGCGATGAGTCGTAGCATTCGCGGCATTCTTTACGAGCGGCCTTATGCCGTTGCCAAGAAATCGCTTGCCGAAATCATTTTCGCCACGATTAAGGAAAAAGGCCTTGCGCCCGCGCTCGCGCAATATCGCGAGCTAAAAGAAAAACACGCCGACACGCACGCGCTGAATGAAGGCGAAATGAACGGCATCGGCTATCAACTGCTCGGCATGAAAAAAATCAAAGAAGCGATTGAAGTTTTCAAATTGAACGTCGAAGCTTTTCCTCAATCTGCCAATGTCTATGACAGTCTGGGCGAGGCGTACATGCTGAACGGCGACAAAGAGCTGGCCATCAAGAATTACGAAAAGTCGATTGAACTGGATCCGCAAAACACCGGCGGGGTGGAGATGCTCAAGAAGTTGAAGGCGAATTAGTTGAAAGCTTCGGCCTCGCCCCGGACATCGAAGCGGAGCTTGATCCCAAACCTATGGGCAAAGGCCGCGATCTGTATTTTTGCATTGCAAGTTATTTTTAAGTTTTTGTTACGGTTTCTCGTTTGTTGCTAAAATTAAAGCACTTTTCAAGGAGGCGTCATGTTCAAAAAGCAGTGGATGTTGTTCGTCGTTATCGGAACATTTTGGTTGGCCAATGTGCACGCGCAAAACGTGCAGCCGCGCCTTCACGTTCTCGACAACGGCATGAAGCTCATTCTTGTCAAACGCAGCGGCGATCCCAGCGTCGCGTGCGGCTTGGCGTTCAAAGTCGGCTCGATCAATGAGCGGCCCGGCATCACCGGCATCTCGCATTTGTTCGAGCACATGATGTTCAAAGGCACCAAGACGATCGGCACGAAAGATTATAACGCCGACCAGAGAATCATGGCGCAGCAGGACAGCCTGAAAGTTCTCCTGCGGCAGGAAGAAAGCAAAATGCGC
>CAZVZZ010000092.1:0-9725 GCA_964631505.1 uncultured Cytophagia bacterium
AAATTGAACGAATCAATTCCGAATCGTATTCGTTCATTTGGCAGCCAAAAGTTTCAAGGAAGATTTTCATGCGAATAATTTTGCTTTTTTGCCTCTTTTAAACAGAAAGCGGTCATTTTTAAAAATAATTACCCCCTTTTGTTGAATTTCATCTAAAACTCCCCAGGGATTGCTTTCGCCATATTCTTCCGAGGTAAACCCCAAAGGTTCCACACTTACGCCAAAGTCGAACTCATGCACCTTGCTTAAAAGATAAGCAATAACGTCAACTGATCGTTTACCAAGAAACGATGGAGAAATAATAGCCAGATCAATGTCACTATCGGGCCGCGCATAACGAGTTACACGGGATCCGAAAAGAACAACCTTGTCGATTATAATATCTTGCGAAAGCCGCTCGACGTACTTTACAAGCGCTCTTTTCATTTTATTTGTGAGCTTAACCATCGGAAAGCCTTTCTGCTTGATGCGAGAATTTCCTGTGAAGGCTCAGCAGCAAATTCATTTCTGCTCGCAACCACCCATTGACCAAATCCTGCACATCCACTTTCTTCTTTTCCGCTATTTCGCTTATGTGGTTTCACCAATCACGGTTTCTTTAGATACGGAAACTAACCTCACTGTTATTAACGAATTGGCTGTCACCTTCCCGGAAGAAGTTGCCACTTTGATATAATTATCAGAAAAACCTATCCATTGCCCAAACTCATTTTGTTCTTCCGTCAACACCCGCACTTGCCGCCCGAGAAACCGCGCGTAGAAATTTTGCTTCTTTTCTTCCGAAATCCGATGCAATTCGGCGCTGCGAGCTTTCTTACTTGCCGGAGAGACTTTACTTTTCACTTTCGTGGCGGCCGTGCCGCCGCGCGCGGAAAATGGAAAAATATGCGCGTAAGCCAGCGGTGAATTTTTCAACAACTCACAACTCGCGTGAAACGCGGCATCACTTTCGCCGGGAAAACCGATCATGATATCCGTGCCGATTAAAATATCCGGCACGCGCTTCACGGCGTATTCGATGAATTGCAAATATTCCGCGACCGTATAAAGCCTCTTCATCGCTGCGAGCACATGATCATCACCGCTTTGCACGGGAATATGCAAATGCGGGCAAAGCGCTTCCGCCTCCGCCATCAAATCAATCAGCGCCGGCGGAATCGTCGTCGGCTCGATACTGCTGAGGCGCAAACGTTTCAACTCGGGAATCGCCAACAACATTTTGACGACGTCGAGAAACGTTTTGTTTTCAAATTGATATGTGCCGATATTCACGCCGGTGAGCACGATTTCTTTATGGCCCGCGTCGATAAGTCGAAGGGCTTCGCGTTGAATATCCCAAAACGCACGCGAGCGGGCGCGACCGCGAGCAAACGGGATGACGCAGAAACTGCACATGAAATCGCAGCCGTCTTGAATTTTCAAATTCGCACGCGTGGTTGGCGCAGCACCGCCGGCCGTTGCAATCGTGAACGGCGCTTTGGTCATCTTGGTTTTGATCACCTGCGGCGCCGGCAATTTGATCGGATCGTCAATGAAATCGCCGACCCGCAGCTTATCCTCCGTGCCGACAATGAGATCGATGCCTTCAACTTGACGCAAAGCCTCGCTGCCAATCTGCGCGTAACAACCGACCACGGCGACAAAGGTCTCCGGATTTTTGCGCAAAACCTGCCGCACGAGCTGGCGGCATTTTGCATCTGCCTGTTCGGTGACCGTACAAGAATTAATCACGCACACATCCGCCGGTTGGCCAAACTCGACCAACTCATATCCCTTTTGCCGAAACGAATTGCCGATCAACGCGGTTTCAGCCTGGTTCAGGCGGCAGCCGAGAGTGTAAAACGAAGCTTTGAGTTTAGAATGAAGCACTTTGGGAAAATCAAGATTCAAAAAATATTTCTTTACTATCGCTATTTCGGATTCTATAAGCGGCAATCGGATCGTGAAAAAAACCTGCCTTATGAGTTACCGGTTTTCGCTGCCGCTTTCGGAATAATTTTCAAGACGCAACAACACAACTAATTTTTCAAACATGGCGATACGGTTTTTTAACGTGTTGCCGCCGCGCTCTTTCAAGTAACTGGTGAACATCAACGCAAAAAAGCAAAGAGCAAAAAGCACGATGCTAACGCTCATGACGAAAAAGCCAGCCGCGGAAAATTCCGTCGCTAACGTTTTGCCCCTATCAAAAGCCAGCTTGAAAAAGTAAATTCCGGCAATCAAGGCCAGCGCTTGTATAACCCAGCGCCAATTCATCCGAATCGCGCTCCAGCGCGTTCCGGGCGCGCGTCGCTTCGTCGAGGCAGCATGCGGCGACTCAGCCATGTTTGGCCTCAAGGTAACGCTCGACATCAATCGCTGCCATGCAGCCCATGCCCGCGGCGGTCACGGCTTGGCGATAATAGTGATCAACCACGTCGCCAGCCGCAAACACGCCGTCGATATTCGTAAAAGTCCGGTGCCGCAATTTAATGTAACCGACTTCATCCACGTCAATCTGGCCCTTGAAAATCTCAGTATTGGGCTGATGGCCGATGGCAACAAATACGCCCGAGCAATTCATCTCGGTGCGTTGATTCGTTTTGAGATTCCGCAACGTTACGCCCGTCACTGTTTTTTTGTCAACGTCATGGATTTTCTCCACCGTGCTGTCCCAGATAAAAGAAATTTTCGGATTCTTTTGCGCGCGCTCCTGCATGATTTTTGAAGCCCGCAACGTGTCGCGGCGATGCACGATGTAAACCTTGCTCGCAAATTTGGTGATAAACGTGGCGTCTTCCATCGCGGTGTCGCCGCCGCCGACGACGATAACTTCTTGATTACGGAAAAAAGCGCCGTCGCAGGTCGCGCACGTCGAAACGCCGTGGCCGAGCAATTTGCGTTCGGATTCGATACCCATCAATTTAGCCGAAGCGCCGGTGGAAATGATGACGGTTTCCGACAGGTATTTTTGCGCTCCGACAAAAATCTCGAACGGATGCGTTTTAAAATTCACTCTCGTCACCGCGTCATGAATGATCTCGGTGCCGAACTTCTCCGCCTGCAGTTTCATTTGATTCATCAGCTCCGGTCCCATTATTCCTTCGGAGAAACCGGGGTAGTTTTCCACCAACGTGGTCAACGTCAACTGCCCGCCTGGTTCCGGGCCGGCAAAAACCAACGGTTTTAAATTGGCGCGCGCCGTGTAAAGCGCTGCCGTGTATCCGGCCGGGCCGGTGCCGATGATGGTAACTTTTCGTGTGTCTGCCATTTTCTCTTCTCGCTTTTTCACTTGCAGTTGTCAAACTTCGAATATATAAAATACAAAATCGCGCCAAGATTATCAAGCATTTCTTCTTGGTCGCGATTCCGAATATTTTAGAAGTTGCGGCCGGATTCAGCCTCCGATTTGCGACATATTGCGCTCGGGTTTGATGAACGTGGCCAGATTGATTTGATGGCCCGCCCATTTACGCCAAACTTCGCCGCGTATCAACTCCGCCAACTCCGCATCGCTCGCGCCGGCACGCAGCGGCGTTTTCAAATCCGTTTCATGGAGCGCAAACAGGCAATTGCGAAAATGGCCATCCGCGGTGATACGAATACGGTTGCACGATTCGCAGAACGGCTCGCTCACCGAGCTAATGAATCCAACTTCGCCCCGGCCGTCAATAAAACGAAACGTATCCGCCGGCACGTGATCGGCGCGCGTTTCTTTGGGAATGAGATCGTGCTTCCGGCGAAT
Source organism: uncultured Cytophagia bacterium (assembly GCA_964631505.1). Taxonomy (GTDB): domain Bacteria; phylum Zhuqueibacterota; class Zhuqueibacteria; order Zhuqueibacterales; family Zhuqueibacteraceae; genus Zhuqueibacter. Next base: position 3,725 of record CAZVZZ010000092.1, read on the forward strand.
CAGGTTTAAAATCTCCGTCGTCGTCATCACTTGGTCGCGGCTCCAAACGCCTTCGCCGTCCAGCGGCATAAATTCGATGAACCGAATTTGATAATCATGCGCGCGGGCAAATTCAACAAGCGGCAGGACTTCATCATCATTAAAGCCCTTCATAATGACCGTATTGATCTTTACGGGACGAATCGGATATTTCGCGAGTTCAGCAAGCCCGTCCATCACTTTGTTGTAGGCGTCGCGCCGTGCCATGATTGCAAAACGCTCCGGTGATAAGGAATCTAAACTCACGTTCAGGCGGCGTAAACCGGCGCGATAAAAATCGCCGGCAAACTCTTTCAGAAAAAAACCGTTGGTGGTCATGCTCAAATCTTTCAATCCCGGCAGCGGTGCGAGCATGCCGATCAACTGCGACAAATCCTTGCGCAATGTCGGCTCACCGCCGGTCAGGCGAATTTTGTTGATGCCGAGAGCGACAAACAACTTTGCGAGCCGGAGGATTTCCTCAAAACTCAAAATCTCTTTACGGTTTAACCACTGCATTCCTTCCTCCGGCATGCAATAACGGCAGCGAAAATTGCACCGGTCGGTGACGGAAATGCGGAGGTTGGTGGCGACGCGGCCAAAGGTGTCGATGAGAGGTTTCATTAGCGTGCAGATAAATTATTGCGAAGAGCTTTTCTGCGGCATGACAAACTTTTAGCGATAATCAAAAATCGATTCCTTTCTGCGCCAATTTTCCTTTTTGAAACGGATGCTTGATCTCTTTCATCTCGGTGACGAGATCGGCGCGGTCGATCACTTCCGGCGGCGCGCCGCGGCCGGTGAGTATTAAATGCACGTTGGCCGGTTTCGCATCAATGATCTCCAACACCTTTTGCACCGGCAATAATCCCGTCATTACCGCGACGTTGATCTCGTCGAGGATCACCAGGTCGTATTCGCCGCTACGGAGCAAAGTCAGGGCGCGATCAGCCGCCAACCGCGCGGCTTCGCGATGTTCGGCTTCCGGCAGCTTGTCATCGAGAATTTTATAAAAGCCTTTGCCCATCGGCTCGATGGTCAAATAAGGCGCCAGCAATTTAGCGCCGTCCAACTCACCATAATGCCACGAGCCTTTGACGAATTGCAGCATGAACACGCGCAAGCCATATCCCACGGCGCGAATCACCGTTCCCAAAGCCGCGGTGGTTTTGCCTTTGCCATCACCGGTGTAAACCACGGTCAAACCGTTACGGATGTCAATTTGTTTTGAAATTTTTTCCATTCGGATTTCTGCTTAAAGAAGTCAGGTCTTCACACCAAGCGTTGGAATTGTTCAACAAAATCTTTTTCCAAAGCGGCTTTGCGTTCCGCCGGCAGCAACGCCGCCCGAAGCGCATTTAGAACGAAACGCTGCAAATCATCCTTGGTGAATCCAAATTGTTGCGTAACGCGGACAAACTCGTCCGTCAATGTGGTGTTGAACATCGGCGGATCATCGGAGTTAATGGTGACATACAAATTTTCTGCGAGCAATTGCGGCAACGGATGGCTCGCCAAATCTTCGACCACGCGCAAACAAACATTGCTGGTGGGACAAACCTCCAGCGGAATCTGCCGGTCGCGGAGATGTTGCACCAAAAGCGGATCTTCAAGGCAACGCACGCCGTGGCCGATGCGAACCGAGCGTCCCAATTGCAGCGCGCTCCAAATGCTTGGCGCGCCGGCGGTTTCGCCCGCATGCAACACGGTGGGGTATCCCGCTTGCGCCGCCCATTCAAAAGCGGTGCGATATTTTTCAACCGGGAAATCAACTTCATAACCGCCCAAGCCGAGCGCCGCAACGCCTTCGGGGCGGTGCGACGACAGCCATTGCGCCAATTGCAAAGCTTCTTCCGGCGACGCAAATTCGCGCGGAATGTCAAAGATCACCAGCAGCCCGGTGTTCAATTCATGCTCAGCCCAGTCGCGTGCACGATTGATGGCGGCAAGTTGTTGGTCAAACGTGAGGCCGACATTGCGATAATGCGTCAGCGCGGTGAATGTGGCTTCCGAGTGCCGGATATTTTGCTCCGCCTGGCCAATTAAAAATTCGCGCGTGATGAATTCAATATCCTCCGGCGTGCGAATGCATTTGGACAGGGTTTGATAAACTTCGGCGAAATGCGGAAAATCCCGAAAGACGTACCACGCCTTAAGATCAGTCAGGTTATCGGCCGGCAGCGCCACCTGATGGCGGCGAGCGAGCTGCAACAGCGTTTCCGGTCGAATGGAGCCTTCGAGATGCACATGCAACTCGACTTTCGGCATCGCTTGAATAAATTTTTCAATTAGCAAATGACGCACTCAACTTGTTCTGGATTCACCTACTCAGATGCTTTACCAATAATTCTAACATGAGAAGAATCCTCGTCAATGTCAAGCGTTAACATAAAAATTGCCATTTGCATTTTGAGCTGAAAATTTTATTATATTCAATAGCTGTGTAACGGCAAACCAATCGTCGTTATGTAGCACTGCCGGGTCATAAAAAATTACGAGGAGAATGATGCGACGATTCGAGATATCGATTCTTTTGCTGTTGCCGGTTTTTGCCGTGGCGCAACCGCCGCAACAATTTCGCCTGCAAGCTTCATCATCCGTATCGCGAGCGCAAAGCATACCCATGCTCGATCAAGACGGTAATTGTACCGGATGGTTCGACGCCTCGCGCTCAGTTCTGTTCGATGCACAAGGACGAACCTTGATTCCCAGCGCGGGGAAAATTCTTAAACAGGCAACGAATGCCGACGGCAGCATATACGCCGTGCTTGAGAAAACCGCGGCTCGCAAAGCCAAAGCGGCGGAAAGTTTTTTAACCGTTCGCTTCTTTAATCGTTCCGGCCAGTCCCGCGGCAGTTATCAGTTTTCACAACATCGTGACGATCCTTTGCCCAATATTATTTTCGAAGCACGCGGCGAGCATTTGCTTCTCGCTTACCCGGCAACGGCGCGTTTGATCTTTCTCGAAAACAGCGGTCAGGTTTTACGGGAAGTGTCTTTATTCCGCGAAGCGCCGTATGCCAATGAGCGGCCACTGTTCGTGGCGGCAAGTGCAGGCGCCTTCATCGTGCTTAGCCAGAAAACACCCTCAACACCGGCAAAAGCTGTTACGCCCACGCTGCTTTATTTTTCTGCGCAAGGGGAAGAATGGCGACGCGAGCTTCCAGCCGGCACTGCCGGTGGCCTCGCGATTTCCAGCGATGGCCATTGGATTGCCGCCAATCGTTATACCGTCATCGGCACGCGCGTTGAAGCAACCAACGCCGTTTTCAATTTTCACGGCGAGCCGCAAGCAACGATCGCCGGTTTATTTCGACGCGCCGCTTTTGCTAATAATGGAAGCAGTCTGTTGCTGATGGATCGCCGCCAATTGCGCGCCATTGATTTTCACGGCGGCAAAGAATTGTGGCAGATCACTCCCGCGCGGCGCGCCGAAATTTTTGTCGATATTGCCGCAACGGCGACGCATGATAAAATTTTTGCGCTGGTCGCGGAGAATGCATTCAAAGAAAATCGTTTCGTTTTTGAAAAAGCGCGCTTGTTGGGATTTGATCGCGCCGGCCGCCAACAGACAGAAATCCTGCTGCCCAATCAACTTCTCGCGCCGATATTGAAAATATCGAATGACGGTAGCCGCCTCACACTCGGCGCGGAAGGTTTCTTGCAACAATTCACCACGGTTGAACCATCGAGATAAAATGATGCGAATTCAATTAAAAAATTTGTCCAGCATAAAAGGGTGCTTGCTCATTGCCTTTTGCTTCTTGCCTTCTGCCGCCGATGCCCAATTCCCGTGGCCGGTGACGCCGTTCAACCAAACCCAGACGATCACCGGAACGTTTTGCGAGTATCGCGACACCGATCCCGCGCCGCATTATCACAACGGCACGGATATTCCCAAAGCCGATGGCTCGCCGGTGTACCCGGTGATCGATGGCGTGATTACCTCGATGGATCCAAACGGCAGCAGCGCTTTTGTGCGCGCCGGACGCTTTGCGTATGTGCACATTGCCCCGAATCCTTCGCTCAGTGTGGGTGATTCGGTTTTCAAATCGGTCACGGTGCTCGGCACGATTCTCGACGGCCTCGGACACGTGCATTTGACCGAGGGCCAATTTGACAGCGAAGTGAATGCGTTGCGCGAAAATACCGGACTGACGCCGTATGTCGATACATGGCCGCCGGTGTTCAATTACGTGCGCTTTTATCAAAACGGCACAGGCGTGCCCTTCACCAACAATTCTGTTAGTGGCCGCGTCGATATCGTATCGCACATTTTAGAAAGGAACGGCCCACCCGGAAGCTCGTCTTCCATTTTAAATAACGGCACGTACAAGCTCGGATATAAAATCCTCACCGCAGATCGTCGCACAGTGGTCTTTTCACCGCCGAACAATGGCTTGCGTTTTCAATTTGACCGGAAACCCACGGCGGACGTACACAATACTTTTCACCCCGGGCTGTCCAGCACGAGCGCGCACGTTTATTACGTGACGAACACGACGACGAGTAAAACGTTTTGGGACACGAGCACACTGCCGGAGGGCGACTACGCGGTGATGGTTTTTGCGGAAGACACCAAACGCAATGCCGACACGCTTTATGTGCCGGTGCGCGTCACACGCCGCGATCAACTTGCGCCGGCGCAGCCGACGTTGCTGGCAATTAACCAAACGGCGCACTGGTTGGCAAACACCGAAGTGGATTTACGCGGTTATCGCTTGTACAGCGCCACGGATAATTTGAATTATTCTTTGGCCTTCACCGAAAGCCAACTCAGCAAATCGCAAACATTCATGGCGCTGGGAAATTTTTCCGGAGAAAACTATTTTCGTTTGACTGCGGTGGATACGGTCGCGCCGCCCAATGAAAGTCCCAATTCGGATGCGTATGGATTCGCGGCAACAAATCGGCAGGAACGCATTCTCATTGTTGACGGGTTTGACCGTTTCGGCGGCTCCGGCAGTTGGGCGCGCGCGGCGCACGATTTTGTTTATTATCATGGCCGCGCCATTGCGGCAAACGGTTTTGCTTTTGCAACCTGCGCCAACGAAGCGGTGATCTCCGGTTTGGTTAATTTGCAAGATTATCAGGCCGTGTTCTGGCTGCTTGGCGATGAATCCACGGCCGATGAAACGTTCAGTGCCGGCGAGCAAACACGCGTGCGAACCTATTTGCAAAACGGCGGCAACCTTTTTGTTTCCGGCTCAGAAGTCGCATGGGATTTGGATGTGCAAGCACGCGGCGCGGCAACCGATGAGGCTTTTTTGCATGACTATTTGAAAGCCGATTATGTGAATGATGACGCCAACAATTTATCCGCGAGCGGTAGCGCGGGCGGCATTTTTTCCGGATTGAATTTTAGTTATGGCACCACGCCCTATACCGAAGATTTTCCCGATGCGATTAACGCGTTCGGCGGGAGCACGGTCTGTTTGCGTTACGGCAATGGCTTGAACGCGGGCATTCAATTCGCCGGCACTTTTACCAGCGGCAATCGCATCGGAAAATTGGTTTATCTTGGCTTTCCTTTTGAAACGATTAATGGCGCCGCCGTCCGGCAAGAAGTGATGCGTCGCGTGCTCGAATTTTTCTTTGGAACGACGGCGGTGGCGGAAAAGAATGAAAATAGCGCCGTGCCGGCCGAATTTGTGCTGTTGCAGAATTATCCGAATCCATTCTTGAGCGGAACGAAATCCCGCGCGGCGGGAAACCCAACGACGGCGTTACGTTTCGGTTTGCCGCAACGTTCGCATGTGCAGTTGGAAATTTTTAATCTGCTGGGGCAACGGATTCGCCAGTGGCCGGGGGTTTGGCTGGAAGCCGGATTTCATCAACAGCAATGGGACGGATTGAATGACGCAAACGTGCCGGTCGTGAGCGGAGCATACTTTTTGCGAATGTCAGTAGAATCCGCAACGGGGACGCGAGTGGAGCGGAGGGTGAAGATGAGCTTGCTGCGGTAGGCATCAACTAATGGTAC
>CAZVZZ010000093.1:0-9594 GCA_964631505.1 uncultured Cytophagia bacterium
TGATTATCGGCTACTTGTTTAGCATGGCGCGCCGGCAGAAAAGACTGGCGCAGGAACTGGAAACGATTAAGCACTTGCAGCAAGGCAAATAAGTAAAACACTTTTTTGAAAATAAAATAGCCAACCGCGTGGGTCATGCGGTTGGCTATTTGTTTTTTGCGAGAGTTTATTTGGGCGATTTACTGGGCGGCTCAAGTGAAAAAACCGAAACCCATGTTGCACCGCCCAGAGCAGAAATTTTTAGAATACCACTCCCGCCGTGACGCCAACGAATGAGGTGGTCTCGTTTTCAGTAAAAATAAAGCGCGTCAACCCCTGAATAATAACGTTCAGTTTCTCGCCAGCAGGTAATTCAAAACCAGCACCGGCAGCCACTCCAACTTTATTAAAATCATTTTTTGCGCTGTTTGTGCCAAAGCCCGGACCGCTTACCGTGGCTTCATCGGATATGGCGTTGTAAGTTCCCATGCCGAATAGGAAAAACTGCGTGTTGGCTTCCGGTTTGGTTAAATAGGGCCGCACGCCAACACCCAATTCCACGATACTCGCGCTGCCTTCAACAGTGTATCCGCTGCCGGTCAGGCCTAGATCTTCCAGATACTTGTCGCCGTCAAACGTGAATCCTTCAAAAGCCGCGCCAAAACTAATTCCCAAAGTCGGCGACGGGAAGATAACGTACTGGCCATGCAAGCTGCCGCCGATTTTGTAATAATCCTTAAAGACATCTGGCGCGAGTGGAAAGGCGGCCCCCGCGAACAACTCAATTTGTTTGCGCCGCGCTGCGGATTGGGCAAAAACCTGAGTTGCCGTCAACACCAGCAGCAAAATGAGCATAAGATTAGAATACCGTTTCATTTTTCCTCCTTTGATAAAAGGGTTAGACAATAAGTGAAACTGCCTTAGCTTGAAAAAATTTCGGACCGTATTACTTCGTAATGACTTTATCACGTATCGCCGGTGTACCGCCTTTGGGTTTGGTAATGAGAGCAATTGCATAAGCGTCAAACACGTCTTTAATCTGTACTTCGCACAACTCATCGATCATTTTTCCGATCACCTCGTTGGTCACCGGGTGAACAATAGGCGCGCCCTCACGGTAAACATGGCACTTCATGCCTTTTTTGAGGCCATTTTTCAATCCCATATCGACGGTTATTTTCTCTCCTTGCACTCCAATGACATAACCGTTGATCAAAGGTAAATCAGTCCTGATTTTTGCGGCCACCTCGGAAACCATCTGCGAAATATTTTGCAGGGAAAGTCCACTGCTGTAGGCATCCCGGGCGGTGATGATGGCAGCGCTTTCGGTGTCAATTAAGCGCGCATCGACGCTCAACGTGTTTCCCGCCAAAGTGACGCTGCCACAGACAACGGCGTCAACACCGATGCCTTTGCCAATTTGGGCGGCGGTCGAAGCATCAACGATGCCGGACAGGCCAAGCTTCTGCTCGGCAAGAATTTTTTCGAGCTGAGCGCGTTCAATGACTTTAAAACGGTTGACATTGACAAAACCGGTGACCAGCTTATCCAATAAATCAATCTGGCCCAGTTCGCGGCCAATGCCTCTGCTATCGAATGGAAGCACTGCAATGCTCAACCGTTCCCCCACCACGGTAGCGGCAGATTCGGCCCGGCGCTCAACTGGTTGCGGCGAGGGCAACGCCGGCGGTGTTGAATAAGCTGGCGCCGGTGTGGTTGCTGGGCGTTCCCCGCGGTTGAGGCGATCAAGATAGTTTTTCGCCTTCTCGGAAAACTCTTGCGACAGCGAAGTGGTTAATTCCTGTTTGGCGCGCTCGTTGTCACCAAGGTGAAAATAGCAAATCCCCAATTCGCGATGTGGGAAGTACTCAATGAAGGTAACGCCACTGGCTCGCATCTTTTTGGAATCGCGATCTTTCACCTGTAGCGCGGCTTGAAAATTTTGTATCGCCTGGTTCCAATCCCCTCTTTCCATCGCTTGCAAACCACTTTTATAGGAGACGTGCCACTGCGCGAGGCCTTCGGCCATCTGCAAATCAAAACACAACAACAAAACGACCGCACTGATCAGCTTCGTAGCAACTTGCAAAAACCTCATAACCGGTCTCTCATCAGAAAAGTTGAACACTGTAATTTTCCCCTTATATTATAAGCAAAGATCAAGGAACAAGCAAGCTTAAAAATGTTTGGTGAGTGAAATCCTTGTGGTCAGGAAGGCGGCAACGCTAAATGGGAGATAGCATGAAGGTGGTTAAAATTGCGCACGGCCGGCACATTTTCCCCGGAAAGCCAGAACGTCGTCAATCTACACGATCCACTCATTCCGATTGCCCAGGCGCTCGACGGCGGCAATCAGTTTTTCCGCGAACTGGTCGAATTGCTGGAAATGCTGGACATTTTTGTTTAACCGCAATGCGGTGCTGAGCGAATCGATGGCGGCCGGGTAATCGTGATTCAACAGCGCGATGTAGCTCAACGCCAGCAGCGCCTGCACGCAGCGCGGGTCGAGCTGCAAAGCCGACAGATATTCATGCTGGGCTTTGCCCGGCGTTTTCAATTCCAGATACAGATTGCCGAAAAAACAATGCATGGTCGCCGAGGGGCGCATGATCGCGCGCTGGGCGGCAAAGATATTCATCGCCTGTTCATAATCGCCGTTCTCGTAAAAGCGCATGGCCTGCACCAGCGCCGGCGCCTCGCCGCGAAATTCATAACGCCGGTCAAGAATCTGGCGAAGCGGAAACGCCGTCAGCAAATCTTCATGCAATTGTTTTTTTGCCGAAAGCGCATTTTCCACGGCCTCGGCGTGGTTAGGCTCGGCGGCCAGATGAATAACACCGGCGCCCGCGGCTTTGCCATTGCGCTCGCGCCACGGCTGCAGCCACGGCCCAAGCTGGGTGAGATGCTCTTCGATTTGCTCCCGCCCTAAATACGCATATTCCCCGCCGGCCAAGCGCGCCAAAATTTCCGTCACTTCGATGCCGGGATTTTCCCGCCAAATTTCCAACAGCGCTTGCTCTTCATTGGTCGTTAAAAAATGCTGCTCCAATTCACAACCGCCGGCTTCGGGATGCGGCTTGTCGAGATCGCGCAAAATATTTTTCAGCGCAACCACGGTAATATCATCCGCCGGCGGCTGCGCGCCGAGAAATTTTTCGAGCGCTTGTTTCAGTTCAACCAAAAAATCCGTGGGATTCAGCTCGCCGAAGTTGCTCACAAATTCCACCAGCCGTTGCCGGCCCCAAACTTCGCCTTGCGCATTGCGCGCCGCCAGCAAACCGTCGCTGTATAAAACCAGCAAATCATTTTGGCGCAACGCCACGCGTTCACTCTTCAATATGCTGGCGCTATTCACCGTCGTCACCCCGTTCTCGAGGGCACTCTCGGCCGGGCCGCTGTTTCCAGCCATGCCGTTGCCGAACGGTGAGCCGGAGGTGTTCAGCAAATAAACCTTACCGCAAGTGGGGCGATAAACCAACATCGGCAAATGCCCGGCGCTGGCAAAATGCAACAGGCGCTTGTTCTGATCGAAGATGGCATAGAAAGCGGTAATGTTGCAGCCATTGGCGCAAACTTCGGAGAGGCGTTGATCTAGATGCCGCAGCGTTGCCGCCGTGGAAAGGCCGGCGCTATTCGAACGCAATGCCGTTTTGATGATCGGCACGTTCTCGTAATCGATCTTTCCGGCCACGTCCGCCAACAACACGCCGACGCGATTTTCGCCGAGGATGAAGAAATCCACCTGATCGCCGGCGGCATCCGGCGCGGACAAATACAAATAATCGATCAGCAGCCCGTTCCGCTCCTGGCGCTTGCGGGGAATGTATGGAAAAATCGCGGTGCCTTCCTCGGTTCCACTGGCTGAAAGACGCGGCAATCTTGACTCTTCCGGTACGGTTGGCGCCGGGCCGTTTAAATTTGGCGCAGAAGAAAATGGAATGCCTGCGCCATTCTCACGAAACATAGGAGCACGCTCATCATATCGCCATGCGGCGTCGAGCGAATTGTGATGGCCGTTGCCATTTTCATTCGTTCGCCACGACAAGGCGGGAAAAATTTCCGAAAAATTTTTTTTGTTTTCAGTACGCATAACCGCCCGAGTAAAACACCGTTCGCGGCTTGCTCCAACACCAAATTCAATTCCGCCGGAAAAACCGGTTTGCGTCCCTGTCGCAAAAACGAAGTTGAACATGTGCAGGAGCGGAGCCGAGAAGCCGTCCAGGTTTGCAACGCGGACGACGGCAAGAAGTGCTTATGGTTGAAGAAAAATGGAGTCTTGAGCGAACATGAACGGAACGGCTTTTCTCAAGTCCATTTACTTGCCATCATCCTGTGCAAAACCATTTAGGTAGGACGTACCTTCCGCCGAACAATTTGACCATAAAGGCTGATCGCGCCTTTCCTGTTATCGGTACAAACTTAAGACAGGTCAAATTATGCAAAAGAATATAACACCAACTTTTCGCTTTGTCAAGAAAAAATTCGCGCGATAGGTGGTTGTTTTATGCTTTAAAAGATAGCAAATTTATATCTGAAATGCAATGTAATTTCTTGTTGGGACGCTTTGAAGCGATACAATAAATTATGCCCTTTCCGGTTTCCCCCAAAACGTTCTGATGCTGAAATCAGGAACCGTGGCACTTTTTATATTTCTTGCCGCTGCCGCACGGACACGGGTCGTTGCGCCCGACTTTCGGTTCGGCGCGGCGCACGGTTTCAACTTTTTGTGGCAAGAGCGCGCGGCCGCCGAGCACTTCCTGCGGAGTTTTGCCCTGCAACGACTGGCGCGGCGTTTTCATCCATTCATCCTGCAAAGCGCGCAACTCCTCCGGAATTTTTCCGCCTTTGGTTTCTTCGATCTGCGCACCTTTCTCCTGGCAAAATGCGGCGAAATCCGCCATCAACTCGCCCTGTTGCGAACTTAAAAATTTCTTGAATTGGCGCGGGTCAACGCCGGGCGGCAGCATCGACAGCGCCATTTGTTCCAGCTCGGCCTGCTCCATCTCCGGCTCCGCCGGCGCCGGCATTTCTCCCACGACGAGTGACGTTTCCTCAACGGCTTCCGGCGCCGGTTCAGGCTCTTGATAAACCTGCTGGCGAATGCCGGTTAGAATCTCAACGAGACGCGTGTGCTGACTCAACTGTTCAGCCGGCATCAACATCGACATGACCCAATCGACTTTCTCACCGTCTTGCAAAAGCTCAAAAATTTCTTCCGGCGCAAATTTGGTGAGTTGATGCGTTTGACAATATTCGGATAACTCGGCTTGCAGAATTTCCAGATTCATAAATTTTGAAATTTGTCGGTTGATCAGACTGCCGGTTCTTCATCAACCAGCGAACCCGCTACATTTGATACAACATCCAATAGACAATCACACCCGTCACGGAAACGTATAACCAAATCGGCAGCGTCCAGCGCGCCAGGCGTTTGTGTTTATCAAAACGTTCTTTGAGCGCGCGCGACAAGGTCACGAGCGCCATCGGTACGATCGCCGTCGCCAACACCGTGTGCGTCAACAGAATCGTGAAATAGACCGTTCGAATCGTGCCTTGGCCGGTAAACGACTTCGAGCCGGCGTAATAATGATAGGTCAAGTAAGAAATAAAAAACAACGCGGAGGTGGCCATCGCGCCCAACATACAAAAACGATGCGCGGCGATTTTTTTTTGCCGGATCAACATGTAACCGGCGATCAGCCAAACCGAACTGAGCGCGTTGAGCGAGGCATTGACCGCGGGAAGGTCGGAGATTTGCATAGTGCAAAAAAATGAAGGAATTTTAATCTAAACCGTGTATAAGTTGCAGCGTAAACAGAGCGGCGGCGCTCGCCGGGTCTCGGTGTTACGAAGCGTCCTCGTGATAAAGCTTTTTTAAATCTTGCTGCAGCAATCTAACGCTTTCTTCATCGGTGCCGTCATAATAGCCGCGAATACGCCCTTGCCGATCAACCAACACGAAACGGTTGCTGTGAATGATCGGTTCCTCGGCAGAGCCGCCGGTGCTCGCCGCGGCGCTCAATAGAAATCCTTTGCTGGCCAATTGTTGAATCGCCGCGCCGTCGCCGGTGAGAAAATACCAGCGATCTTTGATGGCGCCGTAACCGTCGGCAAAACGTTGCAACACCGCAAGCGAATCGCGTTCCGGATCAACAGTGATGGAAACGAGCCTGACGTCGCTCAAATTTTCCGCGAGCGCCATTTTTTGCAGATCGGTCATGGCGGTGGTCATGATCGGGCAGGTGCCGGCACAATTGGTGAAAATAAAATCGGCAACCCAAACTTTGCCGCGCAAATCAGCTAAACCCAATGGGGCGCCGCTGTGCTCGGTTAAGGAGAATTCCGGGACGGTGTTAAGAATGGGAAGCGGTTCCTCTTTTTTTGCGCAGCCCACGGCGAGCAGCCCACCGTTGAACAGTATGAAAAAAAACCTGGCACGAATCAACGTTTTCATGTTAAAGTGTGGTTTTATCCAAGGCCATTAAGGCGAGCAAAGTTGGCAAATAAAGCAACGAGGCGTGAAGCAAGCGCCGGACCGTCACATTCGAGCGGTGGCGCATGACCGCAATGCCGCAGCCGAGAAAAAACAAGCTCAATGCCAGCGCGCCGATAAAATAAAATCGCCCGGCCATGCCGACGATAGTGGGCAACAAACTCACCGGCAAAAGCGCCAAACAGTTGCTGATGATTTGCCGGCCGGCGCTGTCGCCTTCCGGATCGATGACGGTCAGCATCGGAAAGCCGCCGCGCAAATAATCCTCGCGGTAAATCCACGCGATGGCGAGAAAGTGCGGCAATTGCCAGATGAACAGAATCGCAAAAAGAATCCAGCCCTCGATGCTCAAATCATTGCGCGCCGCGGTCCAGCCGCCAAGCGGCGGCAATGCGCCGGGCACGGCGCCGACGATGGTGGAAAGGGAATTTTTTTGCTTGAGTGGGGTGTAGAGGAAAACATAGCTAAACAACGTGGCGGCCGCCAAAAGCGCGGTCAAACCATTCACCATGAAAAACAATTCGGCAATTCCCGTCGCAGAAATAATGCTGCCAAAAAGCAACGCCGCGCGGGGTTGCAAACGCCCCGACGGCAGCGGCCGATTTTTCGTGCGCAACATTTTGGCGTCAAGATCGCGCTCCCAATATTGATTCAAAGCGCTGGTGCCGCCGGCGACCAGTGCCGTGCCAATGAGCGCATGCACGAGCAGCAGCCAATCCATGGCGCCGCGCGAGCCGAGGTAAAATCCAAACGCCATCGTGATAACGACCATCAGCGTCACGCGTGGTTTGGTTAATTCGAGATAATCGGAATATTTGATTGGCATTTTAGCTCAATAACAATTTCAAAAACTTTCAAGCATATTTGGCGATGGGGACGGAAATTTTTCGCATTGGCTTTGTTCTCCCGGTCGCGATATTATGAACTTTGTGCAAAACTTCGGCGCTGTAATAGCGCTCACCGCATTTGTCACAAACACCGACAGGCACATGCTCGAGAATAACCATGCCTTTTCTATGCCTGAACACTTCCCGCTCAACAACGTTTTCCCGAACGATGCCGTCGCAGTATTCGCAAGCATTACCGCCAACAGCCTTTTTTCCTTTAGATTGCATAGGTTGTAATACATAACGACCAGTACGAATGCAGTCACGTATTCTCTCCAAAATTTTCTGTTTCACTCAACGCCCCTCTAATTTTTATTTCGCCTTATCCGCCGAAGGATTCTGGCTCATGCGAGAGTTGAGATTGCGATAAAAATATGTCGGCTCTTGCACGCGCACGAAACGGGTGACGTAATCGCTTTTATGCACGATAACATGATCGCCGTCTTGCACGGACACTTCCATTTGGCCATCGGCGCTGATGATGGCTTGATGCTCGGTGCGCACGAGAATTTTCAGCGTGGCGCCGTGCGAGAGCACGATGGCGCGGTCGATGCAAAGATGCGGCGCAATCGGGATAATGAGAATATCTTTCAGCTCCGGCGGTAAAATCGGGCCGCCGGCGGCAAGCGCATACGCCGTGGAGCCGGTCGCGGTGGCGACAATGAGACCGTCGCAAACATACGTCGTCAACTCATCGCCATCCACCCACGTCTTCACGCGAATCGGACGGGCCAGCGCGCCGCGGCTGACCACGGCTTCGTTGAGCACTTCGGCGGTGTTGAGTTTTTCCTCGCCGCGGAAGTGCTCGACGTGCAGCATCGTGCGCTCTTCCAGCCAATAGTCGCCGACGAGAATGCGTGCGATGACGCCCTTCCATTCGTTGGGCTGCACTTCCGGCAGAAATCCCAACCGCCCGAAATTCACGCCGATGACGGGAACGTTGTGCGGCGCCGCGATACAACCGCCGCGCAACATTGTGCCGTCGCCGCCAATCACGGCAATCATGTCGTATTCCGGCAGCCGCGTTTTTGCCGCTTCATCTAAAACCGAGACGGCGTCGGCGCGAATGTTAAGGCGTTCGAGATGATGCGCCATTTCATTGGCCAACGACTCCGCGCCTTCGGCTTTCGGGTGATGGTAAATCTGCAATTTTTTCGGCGGCTTTTGGCCGCGGCGCGCGTCGGTGGATTTGGTGATCATCATGGAACAACGAATAAAACAAATTCAAATTCTATGTCTTGAGGCCTAATGTTTCAACGGCATGAGCCGGCCATGCGGCCCTAAACAATTTATGTGTTCGCAACGTCAAAAACAAGCTCGTTCCCAAAATCAGCGCGCCGGTGGCAACGTGTGCGGTGGTAATGAGCACGTCTTTCTGCGTCCACACGATAAACGCCCCGAGCGTCAATTGCACCAGCAACGCGCAGAGCAAGAAAATCGCCGGGCGAAAGAGTTTTTTCTCGGCGCGATAGTTTTGGATGATCCGCACGGCCGTCCAGATAATCAACGTCGCGACAATCAAGGCGCCGAGGCGGTGCGAAAAATGAATGGCGATTTTGGCGGAATCAAACGGCGGGATGAGCCGGCCAAAGGCCAGCGGAAAATCCGGAATAGCCAAACCGGATTTGGTGTGGCGCATCACGGCGCCGAGAATGAGCTGAATAAAAATGGCGCCCGTGGTGATCACAGTCAAAGTCTGCAACGGCGGGCGCTGGGCATCGGCGATTTTATTGGGCGACTGCTGCCACTCCTTCGAGGTGAACAAAGCCAAACAAATGGTCAAACAAAAAAACGTTTGCGCCAGCGCCCCGTGGCTCACCGAGATCGCGGTGGGCAATAGAAATAAAACCGTGAGGCCGCCAAGCAAGCCCTGAATGATTACCGCTAACAAGGCCAGCCCGCCGAGGCGTTTCACCCAGCGGCGCGGTTCTTTTAGCCAGAGCCAGACCGCTAAAATCACCATCAACATGCCGACGATGCTGGCGACCATGCGGTGGCCGTGTTCATAAAGAATGCCGCCGACCATTTGCGAGAGCGGAAACGAGAACATGAAATGGCCGTAGGTCGTCGGCCAATCCGGCACCGCGAGGCCGGAATCGGTGCTGGTCACCAGGCCGCCGATAAAAATTAAAATAAATGTGGCTCCAGCCACAAGTTTTGCGAAGCGGTGGAGCCAGGGATTATAAACTGGATTATTCATTGCCTTACAACAAAAAACAAAAAAGATAAAATGAT
>CAZVZZ010000094.1:0-9543 GCA_964631505.1 uncultured Cytophagia bacterium
AAGTTTTACGAAGCCTGGTTTATGGGCACCTGCGCCAGTATTTTTGGCGATATTCCTTATTCGGAAGCGGTAAATCCCGCGATTGCCACGCCAAAGCTGGATAAACAAGCCGATGTTTATGCGGCAGTGCAAACGTTGCTCGACGGCGCCATTGCCGATTTGGGTAGCGGCGTCGGCCTGGGTCCGCGGACACTCGATCTGGCCTATGCCGGCTCGGCGGCTAAGATGGTTGCCGCGGCGCGCACCTTGAAAGCGCGTTATTACATGCACTGGGCCGAGGTCGATGCCGGCAATTATCAAAAAGCGTTGGCTGAGGCGAATCAAGGCATCAGCGCCGTGGCCAACAACATGCAAACCCGGCACAATGCCGCCATCTCGACCGAATGGAGCATGTGGTATCAGTTTTACAACAGCCGCGACACCTACGCGCGCGCCGGCAAATTCACGGTGGATTTAATGACCACGCGCAATGATCCGCGGTTGAAACTTTATTACGCGGCGCTGGCGAACGGCACCGTCGACGGCGCTAAAGTGGCCGAGCCGAAAACCGGCGCTTCGCTGTTGGGCGCGGCCTTCCGCGGGCAAGCCGCCCCGTTCCCACTGATCACGTACGAAGAAAATGAACTGATCAAAGCCGAGTGCAATTACAAGCTGAATAATCAGGCCGCGGCGCTGCAGAACCTCAACAACGTTCGTGCTGCCGTAGCGACGAAGTGGGCCGTCACCTATCCGGCATTGACCGGCCTCTCCGGCCAGGCGCTGCTGGATGAAATTTTGACGGAAAAATATCTCAGCCTGTTTCTGCAGATCGAAGTGTGGAACGATTACAAGCGGAATTGTTTCCCGAAATTAACGCCGTTCACCGGCAAGACGATTCCCGCGCGCGTCTTTTATGGCGTCGACGAGCGCAACGCCAATCCGAACATCCCGGCGCCCTCCGCGCAACCGGCACGGAACGCGAATGATCCGAACGCGTGCCCGTAGTCGCTCGCGTTGTTCTTGCGTTTTACCCCCAAGCCCGCCCTGTAAAAAGGGGCGGGCTTTTTTGCGTGGAGCGAGTTTAACGAATGACACGCATCGAAAAAACGTTTGTTTTTTTTGCGCAAATTTGGTTATTAAAAGCCTGCATCGGATTTTTCGATCGTCCGAAAATCGAGGCTCTACTGTACGGACCAGCAGAAAATTCAAAAGATTTTTTACAACACGAGCCACGGCGCTCGCGGAGCCTCACGGAGAAAAATTTTTAGGAAATATGAACGGCTCGATAAAAAATCGTCTCGCCAATACATTGCGGCGGTTTATATTTATCGCCTTTGCGTCCGCTGCAGTTTTGGCATTGCCCTCAACTGCTCTTCCGCAAGAAAATGCCTCGCCCGCCGCCCTCTATAAAACCGCGCAGCAAGCTCTCCAGAAAAAAGATTATCCCCAAGCGGAGAAATGGCTCCGGCAAGTGCTGGCGCGTGACAGCCGTTACCAGGAGCCGTCGGGCCGTTCGGCCTGGCATCAACTCGGCTTCGCGTTGGAACGTCAGGACAAAATAACTGAGGCCGCGCAGGTAATGCGGCAAGGTCTGGACAGTCTGCGAACCGGAAACGCCCACGATTGGTATCTCAACTACGATTTAGCGCGCCTCTACGCCGTATATTTCAGCGCGGGCAATGCCGGACTCATCACCGAGCTGGTGTATGCCGTGTTCAAAAATTCGACGCCGGCGCAGCAACCGGACTTGTGGAAACGCCTCTTCGATGAAACGGCGTTCATGCTGGATAAACCGGAGCGCGCCCAATTCAAAAAACAAGTCGCGGACAAAAAAGGCGAACCGGGCCGGATGTTGCTGAAATTTTTTCGGCGTGAAGACGCGTTTCCGGGAACACCGGCCAATGAAACGTTGTTGATTTATTTTCAACGCCTGGTCCAGGCCCGCGCCGAATTTTCTTTTCCGCCGTCGCCCACCGGTTTTGATGATCGCGGCAATATTTATGTCCGGCTCGGCAAGCCTTGGCGCATATTCACGGATCGCAGCGGCAAAATGGGTGACGTTGGCTGGGCGCTGTACCCGTATGAAGTCTGGTTTTATAATCCGTTGCATCCCGATGTTTACTATACTTTCATTCGCAAAGAAGGGCAAATTCCATACGCGCTTGTCGAGGGGCCGGAATTTATTTACGGGCCGTTTTATCGCGGCCGCTCCACTTTTTTCAACCGCGACATCCGGCCTTCCCGGCGGGGAGAAAGGCTGCCAATGGGACGAGAGACGCAACTCAATCAACCCAATGCCGGCGAAACGGCGATGAAACTGCGCGACGAGGTTTATCGCAATCTCGCGCCTTCGCACGACAACTTCCGCCGCCGGCTCTATGAAATCGGCAACACGCGCTCCGATGCCGAAGCGCTGGACTATTCGCTGTTGCACTTCGCCAACGAAGATCGGCAGCATGCCGCCCACATCGACTCGGTCGCACCGGCGGTCATGTTTAACGAAGATTATAAGGCGAAATCCCTGCCCGCGGTTTTGAGCTTTTCCCGTTTTCAGGGTCCGCCCGGAAAAACACGCACGGAAATTTATTACGGCGGGTTTTATCGCGATCTCAAGTTTCTCAAATCCCGGCAGGGCTATCAGGCAGAGTTGCGCGGCGAGATCGCCGTTTTGAACCAGGATTACGAGGTCGTGGCTGGGGATTCGATTTGGGAAAATTGCACCGCGCCCAATCTTGCCGCTACGGACAGCGGCAGCTTTGCCGGGCAGGCCAATTTTCTTTTGCCGCCAGCGAACTATCACCTGCTATTTCGTTTGCAAAATCAGACGGGCGATCAAATCGGCAATTTGAAATATGATCTCGAAATCGCCGCATTTCCGGAAAATGCTTTGAGCCTGAGCGATCTGCAGCTCTCGCCGGCGATTCGCGAAGCGGCCGGCGCGCACCGCTTCGTCAAAAACGGCTATTATGTTGAGCCGCTGCCCAATCTGGCCGTCGAAAAAAATCAGCCGCTTTTCATCTACTTTGAAATTTATAATCTGACGCCCAACTCCGCCGGTGAAACGAATTATCAGGTCGACTATCGGGTTGCGCTGCCGAAGAGCAAAAGCGGCGAACACAGCATTATGATGCGCACCAACCGGCAAGGCAACGCCACGCGGCAAATCGAATACGTGGAATTGAAACTGGAAAAATTTGGCCGTGGGGAACTGGAACTCGAAGTCATCGTGACCGATCTGGTGGCGCAACAACAATCCTCGGCCAAGCTGCCCTTTAAAATAAAATTTTAGTGGCCTGCGGCGCATTGAAAATTTTGTTGCTTATGGTGAGCGCATTGCCTATTTTTTAGGGGACAGATCAAAAATAGGCGACGCGCATTGCTGCAAGACAAACTCGACAACCTGCCCGCCCGGCCCGGCGTGTATCAATTTAAAGACAAAACCGGCAAGATCATTTATGTCGGCAAGGCCAAGGTTTTGCGCAACCGGGTGCGGTCGTATTTTCAGGAGGCGCGACCGCTCGATCCCAAAACGTTCCGGCTCGTGGCGCGTGTCGCCGATCTCGAAGTCATCGTCACCGATTCCGAAATGGAAGCGCTGATTCTCGAGATGAATTTGATCAAAGAATATAAGCCGCGCTACAATGTCAATCTCAAAGACGACAAAAGTTTCCCTTATATTCGCGTGACCAACGAGCTGTTCCCGCGCATTTTTCCCACCCGCCGCATTATCAAAGACGGCTCGCAATATTTCGGCCCCTACACCGACGCCGGGCAAATGCGGGCGCTGCTGAAAACCGTGAAGCGCATTTTTCCGATTCGGAGCTGCAATTATCATTTCACCCCGGAAATTATCGCGCGTAAGAAATACAAGCTCTGTCTGGATTATTACATCAAAAAATGCGACGGCCCGTGCGAAGGCCTGGTGCCGGCGGAGGAATATGGCAAAGTCGTGCAGCAAGTGGTGAATTTCATCAACGGCCGCGACCGGCTCGTCATCAATGAGATGAAAGAAAAAATGCAAACGCTTGCGGAGAAGCGGCTCTACGAGCAGGCCGCGAAGCTGCGCGATCGCATTCGATTCATCGAAGAGTTTCAATACAAGCAGAAAATGGTCTCGGAAGATTTAACCGACCGCGATATTGTCGCGGTGGCGATGGAGGATGAAGACGCCGCCGGCGCGGTGTTCAAAGTGCGCGACGGCAAGATCATCGGCCGGCAGCATTATTATCTCAATGGCGTGTTCGGCGAAAAATACGAAAGCGTCATTGCCGCGTTTACCAAACAGTTTTATTTGAAAACCGATTTCATTCCGGAGGAAATTTTCCTGCCAGCGGAAATTCCGGAAAGCGCCGAAATTCAGCAATGGCTTGAAACCCGGCGCCAGGCCGCGGTGAAAATCATCACGCCGAAACTCGGCGAAAAGGCGAAACTGGTTGAGATGTGCGCGAAGAATGCGCATCTGCTTTTACAAGAATTGAAGCTGCAAAAAATGCAGGCCCGGCTGAAAGTGCCGCACAGCGTGGTGGCGTTGCAGCGCGATTTGCGTTTGGAAAAACCACCGCGGCGCATCGAGTGTTTTGATATTTCCAATATTCAAGGCACGGACGCGGTGGCGGCGATGGTAACGTTTGAAGACGGGCGGGCGAAAAAATCCGATTATCGTAAATTTAAAATTCGCCTCAAGCAAACGCCGGATGATTTTGCCATGATGCAGGAAGCGGTCACGCGGCGTTATTCCGGCTCGCTCGCGCAGAAAATGCCGTTGCCGGATTTGATTCTCGTCGACGGCGGCAAAGGCCAGCTCAATACCGCGCGCGCGGTTTTGCAGAAGCTGAATTTGCCGATTCCATTGGCGGCGCTGGCCAAGCGGCTGGATGAGATTTTCGTTCCCGGCTCGCCCGATCCGCAGAACATTCCCAAAACCTCGTCCGGTTTGAAATTGCTGCAACAACTGCGTGATGAGGCGCATCGTTTCGGCGTGACTTTCCATCGGTCGCTGCGCACGAAGCGCACGACGGTATCGGAATTGGACGGCATCGAGGGCATCGGCCCAGCCAAACGCAACGCGTTGATCAAGTTTTTCGGCTCGGTGGAAGGCGTGCGTCAAGCCGCGGTGGACGAGCTGATTCTCGTGCAAGGCGTGACGGAAAATCTGGCGCAAAAAATTTGGGAGTATTTTCATACCGTGCAGAACGAGCGCGCGGCGCGGCAAATGGCGGCTTCGCTACCGGCGAATGATGAAGTGAGCGTCAGCGGTGAGGTTTCCGCGCAAGATTGATGGCAGGGTGATTGGTGGGCAGAACAATTTTTAATCATCCTGCCGGCAAATTATTCTGCCATATATTTTCAGATAAAGGTCAGAAACCGCAAACGATGAAAACAAAACAAGCCCGTCTTCATAAAGTTCGTTTCATGCGTGCCCCGATTTATCTTCTGTCTTTCTCGCTTGGTTTGCCTTTTTTCTTTTTTATAAAAGCCGTGCCCGACGAGAAGTACGATCCTTCGACGCTGGTTTTTCCAGCTTTTTTGCACACGTACGGTGTGCGCAAAGCGACCGCGAAGCATTTGTTTCTGTACATGCAAAACCGCGTCAAGGTGAGCAACCCGCAAGGCATCGCCGCGACGCGGCTGGAGGTTTGGGATGACCCCAAAGACTCAAAGGATGATGATGAGATCACGGTTTATGGCGTCAACTCCGGCCAAAATGCCGTCATTTATAATACTTCGATGACTGCGATTGCGGTGTACGGCCTTTACGAAAAAAATGAGCGGCGCCTGAATCGGCCGCACGGTATCACGGCGCATCGGTCGGGCGAAGTTTATCTCGCCGATACCGGCAACAACCGCGTCGTGCATTTTTTCAATCCGGGCCGCGAGTTGAAATGGGTGCGCGCTCTCGGCGGCATGGCGGCGCCGCGCGATGTCGCGATTTCGGCGGACCGCACGGTGTATGTGGCGGATACGGGCAACAATCGCGTGCTCGTTTTCCAACACGATCAATTGCTGCAAACCTGGGATCAAGCCGGGCAATTTTCCTCTCCCGCCGGCATCGCGGCGACGGATAGCACGGAGCAATGGTCTTATTACAAAGATAGTTTTGTTGTCGTCAACGATCAAGACGGCCAACGGCTGCAAAAATTTTCCCGCAGCGGCCGCTTGTTGAAAACGGTTAACGCCGCGGCGCTCGGCAAGGCGAATGTTAAATTTATGTATCTCGCCATTGATTATTACAGCAATGTTTTCGTCACCGATTTCAACAATCATTGCGTGCACAAATTTGACCGCGATTTGAATTATCTGACGTCGTTTGGCCGGCGCGGCGACGGCGACAAGGAATTTCTCGAGCCGCGCGGCATTTCGATTTATAAACGTTTCGGCCAGGTGCTGATCGATGACCGCGAGTCGGCGCAATATTATTGGATCGGCGTGGATGCGTTGAATTGCCGCGCTGCCCTGCATTCGCCGCCGCGTTTATTACAGATTGATTACTTTCTGACCGAAACCGCCTATGTCACCGCGGAAATTTTGGATGCCAACGGCGCCGTGTTGGCCCGGCCGCTGAATAAAACCTTGCGCTTCGCCGGGCCGCAGCAAGAATTTTTAAGCGGGCAGTGGGAGCCGGTTGCCGCCTCGGTAGAAAACAACCGGCGCCGTTACGATCCGCGGCTGTTGTTGAATCTGCCGGCCGTGCCTTCCGGAAAATACGTCTTGCGGTTAACTTTTTCGGCGACCTATTCGAGTTACAAATATTTTAGCAAAACCGTCGAGCTTGGAGCGGAATTGTAGCCTTATTTTTTTAATTTCGACCTTGCATTTTCAATCGAAGTGCGGTATATTAGTGATAGAATTTTGCGGCCCGCCCTTGCGGGCATTTTGCAACATACTGTGATCACCTCTGATTACCTCGCCAGTTGTTAAAACTTGATAGTCCCATAAGCCGTCCACGCAGTTCGCAACTATCAGTTAATCGTTCCAATGGTTAATCTCAAGCCATTACAGAGAGGAGGCACACATGGTCGTCGTTCGACAATTATGTAAATCGCCCACCTCGGCTCGCGGCCTCATGCACGGCAGTCATTCCAAAAAACGCCGGCGGCGCGCCATGGCCATGAAGCGCAAAAAATACCGGCCGCCAGCGCAGAGCCTGGTGCCGATGCGATTGGCGCGCCCGGAGCCACAGGCGAGCCGCGTAACGGCGCGCGGCCTGCTCGCAACCCTTGGGCTGTTGTCGTTACTGGGCGCTGGGGCATTGAATCGCAGCGACGATGTGTCGGTGTCCGCGGTGGATTTGCCGCGTTCGGCTCTCATGGTTTCGCCCACGTCAAATGCCGTTCCGGCTGCGGCGAGCAGCGGCTTGCAGGAAGACGGCGCGTGGCGCAACGACGGTTTGGTCGCCACTTACGGGCCGAACTTGATTTTGCCCACGACGGAACTCTTGCCGAAAACGCCATTGTCAACGCTGGCAAAACCGGTGGGCGCAACCATAACGGCAGCCGCGTCGCCGGAAAATACGGCGGCGGACCAATTCGTCAGTCTCGGGCCAAACCTCACGTTGCGGGATTGGCCACTCGCACAATTAAGCCTCGAAGCTTTGCCGCGGGCGCGCGAAATTTCGCCCATGTTAAGTCCGGCTTCGCCGCAAATTGGTTTGCGTTGGGAACGTTTGGCGTTGGTACAAACCGGCAGCATTGGCATGACGATGTATGGCTTTCAAAAATTCGACGAATTTTTTGGACGCGGCCAGCGCGGCTTTCGGGCCGGCAATGACTGGTCGAAAGATCGCACGTTGCATTTTGATGAGTTGATTCATTTCCAGGGCGGCTATCGCATTACGCAGGGGCTGGTTGGAATGTATCGTTGGGCCGGATTGAACGGCGTCTGGTCGGAAGTTCTCGGTGCGGGCACCGCGGCTTCGGTGATGACGTTTCTCGAATACGTCGACGGGCGACGGCCCACCAAACAGGGCGCGAGCTATTCGGATTTCACGGCGAACCTGCTTGGCGTCGGCTTTGCGCTGGCGAAGATGCACATCGGGGCCTTGGAAAACGTTGATCTCCGGCTCAATTACACTTCGTTCGGCGACGTTTTGCAGAAGAAGACGTTGCTCAAATATGATCGCATGACGCATTGGCTCACGTACGATCTGTATCGCCAGTTGAATTTGCCGCTGCACGTCGGCGTCGGTTATGGCGTGCAAAACGCGTTCAAGCCGCGCGTGCGCTCGGAATATTATCTCGGCATCGGCTTCACGCCCGTTGCGATTTTGGAGCGTTATTATCCCGCCGCGGCCAAGCCGTTTTCATGGTTGAATATGTATCACATCGGCTGGCAGGTGCAGGTGAAGTAAAGTCCGAGGGCAAGGTGGTTCGAACTCCAATGTCACTAAGCTGGTCGAGCGGAAAATAGAGTCAGAATTTCGCAAAAAGGGAGAGACGCGTCTCTCCCTTTTTATTTTTTTGTCCGCGCCAAAATCACCACTCCCGCAGCGAGGAAAATAATATTTCCAAGCCACGCCGCGAGCAACGGATCGAGCGTGCCGTTCTGCCCCATTGACTGCGAGGTTTTTACCGTGCCGAAATAAAGAAAGCAAATCACCAGACTGGTGGCGACGCCGACGGCGCCGCCGGAGCGCGCGCTGCCCACTGCTAATGGCGCGCCGAAGAGCACGATAATAAAATTTGCCAGTGGAAACGAAATTTTCAAATACAAATCCGCCAGCCAGCGTTCGGGATTGCCGCCGTTGCGCGCGACTTCACGAATGAATTGTTGCAGCTCACGGTACGACATTTCGGCCGGTTCTTTTTGCACTTTCAGTAACACTTGTGGGGTGAAACTCAATTCCGGCAGCGCCAGCGTGTCAAATCGGGTTAAGGTTTCGCTCCCGCCCTCGAAGCGGCGGCGATAGCCTTGCAACATTTCCCAGCGGTTGGCGGCCTCGTGCCAGCGCATTTGCGCCGCATCCAGACGCTCATTCATAAACAGGCCGCGATATTGTTGTACGCTCACGCGTTGCGCCATCTTGCCGGCGTCGTCATAATAACCGATAAAAATCCGGCGCACGGCATTGCTCGAATCTGCCGCTGCGCTGTCGGCGCTTTCCTGAAAATAAAGATTCGATAGCCGCGCGGTCAGATTTTTCGGCATGCGGTCGATGTAACGTTGTTTGATCTCGGCCTTGCGTTGGTTGGCAATCGGCATCACTTTTTCAGCGAACAGCAGCATGACGCCGCTCAGCAACAACCCGATAACAAAGAGCGGCAACAGGATGCGAAGCAATGAGCGCCCCGCCGCGAGCATCGCCGTCAATTCGTTGTATTTGCCAAGCTGGCCGACGCTGAACATCGACGCGAGCAACATCGCCACCGGCATGCTCAAAATGATGATGTAGGGTAGATAATAAAAATAATAACTCATCACCACCAGCGCCGGCACTTTGCGGTCGATGAACTCGGACAGCGCTTCGAGCAAATCCACCGTAATGAAAATACTCGCGAACGCCGCCAGTGAGAACAGCAAATTGAGCAAAAATTTTTTAGAAACGTAACGGTCGAGAAGCATGCTGGT
>CAZVZZ010000095.1:0-9333 GCA_964631505.1 uncultured Cytophagia bacterium
ACTGAGCCAGCGCTGAAGCATAATCTTCACGATCATAGAATGCATAACCGGTGATAAAGTGCTTGAGATAGATCGGCTGATCTACTTGCGCTGACGGAAATTCGAGTTCAGTAATGTCTTGAGCAGCTAAGGCCCATTGCCCACTTTTTGAGGAACGATCTTTATTTTCAACCACTGTCAGGCGAGGAAAAAATGTCTTGTCACCGACCCGATTGCCCCATATCACTAAAATCGCTTTGCAGGCTTTCCCGATCTTGCGTGCCTTGGTGTGCGCTTGCGGCAAACCCATGGTTTCGGTTGCGGTTTCATTTTGGGCACGGATTTCAATCTTTTGACCGGCAGCCTCTTTTCTTATGGAATTATTGAGCGAGCTCACCAAAAGACGTTGTAGAGAATTATTCTCATCATCGCCTTCGATTTGCAAAACCAGAATGCCGGCGACGCCTTTAGAAAAGGTATAATCTGAGTCGAAAAACAAGTGATGCGCACCAATACCGGCGATTCCAACCAAGACCATTAAACCGGCAAACCGGAGTTGGTGTTTAGCCGTTTCTCGCTCGGTCTTTTTCGTCAAGCCGAGATAATACCATCCGGCCAATCCAATGACAAATAAAACCGCGGCAAACCAAAAATCGAATCCGGCTAGCTCGGAAAAAATTTTATTGATGAATTCCGGCATTTCTCTCTCCCTCCAAAGTGAGTTAATGCGAATGGGATTTATAATCGGAAAGATTATTCATGGCGAGGAAAACCAAAGAAAGTATGTCATTCATAAAAGTATTGCCACAGGTCATCGTGTGAAATGTATCGCGCGGCTTGCCGAAAGATGGCTTTGCAGGTTCCCGTATCCAGTTGCTTATGATTGGGAATCGTTAGCGTTTGTTTCTCACCCGAAACCGTAATTCGTCGCAATTTGATGTGGCTGCCTCGCTGCGAAAACTCGTCAAATCCGAAACTCCGCAGGATATTCACGACGTCCGGTCCGGACAGGCGACGCAATTTAGGCATACACCGGTTCCAATTCAAAAGTTACCAAAATCGTCGGGTTCGGCGCGAAACCAAGCTCGGCCAAATCTTCGTCTTCAAGATGAAGCTGAATCGCTTCGTGAAGATTTTGCGTGACTTCATCGAGTGTTTCACCCTGCGTCACAACCGGCAATTCCAAACACTCGGCCACATAGCCAGATTCTTCTCCGGCGCGGATAACAGCTTTGATAGTTCGTTGCAGTTTCATATTGAAATCATCAAATAAAATAATGGAAAAACTCACTACTGTTAGAATTCGGAATTTAAATTACAAAGTAAATTAGCAAATCCAAAATGTTTTTTTCACTCGCGCACAATTTTCTATTCGCCTGACTCACTTCTTTCCCAGCTTTTGCAATTGGCTTTGCGCGTCTTGAAGATTTTCGCTGGCCATTTGGTGACCATCGGGAAAGGCCTCTGCCGTCCAAACTTGCAGCGCGTTTTCAAAATAAGTCACGGCCATTTTTAGATTGGCGCGGCGGTCGTCCGCGGGCAACTCCACATAAGCATTGCCCAGGTTGTTTTGGGTTGAGGCCCATTCCGCAGGAAAATTTTTCTGGGTAAACACGCGCAAGGCCGCTTCGAAGGCGGCAATACTTTTTTGCAGATTCGCTTGCTTGTCGCCCGTGGTCAAGCTTGCATACGCAATGCCCAAATTATTTTGCGTCATCGCCCACTTCAACGGGAAATCTTTTTCGGTGCGCACGCGCAAGGCCGCTTCGTATGCCGTAATCGCCTTTTGCAGATCCGCACTTTGGCCGTTGGCCGCTAATGCCCAATAGACGTTGCCCAAATTATTCTGGGTCATGGCCCAGTCCGCCGGGAAATCTTTTTCGGTGCGAATGCGGAGCGCGGCTTCATAGGCGTTTATGGCTTTCTGCAAATTTTCATGCGGCTCGCCGGAGTCTAATTCTGAATAAGCCGTACCGAGATTATTTTGGGTTTTGGCCCAATCCAAAGGAAAATCTTTTTCCGTGTACACTCGCAATGCCGCCTGATAAGCGACGATGGACTTTTGCAAATTTTCCGCCCGATTCCCCGTCGGCAGTCTGAAATAAGCCACCCCGATACTGTTCTGCGTCATCGCCCAGCCCGCGGGAAATTCTTTTTCAGTATAGACCCGCAACGCCGCTTCGTAGGCGGCAATCGCTTTTTGCAAATTCGCGCTGCGATCGCCGGTGGGCAATTCCACATAGGCATTGCCCAAATCGTTCTGCACGACCGCCCAAGCTTTTGGAAAATTTTGTTCGGTATAAAGGCTGAGAACGGTGTCGTAATAAGCAATGGCTTGCTGCAGATGCCAGGCGGGTTCCCGGGAGTTTTGCGCCAAATAATAATGACAATTCCCGGCGAAGTAACGGCTATCGTTCAACTCAATGGCGCTGGTCACGGGCCGGGCCAATATCGTTTTGAAACGCGCCAGCGCCGCGTCAAAATCTTTGTGCTCGAAAAGAGCATATCCAATGACAAAGCTGATCACATGAATCGGCTGGTTAACCAATTCCGGCGAGAGATTCACCTCGCCGAGGTTTTGCGTGGACAGCGTGCGATCACCAAAAGTAAAGGTGCGCGGCTGGTCTTCCACAATGGTGAGCCGCGGATGAAATTTTTGCTCGCCCACCTGCGTTCCCCAGATGACCAATTTGGCCCGGCTCTTTTTGCCGAGGCGCCGTGCTTCTTGATGCGCCTGCGCCAGTCCCAAATCTTCCGACACGATTTTGTTTTCGGAGCGCACGCTAATGTTAAAACCGGGCGCTTCTTCGCTCAACTCAGTATTCAGCGTGCGAACCAAATCCCGCTGCAGAGAATTTTTCGCGTCGTCGCCTTCGATCCGCAAAACCAGAATTCCAGCCACCGCTTTGGGGAAAACGGACGACGGTGAAAAAAAGAGCGCATGAACAGTAACCTCCAATATCCCAATGAGAACCAATGCGCCAATCAAGATGAATTGTAATTTGACCTTTTTCTTCCCCTCTTGTATCGTCTCGCCAAGATAATAACATCCAGCCAATCCGATGATCAACAGCAATATCGCGAACCACAAATCAAAACCCGATAACTTCGCCAAAACCTTGTCAAGAATTGTCATCATGGCACGTCATCTCCAATATTGTTACGATCGACAAGTTCGGGTTCCCGCTTCAAATGCGCCAGCAACCATGTGCAAGCAAAACCGTTTTTGACGCCATAAATCAATTTTCCCGCGGCTTTTTCCAAGAAAAGCGGAATGACGTCTCGCGCCGCTTCTTCTTCATAAACCTCATAAATGAATCGGTCCGGCGCCCGGCGCGTCAGCTTCATGCCCAACAAGCTTTCTTCTTGCAACAATGCGCGCGTGAGCCAGCAACCGATTTCGGCTTCGGTGAGTTTGTGAGTGAAAGTGTAAGCCTCACCGGCCTGCGGCGTGAAAGCGGGAATATTGGGCGAAGCCAACAATTCTTCCAGCGCAAAATGACGAGCGCCACTCGGCTGTGCATCCAAACGGGATTTGATAAAATTCAAAAGGCGCGTGAGTTGAAAAAGCGTCACGAGATCGCGCCGGGAAAAATTTTTTGTTTCAACCGGAAAGCAAGTTGAACGTTGCAGCGCCAATTCCGAAGAGGGCAGCAGGCCGCGTTCGAGGCATTGGCGATAACTCTCGGTGCCGGGCGTGGCGTAAAACACGCTGGGGCCGATGAGCACGGGGCGTTGCATCAAGTGAATAATCGAGTCAAGCATTTCCTCAATCGTCGAATCCGGCAGGCCGAGAATAACGTAATTCACCATTTCAAGGCCGGCTGCGGCGGCTTTGTTGACGACGCGATCGAAGTGGCTCGTAGAGCCGGGGCGCTTGGTGGCACGCTGTTGCTGCTTGTCGCTCGTCACCAGCGCGAGATTCAGCGCACGAAAGCCGGTGCGTTTCATTTCATCCACCAGCGGCTCGCTGATATTGGCAGCGGAAATACCGTTCATCGCTAACAACTCAATTTGCCCCTCGCCAAATTCTTCGCGGATGGCGGCGAGAACGTTCGTGGCGCGTTTTTGATCAAAACTGAAATTGTCGTCTTCGATGTCAAAAATCTCCGTGCCAAATTGCTCGCGGCAAATTTTCATTTCAGCGATAATGCTTTGAATCGAGCGCGTGCGAAATTCGCGGCCGGCGGTGAGAAAGATTGAACAGAACGTGCAATGATAAGGGCAACCACGACTGGTAACGAGCATCGTCAATCTTTTGCCGCCGAGCGTATAGCGCGCTGGATCGATCAACTCGCGGGCGGGCAACGGCAAACTTTCGAGGTCGTCAATGAGATCGCCGTGCTCTGGAAGATGAAGCTTGCCTTTTGTTTTATAGCCGACGCCGCAAATTGAATCAACTGATTTTCCCGCAGCGCATGCAGAAATAAGTTGCGGCAATGTGCGCTCGCCCTCACCGAGTAGGACAAAATCAACGTTGGGATTGGAAAGCACTTGCTCGGGGCAGGCATTCACATGCGCGCCGCCCATGATCACGGGGCGTGTCGCATCCAATTCTTTTGCAATGGCCGCGACACGAAAAGCCTCGCGGTAAAAAGGAGTGAACAGAGACGAGATGCCGATCACCTCAGCGTTGGCCAAACGAATGCGTTCGCGAATTTCTTCCCACGGCAAGCCGTAATGCCGATAATGGCTGAACAATTTGAACGGACTCAAATTGCCGGCGCGATAATACCGTCGCAAATAGGCGAACTCCGGCGGCATTTCGATGGTCTGCTTTTTCTCTGTGGCTTGGCAATCGAGCATCTCAACGTCGATGCCGGCTTGTTGCAAAGACGCGGCGAGATAGAGCAAGCCCACCGGCAGCGTGCGGATCGTCGTTTGGTAAAAGTCTTCGACCGGAGGCTGAATGAGCAAAACTTTCATAATTTTTAAGGTAAACAAATCCGCGCTGGCAAGCAAGAAAATCCTGATTTAAAAAAACAATTTGACAATCACGATCATTATCGCTATGATTAAGCAACTCGGCAAACGAACCCAGAAAAAATCGTGAGGAGAACATGAAACCCATTTATCTCGTCGCGAACGGCGATCTGCGCCTCGCGGCCAATCAAAACTGTGAACCGGCGCAGGCAGAGATGGAAAAACGCCTCATCGCCGCGGTGGAAAAACTCGGCGGCAAAATCGAGCGCGCGCATGCTTTTGATCCCGGCAAAAAACACGGTTTCATTGACAGCCAGAAATACGGCATCGAAGTTTTTAATCAGATTCCGCGCCAGGCGCCGATCATGGTGGCCGAGGCGGTTTGGCAATACAGCCATCACGTTCTCGCCGGTTTGTTCATGCACAGCGGTCCGATTTTAACGATTGCCAATTGGAGCGGGCAATGGCCAGGGTTGGTGGGTTTGCTGAATCTCAATGCGTCGCTCACCAAAGCCGGCGTGCGCTATTCGACGTTGTGGAGCGAGGATTTCACGGATCGTTTTTTTCGCAAAGGTTTGGAGCGCTGGCTGGAAAAAGGCAATATCAAGCACGACACGTCGCATGTGATTTCGTATAAGGACGCCAAAGTGCCGGAGAAAGCCGAAAAAATCGGCAGGGAATTCGCGCAAAATTTCCGCCGCCAAAAAACGATTCTCGGCGTGTTCGATGAAGGTTGCATGGGCATGTACAACGCGATCATTCCCGACGAGCTGCTGCATCCCACCGGCGTGTTCAAAGAGCGTTTGAGCCAATCGACGCTTTACGCAAAAATGCAAACGGTTTCCACTCATGAAGCGCGTCTGATTTTGGGCTGGCTCCTGGCGAAGGGCATGAAGTTTCATTTTGGCCATGATGAGGCCACGGAGCTGACGGAGGCGCAAGTGGTGGAGCAATGCAAAATGTATATCGCCGCGGTCCGGCTCGCCGATGAGTTCGGCTGCGCGGCGATCGGCATTCAATATCAACAGGGTTTGAAAGATCTCACGCCGGCTTCGGATTTGGTGGAAGGCTTGCTGAACAATGTTGATCGTCCGCCGGTTTATCATGAAGAAAACGGCAAAGAACTTTTTGCCGGCGAGGCGCTGCCGCATTTCAATGAGGTCGATGAATGCGCGGGACTGGATGGCTTGGTGACGTATCATTTGTGGCGTGAGCTGGGTTGGCCGCCGGAAAACACGCTGCACGATTTGCGCTGGGGCCGGCATTACAAAGATGGCGGCCTCGATGATTTTGTCTGGGTGCTGGAAATTTCCGGCGCGGCGCCGCCGGCGCATTTTATTGGCGGCTATGAAGGCGCTTCGAGCGAACGCCAACCGCCGATGTATTTTCGCCTCGGCGGCGGTTCGTTGAAAGGCGTGAGCAAGCCGGGCTTTGTGGTGTGGAGCCGCGTTTTCATTGCCGATGGGCGATTGCAATACGATACCGGCATTGCGGAGGTGGTGAAATTACCGGAGGAAGAAACGCAAGAACGTTGGCGGCTGACGACGCCGCAATGGCCGATCATGCACGCGGTGATGCGCGGGATCTCGCGCGAGCAAATGATGGCGCGGCACAAGTCGAATCACATTCAGGTGGTTTACGCGCCGGATTTGAAAAGCGCGCGCCGTGGCATGTTTGCCAAAGCCGCGGCCATGCGTGAACTGGGATTGCGCGTGCATTTTTGCGGGAAGACGGAGTGAATTATTTCGCTTTGCGTGGTCTCGAGTGGGTTTTATTACACGAACGCGCTGTGGTTAAGCACTTTGTAAAAATTTAGCGATTGGAAACGGTGTGCTTCGCAAACTAAAGTTTGCACTCCAATTTCTCATGGCTATATTGATGCCGCTTATTAATTCGCCGCTTGCAAGCCGCGTTCCAGCAGATGCTAAGCTTCCCGCGTGATGGAACGTTTGTTTTTTCGCGCGCGCGTTGCCAGCGCCTCCTGTAGCGTGGGTTGCAGACGGATTAAAATTTCGCCGGCGCGGCTTTGAACTTCGCGGGCTTTGCGCACGGCTTCCATGTTGAAGACATGCTCGCCGCAAACGTTGCAAGTTTCCACTTCAAGGTCCGGCACGATAAACTCCTTGCCGCTTCGATCTTTGAGTTTGTAATCCAGCTTTTCGAAGCGCGTTGTGCCTTTGCCGCACATGGGGCAAAGGTTTTTTGCAGACTTTTTTGTTCTCATGTGTTATCGTCGTGAAATGTGATGATGAAGTATTCTTCGCCGAAATCGTTCTGGCGAATTTTTCCGCAACAATATAACGGAGCGCCATTCTGCGCCGGCCCGACGATGGTGTATTTGTATTTTGCCACTTTGGTTTCGTCGCGCTCCTTTTTTCTCACTTTGCCAAAAAGGATTGCATGTTTGACGTCATCTTCTTCAAATGGTCCGTCAAAAAGCTGCTGATAGCCTTTTCCCGAGAATTCGATGAATCCACGCGAGACCAACCATAAAATCTTTTCCGGCACTGGGGTCATGATAGCGGCGCTTTCATAGAATTATCAGGACTAACTAAAATTTAAAAAGTTCTTTGACGAAAGCAAGAAAAGTTTATTTTATTTGATAGCTAATTTTCTACCTGCTCAGGTTCACTAAAATATTATTTTGGACACATCACATGTTAACGCAATCCAATCTGCCCCACTTGTTTCGTCGCGTCGGCACGGGATGCATCATTCTCTTGCTTGCCGGCGAATGGACGTACAACGTGGATTTGGATGCAAAAACCGGCACGAAAATTCCGACGCCGCTTTGGAAGGAAATAACCAGCGGCGCAAAACGCGAAGGCAAAGACGCGACGGAGATTGGCGAGGACATGCTCGTGCGAATGGGCGGCCGCAAAGTCGGCACGGCAACGGTGCTCGGCAAACCGTGCGAGTTGTGGGAGATCAAAAGCTTGAAAGCTAAATCGTGGGTCTGGCAGAGCGTGACGCTAAAAACCGAAGTCAACATGATGGGCCAAACGATGACAAGCGAGGCTGTGCGCCTGCAAGACAACGCGAGCATTTCCGAAGAAAAACTCACGCTGCCGAAAGACGTGAAAATTACAGAAGGCGTGAATCCAATGGACATGCTGAAGAATTTGAAAAAGAAACCCGGGAATTGAACGGCAAACCGCAAAAAGCAAAAGGCAAAGAGCAAAGAAGTTGACAGAAAAACGGATGGCAAAAAATACTTACGGTTTATTATCGGAATATTTTTTGATCATACGCCATACTTTATTTTTCTGCCATTAATTTTTCGGTCTTTGCGTTGATGATTTTTCCATTGCGTCAAATTGACTTACATGCCTACCAGATTACCTTATAAACTGACATAAATCCTAATCTTTTCTCTGCTAAATTGGCAGTCATTTTTATTCCTTCCAATTGACCTTATTTTCTGTTTTTTAGAGAGATAGTCTTCGCCATAAACTTGGCACTTCATTTGTATATTTGCTGCTGTGATTTAAGATAGAACATGTTTGCACCATAAATTGACTTCGGACTTTGGACAACCCAGACCAAAATGACTTTAGATAAATTTACACTCAAAGCACAAGAAGCCGTCGTTCGCGCGCAGCAGATGGCCGGCGAGCACAATCATCAACAGATTGAAGCGGAGCATTTGCTCAAATCGCTACTGGAGGATCATGAAGGCCTCGCGCAGGCGATTCTCAAAAAGCTCGGCGTCAATGTCGGGCTGATCATGAGCCGCGTCGATGAAGAGCTGCGGAAAATTCCGCGCGTGCAAGGCAGCGGCGCCGTCGGCAATATTTATGTTTCGCCGCACGTCAATAATATTTTCAACACGGCGCTGAATGAAATGCGCCAGTTGAAAGACGAGTACGTGAGCAGCGAGCATTTGTTCATCGGCCTCGCCGAGGAAAAAAACAGCAACGCCGCGGAGATTCTGCGCGCGCAAGGCGTGACGCGCGATGCGATTTTTCAAGTGCTCAAAGACATTCGCGGCTCGCAGCGCGTGGTCGATCAAAACCCGGAAACCAAATATCAGGCACTGCAGCGGTTTGGCCGCGATCTCACCGAGCAAGCGCGCCGCGGCAAGCTCGATCCGGTGATCGGGCGCGACGAGGAAATTCGGCGTTCCATTCAAGTGCTGTCCAGACGCACGAAAAATAATCCCGTGCTCGTCGGTGATCCCGGCGTCGGCAAAACCGCGGTGGTGGAAGGCATCGCGCAGCGCGTGGCCAATGGCGACGTGCCGGAATCGATCAAGAACAAACGCGTGGTGCAACTCGACATCGGCGCGTTGATTGCCGGCGCGAAATTTCGTGGTGAGTTTGAAGAGCGTTTGAAAGCGGTGCTCAAAGAAGTTCAGGAAGCCGAAGGCAATGTCATTCTTTTTATCGACGAGTTGCACACGGTGGTTGGCGCCGGCGCGGCGGAGGGCGC
>CAZVZZ010000096.1:0-9326 GCA_964631505.1 uncultured Cytophagia bacterium
AAATTTGCATTTTTCCCGGCATCTCGTTATATTTTGACGACCCGGTTTTGCATTCAACTTTATCTTGAAAGGAGAACCCGATGGCATTGTGGGATAAAATTCGCGGCGAGTTCATCGATATCATCGAGTGGACGGCGCCCTCGGAAAATGAAATCATGGCGTACCGTTTCCGGCGGTATAACAACGAAATTAAAATGGGCGCCAAGCTCACCGTCCGCGAAGGGCAGGTGGCGGTGTTTGTGAATGAAGGCAAGATTGCCGATATTTTTCAGCCCGGTATGTACGAGTTGAGCACGCAGAACATGCCGATTATGACGACGCTGAACGGCTGGAAATACGGCTTCAATTCGCCGTTCAAAGCCGAAGTCTATTTCATTCAAACCAAACAATTCACCGACTTGAAATGGGGCACGAGCAATCCGATCATGATGCGCGACGCGGAATTTGGCGTGGTGCGCACGCGCGCGTATGGCACTTACGTGATCAAAGTCGTTGATCCGAAGACGTTCGTGCAGCAGCTCGTCTCCACTGACCCCGAATTTGAGGTGTATGAAATCTCCACGCAACTGCGCAACGTCATCGTCTCGCGTTTCGCCGACGTGCTGGCCGAGGCAAAAATTCCCGTACTCGATCTCGCCGGCAACTACGACAAGCTCGGCAAATTTATTTGCGACCGCATTAATGATGAGTTTACCGCGTTCGGCATCGACCTGCTCAATTTTTATATTGAAAATATTTCATTGCCGTCCAACGTCGAAGAAGTGCTGGATCGCCGCACCTCGATGGGCGTGGTCGGCAATCTCGATGCGTATCTGAAATATCAAACCGCCGAGGCCGTGCGCGACGCGGCGCAAAATCCCAGCGGCGGCGCCGCCGGCATTGGCGCCGGACTCGGCGCGGGCATGGGCATTGCGCAGCGCATGATGGAAAGCATGGGCACGCCAACCGGCGCCTCCGCCGCGACCACCCCGCCGCCGCTTCCCGGCACCGCGGTTTATTACGCGGGTATCGGCGGCGCGCAGCAAGGTCCGTTTGATCAAGCGACCCTGCAGGCTAAAATCGCCGCCGGCGCCATCACGCGCGACACGCTGGTGTGGAAACAAGGCTTCGCGAACTGGATAGCAGCCGGACAAGTAGCTGAGCTTGCAACGCTGTTTGCGGCAACCCCGCCTCCACTGCCGCAGAAGTAAATTGATTTAAATATCGCAGTGGGTGTAGCCGCAACTAAATGGCAGAATGATTTTTCGGCAAAATAATTATTCAGCCGAAAATCATTCTGCCCGTAAGCTTTTAGGAAATATTGATGTCTGCTTCTCCATCACCAGCTTCTCTTGAACAACCGCTTTCTCCCGAAGCGGCGTCCGGCGAAAACGCGAATAAGTTGAAGGTTGAGCCGAAGCCCGATCCCGCGCACCACAAAAAATTTCCGTGCAGCGCATGCGGCGCCGGGTTGGCTTTTGATCCGAAGGCGCAATCACTGAAGTGTCCTTATTGCGGCCACGAAGAAAAAATTCCGCACAGCGCCGGCGTGATCGTGGAAAATTCGTATGAAGCCTATTT
This sequence comes from uncultured Cytophagia bacterium, assembly GCA_964631505.1. Taxonomy (GTDB): domain Bacteria; phylum Zhuqueibacterota; class Zhuqueibacteria; order Zhuqueibacterales; family Zhuqueibacteraceae; genus Zhuqueibacter. Next base: position 1,561 of record CAZVZZ010000096.1, read on the forward strand.
GCAGCAAAGCCGCGCCGGCTTGAAAATCACCGCCGGCGCGGAATTGGAAACCAAATGCCACGCCTGCGGCGCGATTATCATGATGGCGGCGAAAACCGCCACGCAAGATTGCCCGTTTTGCGGCGTGCATTTGCAATCGCAACCGCAGACCGCGGAACCGTTCATCGAGCCGAGCGCGGTGTTGCCGTTTAAAATCGATCAAAGCGCTGCGCGCAAGACGTTTACGCAATGGCTCGGCTCGCGCTGGTTCGCCCCGAATGATTTAAAAAAAATCGCCGATCTGGACCGGCTCACCGGATTGTATGTGCCGTACTGGACGTACGATGCCATGACGTTTACATTTTATACCGGCCAGCGCGGCACGTATTATTACGTCACGGAAGCCTACGACGCCATTGTCAACGGCAAAGCAGTGCGGCAGACACGGCAGGTGCGCAAAACCAAATGGACGTACAAAGAAGGGCAAGTGCGCAACTGGTTTGACGACGTGCTGGTGGTCGCCTCGAAAGGTCTGCCGCAAAATTACGCCGAGGAACTCGCGCCGTGGGACTTGCCGCAACTCGTGGACTTCAAATCAGATTATCTCAGCGGCTTTCGCACCGAGCGTTATCAGGTGGGTCTCGAAGAAGGTTTTCAACGCGCGAAAGTTTTCATGCAACACGAGATCGAAAAATTGGTTTGTTACGACATCGGCGGCGACGAGCAGCGCATCGCTTCGCTGAACACACAATATTCCGGCGTCACCTTCAAACATATTTTGCTGCCGGTTTGGGTTTCGGCCTATCGTTACGGCGGGCAGTTGCACCGTATTCTCATCAATGCCCGCACCGGTGAAGTGCAGGGCAGCCGGCCGTATTCGCCGTGGAAAATTGCGGGCCTGGTGATTTTGATCATTGCGATTATCGGTGTGATTTCGCTACTTTCAAGTTCACAATGAATGAAGTGCCGAAAAGCCTTGAACGCGGATGACGCGGATTGGGCGGATTAACGCGGGTAAAGCAAAAAGCGGGTGCGTGAAAATGCGCGTTATCAGTGTATTCCGTGGTCAAAGTTTTTTTGTGGTGTTGAGACGAACCCCGAAACTATTATGAACGATTTCAGCCATATTAAGGCGATCCTGTTTGACGTGGGACAAACTTTTCTCTACCCCGATTTCCCATTTTTAAAAAACTTGTTGGCAGAATATGGCGTTGCCACTGATATAGAGACGCTCAACAAAGGCGCGGCCACCGCGCGGGAAAAAATTTTTCGCCACCGTGAGGTCGAGCGCTGGCAAGAGTTTTTCACCTTCTGGATGCAATTCGCCGGTGCGCCGGAACAAAAAATTCCGGACATTTTGCCGCGTATTTTTGCGCGGCATAAACGGGAGCATTTGTGGAACTGGCTCGATCCCACCGCGCCGGAAGTTTTTGCCGGGCTTAAAAAACTCGGGTATCCGCTCGGCCTCATTTCCAATTCCGACGGTTCCATCGCCGGGTCCATGAAGAAACTCGGCTTGTCCCATTTTTTTGATTGCATCATCGACTCGCATGTCGTCGGCGTCGAAAAACCCGATCCCCGTATTTTTCAAATCGCGTTGGCGCAAATCGGCTTGCCGGCGGCCCAATGCGTTTATATCGGCGACAATTACGACCGCGACGTCATCGGCGCACGCCAGGCGGGATTGACGCCGATTTTGCTCGATCCTTTTGGCGTCGTATCTGAAACCGACGTTTTAAAACTGAAGCAATTAAGCGAATTGGTTGAAATGTTTCAAGGTTACCCGCATCATTAATCAGCATTTTTATTAAGGCCTATTGCACCACGCCGGTAGCAACGGATTTAAGTTTTTCGCGCGCGGCGAGTTCCGGTCGCGTCATAAATTCCGGCCGCACGCGCCAGAACACCATGCCCACCCAGCTCGGATTGCGTTTGAGAAATTTCACCAAATCGTCGAAATCCTCATCCACCGTTTTTTTAACACCGCGCCGCGCTGAAGCATTGCGAAAAAAAACGCCGCCCGTGCGGTCGCGCAAAATAAAACCGAGATGCGCCGCAAAAATCCCCGGCCGGCTTTGAATCACCACGGCGATTTCGCCGCCGCGCAATTGCGCTTTAATCGCCGGCAAATTGGCCTCGGGAATATATTGAATCGTCATGGTTTGCGCCGGCGGGATGTTGGCGAGTTCTTGCCGCGGTACGCCTTTTTTTTGCAGCATTTCCACGCGATTGATCGTCTTTGTCATCGGGACGCAAAACTCGCCGCCCAACTTCGTGGTGACCTCCTCGACCAACCACGAATTGTTCGGCAGCCAATCGGCGAGCGTAAAATGATTGCGGCTGCGGATGTCGATCACGCCGTGGCGATAACGCAATTGTTGCAAACGTTGAAACATTTCCGCATAACTCTCGGCCAGTGCCATGGCCAGCATCTGCTCGCATAAGGTCAAGCAATCGGCATGCGCAAAATCAACAAGCGGGCCGCGATCATATTTTCCCTGCGGACCTTCGCCGAGCGCAAACCAGCGATACGGCGTGTCCAGCGCCCGCTCCGAATAAATTTGCAGGCGTTCGAGAAAATCGGGATGGCGCCGGCTGGTCTGCCGGATCAACGTGTCGATTTCCGCCTCGCGCATTTTGTAAAGCGGTTTTGCCAAATCGTTCTGGAAGGCGTGCGCCGCGGGCGCGGCGAGAAAAATGAAAAAGCCGAGAAGGCAACAAAATAAACGCATCAAATGAGTTGGTCCTGGTTTGAGAAAGTTTTTAAATATAAATTTACCGGGAGCAAAAATCAAATGAATTTTAACCCGCCGGTGCGGTAGAAGCGAAATAATACATGCACAAGATTGTCGCTGACGAAAATATCCCAGGTGTGCGCCAGGCCTTTGCGCATTTGGGCGAAATCACGCTGCTCCCCGGACGCACGTTGAACCGCGAGGCCCTGCGGGACGCCGAGCTTTTACTCGTTCGCGCCGTGACCAAAGTCGATGCCAATTTGTTGCACGACACGCCGGTCCGCTTCGTCGCCACGGCCACCATTGGCACGGATCATGTTGACGCGAATTATCTCGTGCAACGCGGCATAACTTTTACCAGCGCGGCCGGGAGCAATGCGAATTCCGTGGCGGAATATGTGATGGCCGCGCTGCTGCATCTCGCCGTCAAATCTGCACAGTCTCTTTCAAATTTGACGATCGGCATTGTCGGCGTCGGCCACATCGGCAGCCGCGTCGCGAGAATGGCCGCCGGGCTTGGCATGAAAGTTTTGTTGAATGACCCGCCGCTGGCGCGAGCAACGCCCGATCCAAAATTTTTGCCGCTCGATGCACTGCTGAAGGCCGACGTCATTACCTTGCATACGCCGCTCACACACACCGGCGAAGATGCCACGTTGCATTTGTTTGATCGCGCGCGTTTAATGCAAATGAAACGCGGCAGTGTGCTGTTCAACACCTGCCGCGGCGAAGTTGTCGATAATGCCGCACTGAAAGCAGTTTTGCAACGCGGCCATTTGCGCGCCGCGGTTCTCGATGTGTGGGAAAATGAGCCGGCGATTGATGCGGAATTATTGTCGCTTGTTGAAATCGGCACGCCGCATATTGCCGGCTATTCGCTGGATGGAAAATTGAACGGGACGAATCAGATTTATCGCGCCGCCTGTGAGTTTCTCGGCGTCGCGCCGCAGTGGCAAATAGAAAGCGCGTTGCCAGTAATTGCCGAATCGACGATTCGACTGGACGAAAATTTTGCAACCACGGAAACAAAGTTGGATCGGCTGATCAAATGCGTTTATGATATCACCGCTGACGATCGGCGCTTGCGGGCGCTTTTAAATTTGCCGGCGGCGGAACGGGGCCGCTATTTCGATGAGCTGCGCAAAAAATATCCGGTGCGACGGGAGTTTCAAAATTATACGGTCTCGGGAGGAAACGACGTAGCGGCTCAGATTAAAGCATTGGGATTTGATAAAAAGTGAAGTTTGACTTGCGCCGCGAAATTTTGCCAAATTAAAAACTCGTTAAGCGCAAGTCAAGCTTCGCTCCACGGTTTCAATTTTTCCACAGCGTTTCGAGAGTTTGCCGTGGCCGCGAGAGATGCGCTGCACCACCGTCGATCACCACTTCAGCAGGGCGCGGCCGCGCATTATAATTAGAAGCAAGCGAAAAACCATACGCCCCGGCGGTCATCACCGCGAGCAAATCGCCGCGCTGCACCGGCGGCAACGAACGATCCTTCGCGAGAAAATCGCCGGACTCGCAAATGGGGCCGACGACGTCGCCGGTCTGCCATTCGCCGTCGCGTTGGCTCACCGGCACGATTTGATGATACGCTCCATACAAGCTCGGGCGAATCAAATCCGTCATGCCGGCATCCACCACGATAAAAAATTTCCCGCGCGTCATTTTGGTATAAAGCACGCGCGTGACGAGAATGCCACTGCCCGCCACCAGCGCCCGGCCCGGCTCGAAAATAATCGTGCAATCCTTCGGCAAATTTTTGGTTAACGGCGGCAACATTTTATCCGCCAGCTCGTTCGGCGCCAGCGCGAGATCCGGCGCCGGTTCGGTGTTCGATTCGACTTTGATAAAATTTTCGTAAATCGCGCCGAGGCCGCCGCCGACGTCAATGTAATCAAGCTTATGCCCCGCCGTGTGCGCGAGTTGCGCCAATTCGCCGAACAACGCGCCGATTTGCGGAAACGGCCACAGCTCGGTAATTTGCGAGCCGAGATGCGCGTGCAAGCCCACCAATTTAACGTGCCGCAACGTTTTGATTTCCGCAAACAATTCTTTCGCGCGATTCAGCTCAATGCCGAATTTATCCGCGGCGCGGCCCGTGGAAATATACGGATGGCCGTGAATGTCGATGTCCGGGTTGATCCGCAGAGACACCGGCGTGATTTTTTGGCGTTGCGCCGCCAATCCGTTGATGACGTGCAGCTCGGCTTCTGATTCCACATTAAAGCCGCGAATGCCGGCCTCCAGCCCGGCGAGAATTTCATCGTCGCGCTTGCCGACGCCCGCAAATACAATACGCGCGGCGGGAATGCCGGCCTGCAACGCCAAATGCAGCTCACCGCCGGAAACGACGTCGCCGCCGCAACCCCGGGCGGCAAAATCGTGCAGAATTTTGGGATTGCAATTGGCTTTCAGTGCAAAACAAATTTGATGCTTCGCTGCAACAAAAGCGCGGTCAATGATCTCGAAATTTTCGCAGTAAGTTTTACGGCTATAAACGTACAAGGGCGTGCCGTGTGCGGCGGCCATCGCCGGGACGGGAACGTCTTCGCAAAACAGTTGCTGGCTTCGATACGTAAAATAGTGCATGGGCGGCTGAAAAAGTTTTATTAAAACGTTCGGCTAACGATGGGCAATGTGCAGCTCAAAGCAGTGCTCATCTTTTTTCTTGACGGCGATTTTCACGGCGAGGAATTGTTTGATCACTTCGATATTGGTTTTGGTGTGCGAGGAGAGGCCGGGCGCGGTGTAAACGCCGCCGCCCGCCAGCGCCAGCGGCAACAGCACTTGATTGGCCAAATGCTCGTCCAACGCAGCGTTGCTCAAGCGGAAGCCGGTAAACTGATCACACGCTTCCGCCGCCACTTGCTCGGCGGCCTTGCCGCGCTGGCCGAAGGCCGTGAACAAATAAGTTTGCGCGCCGTATTTTACGCGGATCATCAATGCGTTGCCCGGTCCCGGTGAATCGGTGATTTCCCTGATCGCAATTTTGTTTTCGCTCCAATGCAGCTTTTGCTGCAAAATATTGCTTTCGCGTTCGGCAATCGCGCGCGGCAGCCAGGAAATTAAAATCTCGGCGCCCGCGATCTCCGGCTCGCCGCGTTGCAGCAGCGCGAAGCTCGGCGTCCGTTCCCGCAGCGGCTGAATCGTGGCCACGATTTCGCCGCCGCCGACCGGATAGAACCCGTGCTTGCGAATTTGCATTTCGGCGACGATGCCGAGTTGCTTGAGCAACGGCAAAAAACTCAACGTAAAAAATTCAAACGGCGGCGCCCCGGGATTGTGCGTGCCGCCGCGAATTTTCACGGTTGAAATCGTCGTCGCGCGCGATAGAATCGGCAGCGCCGTTTGCATCACCTGCATGGTGGAACCGGCAGTCGGAATGTTGAAAAAATATTCGCCGCCGCGAATCGCTCCCGGCGTGAATTCGAGTTCCAGCGAATCCAGCACGTTGCCCTGGCAGCGCGCGCCGCAAATTTCCGCGGCCGCGTTGACGCACGCGAGATGCTGGTGACGCAAGCCCGGCTTGTTTCTTTTGCGGCGAATATGAATGAGACGAAAGGCTTTGCCGGTTGCCGCGCTCAACGACAACGCCGTGCGCAAAATTTGGCCGCCGCCTTCGCCGAGACGTCCGTCGATTAAAATCATCAAGGCACCTACCGTTTGCCTACGGCCCGTAGGCTTTCTGCTTTAGTTTTCTGTGAAAATAAAATAACGAAATGCGGGGGAATTTGCAAGAACCGTCTGCAATAAAGTTGAGGAATTTTTTGCAGCGCGCCAGGATGCGCCGTTAAAATAAAAATCCCACCAAATTTGCAGTGGGATTGGGAGTGGAATTCATTAGAAGATTAAAATCCAAAATAAGCGCCGGCGCTATTTCACCATCGGCAAACCGTACTTCTTCGCCTTGCGGTAAATCGTGGCACGGCCGATGCCGAGCTTCTTGGCGGTTTGGGAAATGTTGCCGCCGTTTTCCAGCAACGCATTGCGCAGCGCGTCCTCTTCGAGCTTTTCGATCCAGCTCGAGAGGGTGTTGTCGGATTCGTAGATTTTTTTCTCGCCGATGGCGCGAACGCTGTTCGGCAGATCTTTCGGCGAAATCTCGCGCGTGCTCGCCAGCACCACGGCGCGCTCGATGCAATTTTCCAATTCGCGCACGTTGCCGGGCCAATTGTAAGCCATCAGCAGCTCCAACGCGTCGGGGGCCACGCCTTCGATTTCTTTATTTTCCTGCTTGGAATATTTTTCGAGAAAATGCGCCGCCAACAGCGGAATGTCTTCTTTGCGCTCGCGCAGCGCCGGCAGTTTGATCGGAAACACCGAGATGCGATAATACAAATCTTCGCGAAACTCGCCGGTTTTGATCGCTTCTTCCAGATCTTTGTTCGTCGCGGAAATCACGCGCACGTCGACTTTCACCATTTCATTGCCGCCGACCCGCTCGAACTCGCGTTCCTGCAAAATGCGCAACACTTTCGCTTGCGTCGCCTGCGTCATCAAGCCGATTTCGTCGAGGAAAATGCTGCCGTTGTTGGCGATTTCAAATTTGCCGACGCGGCGGCCGGTGGCGCCGGTGAATGAGCCTTTTTCATGCCCGAACAATTCGCTTTCCAGCAGAGACTCCGGCAGCGCCGAGCAGTTGACCGCGACAAATTGCTTGCTGCTGCGCTGCGTGTTGTGATAATGAATCGCCCGCGCGATCAGCTCTTTGCCGGTGCCGCTTTCGCCCTGAATCAGCACGGTGACGTTGCTGTTGACGACTTTTTCCAGCGCGCGAAAAACTTCCTGCATTTTGCCGGATTGGCCGATGATGTTTTTGAATTGGTATTTGCTGCGAAGCTGCGAGCGCAGGCTGTCGATTTCCTGCTTCAGCGAGCTGGTGGTGAGTGCGTTGCGCACCGTCACCAACAGGCGGTCGCTGGCAAACGGCTTGGTAATGAAATCATACGCGCCGAGCTTCATCGACTGCACGGCTTTCTCGATGGTGCCATGCGCCGACATCATCACCACCGGAATCAGCGGCTCTTCGTCGCGGATGCGTTTCAGCGT
>CAZVZZ010000097.1:0-5979 GCA_964631505.1 uncultured Cytophagia bacterium
GCCGAAGGCATTTATCTGTTTGCGCGCGACGGCCAACGTTACATCGATTTTATTTCCGGCATCGGCGTGGCGAATATCGGTCATCAGCATCCGGCCGTGCTCGCGGCCATTCGCCAGCAGCTCGAGCGCCATTTGCACGTGATGGTTTACGGCGAGTACGTGCAGGCGCCGCAAGTCGAGTATGCGTGCCGATTGGCGGAATTATCGCCGGTGCGGGACGGCGTCGTTTTCTTTTGCAACAGCGGCGCGGAGGCGATTGAAGGCGCGTTGAAAACCGCGCGCAAATTTACCGGCCGCAAAAAGTATATTGCATTCGAAGGCGGCTATCACGGCGACACTTACGGCGCGCTTTCGGCGATGTCGAGCGCATTGTATCGCGGCCCGTTTTTGCCGCTGCTGCCGGAGTTTGCATTTCTGCCGTTTGGCGATTTGCAAAAGCTTTCGTATATTAATGAAAGCGTTGCCGCCGTGCTGATCGAGCCGGTGCAGGGCGAAGGCGGCGTACAAATTCCACCGCCGGAGTTTTTGCCCGCATTGCGAAAGCGGTGTGATGAAACCGGTGCTTTGTTGATTTATGACGAGGTGATGACCGGCTTCGGCAGAACCGGAAAACTTTTTGCGAGTGAACATTGGCCGGAAGCAAAGCCCGATATGATTGGTTTGGCCAAAGCGCTTGGTGGCGGGCTGCCGCTCGGCGCGTTCATCGGCCGGCGCGAAATCATGAGCACACTTGCGGATAATCCGCCGCTCGCGCACGTGACGACTTTTGGCGGCCACCCGTTGAGTTGCGCCGCCGGATTGGCCGCGCTCGAAGTCTTGGTCAATGAAAATTTCGTTGCGCGCAGCGCCGCGCTTGGAAAATTTTTTCTAACCGCATTGGCAGCACAAGCGCGAAAGTCGCCCGGCATTCGCGCCGTGCGCGGCTGTGGCTGCTTTTTCGCCATTGAGTTTTACACCCCCGCGGCCACGCAACAATTCGTGCAAAACTGCCGCGCCCAAAATCTCATCATCGGCTGGACGCTGCACCACAGCACCATCGTGCGGGCCGCGCCGCCGTTGTGCATGACGGATGAGCAGGCACAAAAAGCGTGGGAAATTATTCGTCGAGGCATAGAAGAAATTTAATTTCGTGAAACGTGTTACATGTAACGTGCTTAGATTCGAGGACCGTTACACGTATCACGTTACACGCTTTAACCAAGGAGATTCTCATGTCAACCTTCGCCGTCCTCGTGCGCCGCATCGAAGTGTTTCCGCATCCCAACGCCGACCTGCTGGAATTGGCGAAAGTGGATGACTATCATTGTGTCGTCAAAAAAGATCAATTTAAAACCGGCGATCTCATTGCCTACATTCCCGAAGCCTCGCTGGTGCCCGCTGCGCTCATTGCAGAAATGGGTCTAACCGGCAGGTTGGCCGGTTCGGAGAAGAATCGCGTCAAAGCCGTGAAATTGCGCGGCGCGCTCTCGCAGGGTTTGGTGCTCCCGGCGCGGCCGCATTGGAAAGAGGGCGACGATGTCACCGCTGAGCTTGGAATCATCAAATGGATTCCACCGATTCCGGTCCATTTGGCCGGTGAGTTGACGCCCGCGCCCGACGGCTGGCATGGCTACACGGATATTGAAAATATCAAACGCTTTCCCGGCGTGCTCCAGCCCGGTGAGGAAGTCGTGGCCACGGAAAAAGTGCATGGCACCTGCACGCTGCTCGGCCTGCTCGGCGGCGTGCGCGCGGTGTCGTCGAAAGGTTATGGCGCGGGCGGCAAAACCATTAAAGAAGACGAGAAAAATTTATATTGGCGCATGGCGCGCAAATTTAGTTTGTTTGAAAAAATGGCCGGGCTGGGAAACGTTATGCTCTTCGGTGAAACCTTCGGCGCCGGCGTGCAGGATCTCGGTTACGGCATGCAAAAAGGCGAGCCGAGCTTTTTTGCCTTCGACCTTTCGATCAACGGCCGCTATGTGGATTATGACGACTTTGCGAAGATTTGCCGGGAGCGCGACATTCCCATATCACACGTGCTGTATCGCGGCCCGTTCGGGCCGGAATGTTTGGCGCACACCAGCGGCACGGAAACATTCAGCGGCAAGGCGGTTCACATGCGCGAAGGCATCGTCATTCGGCCCGTTAAAGAGCGCTACGAGCACGACATTGGCAGAGTGATTTTGAAAAGCGTGAATGAAGCGTATTTGCTGCGCGGGGGAGAGGCAACGGAGTTCGAGTGATGCGTATTACCGAAATTTTCTACTCCATTCAGGGCGAGTCCAGCTTCATTGGCCGGCCGTGCGTTTTTATCCGCACCACCGCGTGTAATCTGCGCTGTGTTTGGTGTGACACCGCGTATTCGTTTTACGGCGGTGAAGAGATGAGCCTGGAGACGATCATGAGCAAAGTGGCGAGCTACGGCTGCAAGCTCGTCGAGATCACCGGCGGCGAACCGATGCTGCAAAAAGAAATTTATGAATTGTGCCGCCGCCTGCTCGCCGCCGATTGCACCGTGCTCATCGAAACCGGCGGCAGTCTCGACCTCGCGAAGCTGGATCCGCGCGTGATTAAAATCGTCGACCTCAAATGCCCCGGCAGCGGCGAAGCCGAAAAAATTTTTTGGCCTAATCTTGATATTTTGCAGCCGCACGATCAAATCAAATTTGTCATCAAAGATCGCGCGGACTATGATTGGACGCTGCAAATCATCCGGCAGCATCGTCTCGAGACGCGTTTTCATTTGTTGTTCTCGCCGGTATTTAATGAAATGCCATTGCGTCCGCTCGCGGAATGGATGCTGGCTGACCGCGTCAACGCGCAATTGCAGGTGCAATTGCACAAGTTTATCTGGCCGCCGGAAATGCGCGGCGTTTAACGCCGCAAAAAGTATTGACTGCAAGTCTGCGACAAGCCTAAGATTTTGCGCCATGTCAAAACGCCCCGCTTTTTTCATCGCCATCGCTTTTTGCAGCGGCATTGCCATCGCGCACTTGCTGCATCCCTCGGCGACAATTTTGGCGGGTGGATTTGTTGTTGCTCTCAGCACCGCCATCGTTGCCTTTTTGCAGCAAGGCCAGCTTGCCCAGAACGCTCGTACGCTTGACGCGCTTTTGCTCAGCGCTTGTTTGCTTGCCGGTGCGGGGCGAACGTATATTTCACAAAAGCTGGCTCAACAGGACGTCAGCTTTTTTGCCGAGTCGGCTCACGAAATTTTTCTTGCCGGCACCGTTGATGATTTTCCCGAGCGCCGTAAAGACCGTTATCGCTTCGCTTTGCGCGCGGATAAGGTCAAGATGGATTCCGCGTGGATCGCAGTGCAAGGACGCGTGTTGGTTTCGGGCGATAGCTTGAGCAAAATTCGTGTTGGCGATAAATTGGTGTTGCGCGGCTATTTGCGCCTTCCGGAGGCGCGCCGCAATCCCGGCGCGTTTGATTATCGCGCCTATTTGCAGGCGCAGGATGTCACTGCAGTTTTTTATGCCGGCAAACAGGCGCCGCTTTGGCGCGAATCGCCTGCCGACTGGTTGAAGGGCCGGCAATTCATCGCCGCCACCAAGAGTTGGATTGAAACGCGATTGGCGAGTTTTTCGCAAGATCAACGGCTGGCATTGCTCAAAGGCTTGCTGATCGGCGAGCGCGACGAAATTTCAAAAGAGGTGAGCGAAGCGTTTGCGCGCACCGGCCTGGTTCATATTCTCGCCGTCTCCGGGTCGAATGTTGGCTTCATTGCGCTCATCATCGTGACGGCGTTGCGCCTGCTTTCTCTGGCGCGGCATTGGCAGCCGCCGTTTTTGCTGGCGGGAATATTTTTTTATATGCTGCTGACCGGCGCGCAACCGCCCGTCGTGCGCGCCACCATCATGGCGACGGTTATCATTCTCGGCGAATGGTTCGAGCGCGAGGCGGATCTTTACAACAGCCTGGGCGTGGCGGCGCTGATCATTTTACTCTGGCAACCGCTGCAGCTTTTTCAGCTTGGCTTTCAACTTTCGTTTGCGGCGATGCTGGGAATTGCGTATCTTTATGAGCCTTTGCTGGCGCAATTTAAAAAGCTGTTCCGGTGGGATTGGCGTCCCGTGCAGTTGATCGCCATGCTGCTCGCGGTCTCGTTCGCGGCGCAGTTTGCCACGCTGCCATTTTCCGTGCAGGCCTTCGGGCGTTTGCCGCTCGCCGCGATCGCCGGAAATTTGGTGGTGGTTCCGGTTTCCTTTATTATCATTCTGGCCTCGACGTTAGCCTGCATTCTCTCTTGGCTCGAACCGGCGGCACGGCTCTGCGGTTATATCGCCGATTTGACCACCGGCGGCTTGATCGAATTTACCCGCCGGCTCGCGCAGATGCCGTTTGCTTATGTCGATAGTGTTTATGTGTCGCCGCTGTTATTGTTTTTGTATGTCATTATTATAATAACTTTTGTCGAATGGCGGCGCGCTCCGGCGGTACGGCGTTTGCTGTTAATCGCCGGCATGATGGTGCTCAACATTTTTATCTGGCAACAAGCCGGGGCCGCCGGACCGAAGCTGCGCGTCACGTTTTTTGACGTCGGCCAGGGCGACGCGGCGCTCCTGGAATTTCCTGCCGGCCGCATGCTCGTCGATGCCGGGCCGGTGCAGGAAAATTACGACGCCGGCGAGCGCGTGTTGATGCCGTTTTTGCGTACGCACGGCATTCGGCAATTGGACGCCGTCGTGATTACGCATCCGCACGCCGACCATCTCGGCGGCCTGCCGGTGCTGCTGCAGGAAATTGCGGTCAAAAAAGTTTTGGTGTGCGGCGTTGAAACCGATTCACCGCTTGAACAGCGCTGCGAAAAACTTGCCGACAGCTTGCGCGTGCCAATTCTCGCGTTGCGCGCCGGCGAGCGTTTGCCCGACTTCGCGCCGGCGCAGGTGTGGGCTTTGCACCCGCTGCGGCACGAGGCCGGCTTTGAAAATATCAACGATGCTTCCGTCGTCCTCAAAGTTATTTTCGGCCAACACGCGTTTCTATTTCCCGGCGACGCCGAGTTTGAAAGCGAAAACCATTTGCTACAAGCTGTGGCAGTGTTGGACAGCGACGTGCTGAAAGTCGGGCATCACGGCAGCAGCACCTCGAGCCTCGCACCGTTTCTGCAAGCCGTGCGTCCACAATGGGCCGTTGCCTCGGTCGGACGGTGGAATAATTTTGGCCATCCCGATCCGCAAGTGCTGGCGCGTTATGATTCGCTCGGCATTCAACTTTTGCGCACCGATCAAAACGGCGCGGTGGTTTTTGAAACCGACGGGAAAACTTTGAAAAGAATTCGATAATCAAAACACAACACTCAAAACTTTAATGACGTTTCACGTTACACGTTACACAAAAAATATGAAAATCCTCCTCTTCGATATCGACGGTACACTCATGCATTCCGGCGGCTCCGGCAAACATGCGATGGAAATCGCCTTTCAGGAAATTTGGGGCATTCCCAATAGTTTGCAAAATGTTTTGTTATCCGGGCAAACCGATCCGAAAATTCTTCTGGATGCGTTCCAACAACACGGCATTACTTGGGATGACGAAAAAATCGGACAATTTCAGCAACGCTATTTGTTGCACCTCGCAACCGACATGCAACGGCCCCGGCAGACACGCCGGCTGATGCCGGGTTTTCCGCAGTTGCTGGAAGCGCTCAAAGAAATGCCGGGCCTTCACCTTGGCCTGTTAACCGGCAACTGGATTCGCGGCGCGCAAATCAAGCTGGAATATTACGATTTGTGGAAATATTTTGAATTTGGCGCTTTCGCTGACGATGAGATGGATCGCAACAAACTCGTGCCGCACGCGCTCCGCCGCGCCGAAGAGAAATTCGGCATCCGTCCCTCGCGTGACCGCGTGTACGTCATCGGCGACACCCCGCGTGATATTCAATGTGCGCGGCCGCATGGCGCCGTTGCCGTGGCGGTGGCCACCGGCGAATATTCCGTTGCGGAGTTACGTGTTGAGAAACCGGATTTCCTTTTTGAGGATTTCGGT
>CAZVZZ010000097.1:6079-8983 GCA_964631505.1 uncultured Cytophagia bacterium
ATCTGAACCAGAAACCAGCCGCCCCGAAGCCGGTCGGCTGGCCGACCGTCGCCCAAAAACTTGCCGAGGATAAAATGAATCCTGCTTCCGAGTTTATAGCAAAACAACTCCAGAAAGGCCATCAACCCAATCGCCTCATCAACGAGAAAAGCCCGTATTTATTGCAGCATGCATTCAATCCGGTTGATTGGCATCCGTGGGGCGAAGAGGCGTTTGAAAAATCGCGAAAGGAGAACAAACCGATTTTTCTTTCCATTGGCTACTCGACCTGCCATTGGTGTCATGTGATGGAGCGCGAGTCGTTTGAAAATCCGGATATCGCAAAAATCATGAATGCGCATTTTGTCTGCATCAAAGTGGATCGCGAAGAGCGGCCGGATGTGGACAAAGTTTATATGACCGCAGTGCAGGCGATGACGGGCAGCGGCGGCTGGCCCATGTCGGTTTGGTTGACGCCGAGTTTGCAGCCGTTTTTTGCGGGCACGTATTTTCCGCCGGACTCGCGCTACGGCCGGCCCGGATTTCCGGATTTGTTGCAACGTCTGCATGCGGCGTGGATGGAACAACGCGAGCAGGTTTTAAAATCCGGCGCCGATATTCTCAACGCGCTGCAAGAGCATACGGCAATTTCCGGCGCGCCGGAGGCAACGCCGGCTTTTCTGCCGATCCTGCGCACGGCGTATTCGCAACTTCAAAGTAGTTACGATGAACGCCTCGGCGGTTTCGGCAATGCCCCGAAGTTTCCGCGTTCGGTGACGTTGAATTTTCTGTTGCGTTATTACACGCGCACGAATGAAAAAGGCGCGCTGGAAATGACGCTGGCGACGCTGCGGAAAATGTGGGCCGGCGGCATGTACGACCATCTCGGTGGCGGTTTTCATCGTTATTCGGTGGACGCCTATTGGCGCGTGCCGCATTTTGAGAAGATGATTTACGATCAGGCCCAACTCGTGTGGTCGTATCTCGAGGCGTATCAAATTACCAGAGAAGATTTTTTTGCGAATGTCGCGCGTGAGATTTTGGATTACGTGTTGCGCGACATGACGCATCCGGACGGCGGATTTTATTCCGCGGAAGACGCTGACAGCGCGCCAGACGCGGCGCATCCCGATGAAAAAGAAGAAGGCGCATTTTATCTTTGGCGCAAACCGGAGATCGAAAGTTTACTCGGCAAGGAAAATGCCGAGCTTTTCAATTACTGTTTCGGTGTGAGCGACGCCGGCAACACCATCAGCGATCCGCACAACGAGTTTCGTGAGCGCAATGTTTTGTATGCAGCGTATACGGTTCCAGAAGCCGCGCGCCGTTTCAAAAAAACGGAAGCCGAAATCACGGCGGTATTAAATGATGGAAAACAAAAGTTGTTTGAATGGCGCAAAACCCGGCCCCGTCCGCATCTCGACGATAAAATCATCACAGCGTGGAACGGCTTGATGATTTCGGCGTTTGCCCGCGCCGCGCAGGTTCTGGATGAGCCGAAATATTTGCGAGCGGCGGAACGCGCTGCTGATTTTGTGTTGCGCAAACTTTATAATCCGCCAACGCAAACATTGGTTCGCCGCTATCGCGACGGCGAGGCGAAATTTCCGGCGCATCTCGATGATTACGCTTTTTTCACGCTGGGCTTGATCGATCTTTACGAAGCTTCGTTTGATACCGAGTGGCTGGAAACGGCGGTGGCATTGACGGAAACGCAACGCCGTTTGTTCTGGGATCAACAAGATGGCGGTTTTTTCGACACCTCCGGCGCCGATGCTTCCATTTTGCTGCGCACCAAAGATGATTACGACGGCGCCGAGCCTTCGGCCAATTCCATTGCGGTGCTGAATCTCCTGCGCCTTTCACAAATGCTCGACCAAAAAGAATGGCGGGACATGGCCGAACGCACGCTGCGTTTGTTTGGCAGCCGTTTGCAAAGCATTCCGCACGCGATGCCGCAAATACTGGTGGCGGTGGATTTCTCTCTCGACAAGCCGCAGCAAATTATTATTGCCGGCACGCTTGAAGCGGAGGATACGCGCGCGATGCTCCGAGTGGTGCACGAACGTTTCGCGCCCAATAAGATTCTGTTGCTGGCGGATGGGCGGGAAGGGCAAGTTTATTTGCAGAAACACTTGCCGTTTATCGCCGCGTTGTTGCCGCTGGCGGGCAAAGCGACGGCGTATATTTGCGAAGACTATGCCTGCCAACTGCCGACGGCGGAAATTAAGGTGATGCGCGGGTTGTTGGATAAAAAGAAAAATGTGCGAGAAGGGAACATTGATTGACGCATGAATAAAGGAATTTGCTCTCCACCGGGGTGCGGCTTTCTTTTTCTGCAAAGATTTTTTTTTCTATTGGTGGTGGTGATTTGGACTTCGCCGGCTTTGGCGCAACAAGCCCCCGCCGTTTACCGGCGCGCCGCCGAAGCGATGGGCGCCGGCGATTATCCCACCGCGCGGCGCCTGTTCTCGACGATGTTGATCGGCAAAGATTTTTATTTTAATGCGTATTGGCGGTTGGCGCAATGTTATGCTTTAGAAGGCCAATTCGATAAAGGCCAACTTTTTTTTGAAAACCTGCTTCAAAAAGGGGCGCCTGCCGGCGAGGTGTATAGTGCGCTCGCCTTTCTATCGGAGTTTCGCGGGGAGCGTCAACAGACGGCAGCCTATTGCTGGCTGGCGGTGCAGAATCGCACGGTGTTTCTCTCGATTCATCAAAAACTGATCGACCTGGCGCCAGCTTTTAAGCTTGAACCCAAAGTACGCGAGCACTTCGCGGAGCGGCTGGCGCTGAATGCGAATGATTGGCTGGCGCAATTTGCCCGGGCGTATTGGGAAACGTCACGCGCACGCCCCGAAGTCGCGGCCGCGCAATTTGCGAATTTGGCGGCGGCCGGGCATACGAGTTGGCGCATTTATTTTC
>CAZVZZ010000098.1:0-1338 GCA_964631505.1 uncultured Cytophagia bacterium
CGATACGCCGTATAACCGATGTAACTGGCTTTCACCGAATACGACCCCGGCGGCACGTTGAGAATCACGTAATAGCCGTTCACGTCAGTGACGGCGCCCATCGTCGTGCCTTCGAGAACGACATTGACGCCGGGCAACGGCTCGCGATTATCGGCGTCGGTAATCGTGCCGGCAATTTTTCCGGTGGTGCCGGCGAAACCAACCAATGGAACGAACAAAACGAGGGAAACGAGGGTGAGCAGCAAAGCATTTTTCATGAGCTAATCTCCTCCTTCCTTTAAAATAAAACGAGATCAGGAAGACAAACTTCGCGCAATAATGAGATTCTCGTAAAAAGTCACCGTCCGGACGCTTTCATACGAGAACGTTTAAAACCAACAGGCTCAGCGTCCGGACGGTTTGTATTTTTTACGAGTTACACAATAATGAGAAAGGATAACAGCGGCAGATCTTCACAAGCGTACAAACCACGCTAATATAACAAATAATAAACACGCTGTCAAGTTGAATTTTGCAAGAAATTTCAGTACTTGAACAAACCCGTGTTATAAAAAGAAGGTCTTTGCCAGCGGCAGGAAAAAATAAACAATTGCTGTGCCCCAATTTTCAGTGACGGATTTTCAAGATTTTACGAGCCGGGCATTTCTTCGCCTTCGTCCTTTTAGGCGAGAAATTTGTCAAAATTGCGAATTCTTTTTTGAAATTGCAAAAGCACGCGGTTGTACCAAACTTTGAACCAATTGCGCGCCAAATTCACTGGTGTGAAGCGCCGCCCAAACGATGCCCGTGTTAGGAAGCAAGCTGCCACCGCGGAACCAATGCGCCGCAGGTGTGATCGCCAGGCGCGATCACACCTGCGGCCGAACACGTGGCGTGATATCAGCGTTTTGGCCTTACGCTGGTTTGCCCAATTTTCCCCCGAGGTACGCCGCCGGCAAAAAGACGAGCACCGAGGCGACAGCAAACCACAGCGGATGCGGAATCATGAGCAGGTTGATAATGCCAAAAAACAACTGCACGCCGCCGACGGTGAGCGGAACGTGCATTTGCGCAACGCGCGCAATTTTCGCCGCCAGCCAGCCGCCGGCGAAACTGCCGACCACATAAGACAGCAGCACAAAAAGCAATGCCCCCATCGGCAACGAGGCGGTGTAAGCTTTCATCGCTTCCAGATTTTTCGTGTCCAAATTTGCGGGCGGCGGATAAACCTGATGTCCGAGGGTTTGCACGGCATAAACAACGAGGCCGGCGAAAATGACGCCGCCGATGATGGCAAGAATTTTACGGCTCATGCTTTTCTCCTTCCGATTTGAGCGTTTGGTTCAGCAAAGAAAACTT
>CAZVZZ010000098.1:1438-8959 GCA_964631505.1 uncultured Cytophagia bacterium
TTTTTCTTGACGCTTCCTGAACACCACCACCGCCGAAACGATGAGCGAAAAAATAAATCCCAGCATCATGGTTTCAGTAAAATACAACAGCATTTGCATCTGCAGCGGTTTCCACGTTTCGATCTGCTCGAGCAGCTTGGCAATTCTCTCGGCGGAGGCATTGGCGGCCTGGAGCTGCGCGACGGAGAACGCGATATAATCTTGCATAAATTGCGGATTGATGAAATCGACATAAAGCCATTCTGAAAGGCACACGCAAACCGCGGTGATCGCCGAGATGCCAAGTCCTTTGCTGACGCCGCTCCAGTAGGTGAGCACGGTGCCCACCGGCTCGTAGCGCAAATCGTTGATGCCGACGTAAATGCCGGCAGCGAGAAACAAATAGCGAAAGTAGCCGGTGTACTGGCCAATATGGAGATATTTGCCGTGCAGCCCCAACACCAATTCCAACAGAATGTAGAGGAAAATGGCCGCGCCGGCAAGCAGGCCGTATTTCAAAATCATTTTCATCCGTTCACCCTCGCGCCGTTTCTAAAGCCGGAAGCCGTTCTTTTTTACGCAAGGCCGCGGCGCTGAGCAAGGTGATTATGATGCCGACCGGCAAAATTTCCATCAGCGTGAAGCCAAAACGGATAACCGGATTTTTATACATCTCCTTCATCCCCGCCATTTTTTTAACCTCTTGCTCGAGTTCGGCCGCCGAGGCCCCGGTCTCCTTCATCTTATTAATGTAGTGCTCCATGTATTTGTCCAGATGGGCTTGCGCCTCAGGACTGGTTTGGTAATAGACTTCCCAGGTCGCCGCATACATGAACGAGGCGATGAGCGTGATGAGCAAACCGATCTGCAGGCCTTTGCCAAACTTGATCGCGCCGTTCTGATAATTATCGCGGTAGGATTTGATGCCGAAGAAAACCATGGACAACGCAATGACCATGGTGGTGTAACCGACAAGCTCAGCGCTGTCAAAATTAAGCATCCCTTTATCCAACAATCCCATGCTCAGGATCATGAGAACAGAGATGATGGCGCCTGCCAACAAACCAAACGTGAGGATTATTTTTCGCATAACGGTCTCCTTATTTTATGATAAAAATAAAGGTTTTTTGTCAATATAAGCAAGCGCCGGCGCGTTTGCATCATCCGAAAGTATGATTTCAGGCGCCGCGAGCACTTTCACCCGAAAGTTTAGGGCACGAGACGAACGCCTGGATTTGCCGTCAAGCGTCAAGAAGTGTAATACAAAACAATTTTGCACCGTCTGCGGGCGATGGAAAAGTTCGGTTTGGCCCCCGCCAAGGACAACTTGAGTTCGATTCGTATGGGAGAGTTATCATGGTTCAATAAAATTCAATCACCAAAATATAGTCGCAATTTTCTAAATACGCAAGATTTACTTTCGCTTTAAGAAAAATGGAACAAATTTCACCCTTGACTTTTTACCCAAATTCCTATAAACTATTTAATGACATGCTGGCAAAGCATAAAACGAGCCGTAATTTTCTATTCGATAAAAGCAGGAGACCCACAACATGAATCCGCAATTTGATCAACTGATCGGCGCGCAATATGGCTGGAAAGAGGCTTCGCTCAATTTGGGCCGCGCTAGTTATCCGCCGGAAGCGGGCCAACCGCAGGCGCTGGCCAATATTCCCGTGCGGCTGCCGCTGGCTTTGGGCAATCGGCACGGTTTGATTGCCGGCGCCACCGGCACCGGCAAAACGCGCACGTTGCAACTCATGGCCGAAGCGCTTTCCGCGAACGGCGTGCCGGTTTTTCTGGCGGACATCAAAGGCGATTTGAGCGGCTTCGCGCAATCCGGCGCGATGAACCCGAAGCTGCAAGACCGCTGCAGCAAACTGGGTCTCGCTTTTCAAGGCCAAAATTTTCCGGTGGAATACCTCAGCCTCTCCGGCAAAAACGGCATTCCGCTGCGCGCCACGGTCAGCTCGTTCGGCCCCATCCTGCTGGCGAAAGTGTTGGGCTTGAACGAAACCCAGCAAAGCTCGCTGGCAATGGTTTTCAAATTTTGTGACGACCGCCGCTTGCCGCTGCTGGATTTTAGCGACCTGCGGGCGGTGTTGACTTATTTGACCGGCGACGGCGCCGACGAATTGAAAGCGTACGGCGGCTTATCGAAAAACTCGGTGGGCGTGCTGTTGCGCAAGATGGTGGAATTGGAAGCGCAGGGCGGCGACAAATTTTTCGGCGAGCCGGAATTTGATCCGGATGATTTGCTGCGGCTGGCGCCGGATGGCCGCGGCGTGATCAGCGTGCTGGAAATTGCCGATTTGCAAGATCGCCCGCTGCTGTTCAGCACGTTTATGATGTGGCTGCTGGCGGCGCTCTACCGCGATCTGCCGGAACGCGGCGACGTCGATAAACCGATTCTCGCGTTCTTTTTCGACGAAGCGCATTTTCTGTTTGAAGACGCGAGCAAAGCCTTTTTGCAGCAACTCGAACAGGTCGTGCGCCTCGTGCGCTCGAAAGGCGTCGGCGTTTATTTCGTCACCCAAACGCCGAAAGACGTCGATCCGGACGTGCTGGCGCAACTTGGCCATCGCGTGCAACACGCGTTGCGCGCGTTCACGCCGAACGATGCGAAAGCCTTGAAAGCGACGGTGGCGACGTTTCCCATCACGAAGTTTTACGATCTGGAAGAAACGCTGACGACGCTCGGCATCGGCGAAGCGCTCGTTACCGTGCTCGATCCGCGCGGCGTGCCGACTTCGCCGGTGACCACCGTGCTCAATCCGCCGCAATCACTGATGGCGCCGGCGCCGCCGGAGCTGATGGAAAAAATCATTCGCAATTCTCCTCTATATGAAAAATACGCCACGCCGATTGATCGCGAAAGCGCGCGCGAATTGTTGGCGCGCAAAATGGTCGACCTGCCGGATGACGAGCCGGTTGCGAAATCCGAGCAAAAGGAGGAAGGCGGCGTGTTGAATGCCGTGGTCGGCGCCATGAAATCGCCGCTCGGCCGCGCCATCGGCAAGGAAGTGGTGCGCGGCGTGTTTGGCTTGTTGGGCGCCACGCCAACGCGGCGGAAACGGCGCACCGGATGGTGGTGAGGCAATGATTAGCTCGATGGGACAAATGACGCCGCGCTTCTCCGCGGGGCGCCATGTCTAAACGCGTTCTCGTGATCGGCGCCGGACTGGGCGCGCTCAGCGGTGCGCTGCGTTTGGCGAAGATGGGATTTGACGTCACGATTTTTGAAAAAAACGCTGCCGCCGGCGGCAAGCTGAACGAGAAAAAAATCGGCGCCTACCGTTTCGACACCGGCCCCTCGCTGCTGACGATGCCGTTTGTGATCGACGAGCTGTTCGCGTTTTGCGGCCGTGCGCGCCAGGATTTTCTCGAGTTTATGCCGCTCGAGCCGATCTGCCGGTATTTTTA
The DNA here is from genome assembly GCA_964631505.1 of uncultured Cytophagia bacterium. Classification (GTDB taxonomy): domain Bacteria; phylum Zhuqueibacterota; class Zhuqueibacteria; order Zhuqueibacterales; family Zhuqueibacteraceae; genus Zhuqueibacter. The sequence goes on from CAZVZZ010000098.1 coordinate 4,841, forward strand.
TCCGGACGGCGCCACGCTCGACGCCAGCGCCGAGGTCGAACGGATGAAACGCGAGCTCGCGCGACTTTCGCCGCGCGATGCGGCAGTTTATGAAAATTTTCTCGCTTACACCGAACGCCTCTATAAACTCACCGCGGACGTTTTCCTCTTCTCGCCGATTCACGAGTTCGCGGCAATTCTGAAATGGAAAAATCTGCCGACGCTGCTGCGGCTGCCGCAGATCGATCCGTGGCGCACGGTGCACGGCGGCGTGGCGCGGTTTTTTCAGGATGCGCGGCTGGTGCAATTGTTTGATCGCTACGCCACGTACAACGGCTCCGACCCGTATCGCGCGCCCGCCACGCTCAATGTCATTCCGTATGTCGAATACGTTTTGGGCAGTTATTATATTCGCGGCGGCATGTACCGCCTCGCCGAAGCGCTGCTGGTTTTGGCAAACCAGCTCGGCGTAAAAATTCATACTTCCGCGCGCGTCGAAAAAATTTTGCACGACGGCCGGCGCGTCAACGGCCTGCAAGTGCACGGCGAAAAAATCGCCGCGGACTTTGTGCTCTGCGGGCAGGATGTGGTGGTCGCGCATAACGAATTGCTCGACGGCTGCAACAAACGGCGCGAGCAATTAAACCGCCTCGAACCCTCGTGCTCCGGTCTCGTCTTGCTGTGGGGCGTCAAGAAACAGCATCCCGCCCTGGCGCAGCACAATATCTTTTTCTCCGCGGATTATCAAAAAGAGTTTGCGCAAATTTTTGATGAAAAGATGCCGCCGGATGATCCGACGATTTATGTCGCGATCACCGGCAAAAGCGATCCGGCGCATGCGCCCGCCGGCGGCGAAAATTGGTTTGTGCTCGTGAACATGCCGTATTTAACCGGAAAAATTAACTGGCCGCAGGAAGTGCCGCGCGTGCGCGCCCGCATTCTCGCAAAACTGCGCCGCCGCGGCTTCGATATCACAAACCAGATCGAAGCGGAATTCGTACTTTCTCCGGAGGATTTTTATAAAAATTATTTGAGCAATCGCGGTAGCATTTACGGCATTTCTTCCAATCACCGCAGCACAGCGTTCAAGCGTCCGGCCAATCGCAGCCGCGACTGGCGCGGCCTCTATTTCGCCGGCGGCTCCACGCATCCCGGCGGCGGTGTGCCGTTGGTGATGCTTTCGGGTAAAATTGCGGCGGAGTTGATGGCAAAGAAAAATAGCTTGTAGTAGCGCCTTCAGGCACACACGTGTTGAATTTCAAAAATAATTTTATCTATCCAGGAGGTTGCGCCTGAAGGCGCTACTACGAACAAATACAATGAAAAACAAAATCATCATCATCGGTTCCGGCTTCGGCGGCCTGGCGGAGGCAATTCGCCTGCAAGCGCGTGGCTTCGACGTCACCCTGCTTGAAAAAAACGCGATGGTTGGCGGCCATGCGTCGCTGCTCAAAAAGAACGGCTACACGTTTGACATGGGGCCGTCGCTCATCACCGCGCCGGAAATCATCAAAGCCGTTTTTCGCGCCGCCGGAAAAAAGATCGAAGATTATCTCGAGCTGATCAAACTCGATCCGTATTACCGCATTTATTTTCACGACCAAACGTATCTCGATTATTCCGGCGACGCGGCGGCGATGAAAGCGCAAATGGCGGCGTTCAATCCGCAAGATGCGCAAAACTATGATCGCTTCATGGAAGATTGCCGCCAAATTTACCAGGCGGTGATCGTCGAGGGCCTCGGCTCGACGCCGTTCAATCGCATACAGACGATGCTCAATTTTATCCCGCGCGCGTTGAAGCTCAAAGCCATTTTGCCCGGCTTCACTTTTGTCAAGCGTTATTTCAAAGACCCGCGCCATCAATTCACGTTTTCGTTTCATCCGCTGTTCATCGGCGGCAACCCGTTTCGCGCGCCGAGCGTTTATTTGATGATTCCGTATTTGGAAAAAGTCGGCGGCGTGTGGTTCACGCCGGGCGGCATGTACAGCCTCGTGCAGGCCTTCGCGCGCCTTTTTGCCGAATTGGGCGGCGCGCTTCACACCAACGCCGAGGTGACGGAAATCGTCGTGCAAGATCGCCGCGCCCTCGGCGTGCGGGCCAATGGCAAATTCCATCACGCCGACGCGGTGATTTCCAATGCCGATTGGGCGCACACGCAGAAAAATTTAATTCCGCCGCAGCATCGCCGCAAATGGACGAATCGCCGCGTCGATCGGCTCGATTATTCGATGAGCGCGTTTCTGCTTTATCTCGGCGTGCGGAAGCAATATCCGCAATTGCAGCATCACACGATCATTCTGTCGCACCGCTATCAAGAATTGATCCGCGATATTTTCGACCGTAAAATCCTGGCTGAAGATTTTTCGATGTATTTGCACGCGCCGACAAAAACCGATCCGTCGCTGGCGCCCGCAGGTTGCGAGAGTCTGTACGTGCTGGTGCCGGTGCCGAATCTTGCGGCGCGCCTGGATTGGGCAAAAACCGCGAAACCTTTTGCCGATAAAATATTACAATATCTTGAAGAAGATTTTGGCCTGCACGGCTTGCGCGCGCAGCTCGAAGTGTGCGAAATTTTTACGCCGGCGGATTTTCAAACCAACCGCCGTTCGTATCTCGGCACGCCGTGGGGCGTGGAGCCGAAGCTGACGCAGACCGCGTATTTTCGCGCGCACAACCGCAGCGAAGATATTCAAAACCTCTATTTCGTCGGCGCCGGCACGCATCCCGGCGCCGGCCTTCCTGGCGTGCTGCTCACCGCCGAAGCCACGGAAAAATTGGTGCTGGAAGATTTCGGCCACCCGCGCCGGCGCGAGCAAATGATGGCGTCACTTAGTGAAACGTGAAACGTAAAACGTAAGTTATGTCACGTTTTACGTTTTACATTTACGTTTTACGCTTCACATTTACGTTTTACGAATCAGTACCCCATGAACTTCTGGCTTGAACCATCGAACCGGCCGGCTTTTGAGCATGCCCGGCAAATCACCGCGTATTTTGCCAAAAGCTTTTATTTCTCGGCGGCGCTGTTGCCGCGGGAAAAGCGCTGGGCGACGTATGCGGTGTATGGCTTTTGCCGGTACGCCGACAATCTCATCGACAACCGCCGCCAGCGCGCCGCCGCCGAAATTTTACGCGAGGTGGAATTTCTCGAAGCCGAGCTGCGCACCGCGTACCGCACCGGCGAGTCCGAGCACCCGATTCTGCGGCCTTTCATTGTCGTGGCGCAGCGCTACCGCATCCCCTTGGAATATCCGCTCGATCTGCTGCGCGGCGTGCAAATGGATATGCAAAACGTGCGCTATGAAAATTTCGAGGCGCTGTACGTTTTCTGCTATCGCGTTGCCGCGGTGGTGGGCTTGATGATGACGCACATTCTCGGCTATGAAAACAACGCGGCCTTCGGCTACGCCGAAAAACTGGGGGTGGCGATGCAATTGACGAATATTTTGCGGGACGTGAAAGAGGACAAAGCGATGGGGCGAATTTACCTGCCGCTGGACGAGCTGCGCGCGTTTGGCTGCAGTGAGGAAAATATATTTGAAGAACGGCTGACCCCGGGCTTCCGCGCGCTGATCAAATTTCAGGTCGAGCGCGCGCATGCGTATTATCAGGCCGCGAACGCCGGCATTGCCATTTTGCACGCGGAGGCGCGGTTTGCCATTCATTCGGCGAGCCGCATTTATCGCGGCATTCTCAAGCGCCTCGAAGCGCGCGACTACAACCCGTTTCTCGGCCGCGTGTACGTGCCGAAACATCGCAAGCTCGGCATCATTTTGCAGGAAGTGGTGCGTACCAAACTCGTCGTCACGCCGCAGCGGCTGGCGCCGGCCTCAGGTTTGGCGTTGAAATAAAGGGAAGGCAAAAAGACAAAAAAGAAAAATAGATAAACAGATAAAAAGATGTCATCCTGAAGAACTTTGACATTCAAGTTCGGTAATCTTTCGTAGTCCCCGCCCCTTGTGGGCGGCTGTCGAAGTCACGAAATTCGCGGCAGCGACAATGCCCCACAAGGGGGCTGGGGCTACGTTGATCGATACTGCGCTTATTTTTGTTTTTCCATTCTCTTCAACTCTGCCTCCGCCGCAATATAACCAAACGCCGCCCAATACTTGCCTTTAATCACCCTCGCGAAAATCT
>CAZVZZ010000099.1:0-6605 GCA_964631505.1 uncultured Cytophagia bacterium
CGCATCCACCATCTCGCAGACGCACAAATCTTCGTCCGTTTGCAAGAACAGATTGACCAGCCGCAGGCGCGTCTCGTCGCCGAGGGCTTTGAAAATTTCGACAGGGTCGCTCATATTTGTATATGCTTATATGCGCTTTTAAGCATACAAAATAAGCAAAAAATACTTTGCTGTCAAGATCTTTGTTGGAAATTTTATTTCCTCACCAGTACGTCATCCGCCCATATCATCACCGCCATCATGCTTTTTGCGGGCGGCGCGGCTTCGGCGCGCGTTTCTGCTTTTGCTTTTTCTTCGAGGGCTTGACAAAACGTCCTGTATTCGCGGAGCAAAGGTTGCTTGTAAACCTCTTTCCGACTCGGCGAAATGTAATTGCCGAACGCTTTGACCCGCACGAGAAGCTCGCGTTGCAACTGTTTCTCATCTTTAATAACGGCGAGATAAACGTCGCGCAGAACGTATTCCAAACCGATAATGCCGGCTTCCGTATCTCCGACTTTGATGATTTTGGCAATGGGCTTGTCACAGCATGAACCGGACATGTGCAATCACCCCGTTGACCTCAGGGATTAAAAACTGGCGCACAGAAACGGAACTCGCACAAATTAAATTCAATTGCCCCAACGCGGGCAAGCCGCAACCAAATTTTACCGCCAAGGCCCGAAGCCCTAAGTTTTTTTCTTTGTGTCTTCGTAACATAGTGGTCAAAAAATCTTTGCTTTTTTTTACAAAGATTTCTCTTATATCATTTCGTCGCCTCGTTGAGCTTGCGATGCAACGCGCTCAGCTTTCCAGCGAAGATTTGCCGGATAGCGTCTTCGTCGTTCTTGAGCGGATGAACCGGAATAAGATCCATCACTTGTTCCGCCGGCAAGCCGGAATGGAACAATAGCTCTGTCGCGCCGTGCAGCATTGCCGGAAGCGCCTGTGACAGTTCCGGCTCGCTTAACCCGAACTCTCTGCCGAGGCGTTGCAACTCCAGCCATTGGAACCAGAAATAAGTCGGCCCCATGCCGGTGAGAATAGCGTAGGCCTCCAACTTTTTTTCATCGACCTCCGGCGCTTCGCCCCACTGCCGGAACAAGCCGAGCAACGCCGTTTTTTCCGTCGCTGCAAACGGCGGCGCAAACGCCACCGGATTGTAGCCTTGATGAATCAATGAAGGCGCGTTGGGAATCATGCGCGCCAGACGAGAGAAGCCGTCAAGCTGTTGCGAGAGCGAGGCCATCGTCACGGTCGGAACCAGAGAAACCAGTATCGCCGAGGGGGCAAGTTTTCCGCGCAGCTCTTGCAGAACCGGGGCCACTGCCGGCGGATGAACGGCCAGAAAGTTCAGCTCGGCTTCCAAAGCCTTCGGGTTGGCCGCATGGCACTCGATCGCCTGCGGCGCAATCGACCGGACTTTCGCAAGGGCTGCTTCATTCGGGTCCGTAACGATTATTTTTTTCGGCAGCGCCTGTTTTTCTTTCAGCGCTTGCAGCAGAAGCCAGGTGACGCGCCCGCCGCCGATGAAGCCAATGGTGGAAAATGTTGCCATGAGTTTTTTCTCCTTAAAATTTTATTCCAAGTCAAATTTGGGCAAAAAGCAAAAAATCTCACGCAGAGCCGTAAAGGGTTCGCAAAGAAAAGCTTTACGGTTTCTTTGCGTCTTCGCGTTTTTGCGTGCGCTTTTGATTTACTTTTGGTTGCGGCTCGCGTGCGTTGTTGAAAAAGCCGAGCGCAGGGATCGCAATGAACGCCACCCCGAGGCCGAGCCTGCCGAATAAAAAAGACAGGGCAAACATCAACAAAACAATCATGCTGTCGACAAACATACTCGTTCTCGCCAAAACCGGTTTTCATAAGATTTCCAAGATCTCGGCTCGTTCAACAAACTGTTTCTTGACGATCTCGCCAACCAAATCCAGCACTTTGAACACGCGGCCATCGGCCACGCGGTACATCATGCGCACGCCGTCGCGTCGCGTCAAAACAAGGCCGGCCTCGGCCAGTGCCTGCAAATGTCGCGAGAGGTTCGATTGCTCAAGCTTCAGCTTGGGGCCGATCTCGCAATTGCAGATTTCGCCGTCCCGCAGCGCTTCAAGAATGCGTAGCCGGTTCGGATGCGCCAGCGCCTTTAAAATCGCGGCTTTAAAATCATGTTGGGTTTTGGCCATGTGCTTTCTCGTAGTCTCGACCCCTTGTGGGCCGTTATTCAAAAACTGCTTTGTGACAATCGCCCACCCCGTCCGCTTCCATAGAAAGCTATGGAGACGGGGCGGGGCAAGGGGCAAGGGCTACAGCATTTCTAAAAATTTTCCCCACACCCATCCTGCGCCAACCGACAGCATCACGACAATAAAAATATAAGTTGCCGCTTTTCTAAGACCCATCAATTTGAACAAGACCAGCATGCTGGGAATGCTCAACGCATTGCCGGTGAGAAACAAAGCCATCGCCGGCCCGCGGCCCATGCCGAGTTGCATGAGCTTTTGAATGATCGGCACTTCCGTCAACGTGGCGAAATACATCAGCGCGCCGGAAACCGAAGCGATGAAGTTGGCCAAAACCGAATTGCCGCCAACGGTTGCCGTGACGAAGGTTTCCGGCAAAATTTCGCCGATGGCGCCCGCCGCAAAAATGCCAACAAACAGATACGGCATGATTTTCTTGGACAAATCCCACGTCTCGGCAATCCAGCGGCGGTTATGTTCGGCGGCAAAATACTTGAAGATGAGCCACAAAAGCGAAAGGAGCGCGAAGCCGGCAATTGCATATTTCATTCCTTTGGCGATCCCAAGACCGAAGATCACGAGAATGGTCAACTGCAAAATAAAAAATGCGGCTACGGCAAGATTGGAATAAGGCACCTCATCACTCATGCCGGTGGCGAAAGCACCGTTGTTTTTGCGGTCATGGTCGCGGAAAATGAAGGTCATGATGATTCCGGCCGCAATGGCAATCGTCATGGCGAAGAACAAACGGCCAACGGCGAAATCGACGCCGATAACGGAAGCTGTGAGAAGGATCGCGGTCACGTTGATCGCCGGGCCGGTGAAAAGAAACGCCACTGCCGGGCCGATGCCGGCGCCGCGTTTGTAGATACCGGCAAACAAAGGCAAAATCGTGCACGAGCAAACGGCCAGCAGCCCGCCGGAAATCGCAGCAATCGGATAGGCAATGTATTTTTTCGCTGCCGGGCCGAGCAATTGCAGAATCGAATCTTTTTTGACATAAACCGCCATGCCGCCGGCGATGAAGAAGGCCGGCACCAAACACGTAAGCACATGCCGGCGCGCATACTCTTGCAGCAACGCCAAGCCGCCGGCCAGGGCGCGGGTCGCGTCCGCCGAAGTGATGGGTAGGAAATAAAACGCCAGAAACGCGGCAATGAGCCAGAAGAATTTTTTCCACTCGTCAGCGCCGGCGCTGATTGCCAGCCGCCAATCTTGCCAGCGCGAACGCAGAGCATGAATATAGGCGCTCATGGTTTCACTTCGCTCCTGCGGCGGATTTTTGCAGCAGAGTTTTGATTTCTTCAACGCTGTTAACGCGGCCCTGGCTGACGATCTGCCCGTCAATCGCCAAACCCGGTGTGCGCAAAATGCCGGATTCGGCGATTTGCATGAGATCGGTCACTTTTTCAAAATCTGCGGCCACACCCAGTTCCTCGACGGCGCGCCGGGCGCGCTGTTCCAGGGTTTTGCAATTCATGCAGCCCGGGCCATAAATTTGAATTTTCATGTTGCACCTTAAATGATTTTTTGCTTGTATGAGCATTTACTCATAAATAAATACATTAAAAGCCTGCTCAATTCACGTGCCGCCAGGCTGGTGCCAATTTTTCAATACATTAGACTGAGGGCAAGGTCCGTTCTGTTCTCAAAATTGAGAAAAACAGTGGGAAAATTTTTAATTTTAGGAAGGCTCCGATAAATCTCTGCACAACACCGTTGTCGTAAGTGAGGCATTTTGTTTAAGGCAAATCAAAAAGCGGAACGTAGTCAATCTCTTTCACGACACGTTGCCCATCTTTGCTCAGCACCCAGTCAATAAACAATTTGACGGCGCCCTCCGGTTTTTTGATGGTGTAAAAATAAAGATAGCGCGTGATCGGATATTTATCCGCGCGCACGCTTTCCGCCGCCGGGCTGACGCCGTTGATTTTGCAGTGCACGAGATTTTCGCCGTACGCCAAACCGCCGTAGCCAATGGCGGCCGGATTTTTTTCGACTTCCTGCACAATCGCGGCGGTGGTCGGCAGGTTTTTGGCATTCGTGCCGTACGGCTGCCCATCCAAGACGTGCTCTTGAAAATAAAAATATGTGCCGGAGCTGGGCGCGCGGCTCAACACGACGATCACTTGATCTTTGCCGCCGGCCTCGCGCCAGTTGGTGAGTTGGCCGGTGTAAATGCCTTTGACCTGCGCCAGCGTCAAACTCCGCACGGGGTTGCTCGGGTGCAGGTAAATACTCAATCCGTCTTTGGCCACCAGATGCGCGATGCCGACATTCTGTTGGCGCTTGGCCAAACGCTGAACCTCTTCGGGCCGCAGCGGCCGCGAGGCCGTGCAAATTTCGATCTCGCCTTTGATCAACGCCTCGATGCCGATCGCCGTGCCGCCGCCCTCGACATAAACCGCCACGCCGGCGTGTTGCTGCATGTATTTTTCCGCCCAGCTTTGCGCAAGTGTCACCATGGTATCCGAGCCTTTGAGGCGAATCACCGGCGCGTCGGCGGCCGGGCGAGAGCGCGGTGCATGGCACGCCGGAAAAATTCCTGCAATTAGCAAAAATGCCAAATTGATATTTTTGCAAAAAATTATGCGCTTAAGTTTTATTTGCATCATCGCTGTTTTAAAATTTTCATGGAACTCGTTTTGTAGTAACGCCTTGGGCGTCGAATGTCCCAGGGAAGTAGAACGCCTGAAGGCGTCACGACGAACATTTAGATTCAACGTTTTTCGGCGATGGATTGCAGGCGCGCCGCCAGATACGGCACGCCTTTTTGCCATTGCGGCGCCTTCGCGCTGTTCGCTAATGCCAAACTGAGCGCCAAGAGAACCTGCGTATGCTGTTGCGCTGCGGCGAGATTGAGCGATTGCCGCAGATCGTCAAACGGCGTGTGATAAATCTCCTGTCCCCATTTGATCAAACGCTGCAATCCGGCTTCGCGCGAGGTGTGGCGATAATCCGGGCCTTCCATCACCAACAGCGCGGGAATGCCGGCCTTGGCAAAAGTGATTTGATCGGAGCGCGCAAACGAAGCCGTTTCGGGAAACGGTGAGGGAATGGCGGAAACACGCAAGCCCAGCGCGGCTGCAACTTCTTCCAGCAATTCGCCCAGCGTTGAAAGCTCCGCGCCGACGCCCACCACGTCGTTGAACGTATCGAACATCGCCAGCCCATCGACATTGAGATTGGCGAGGGTTTGATACAGCGGCACAACCGGATGATCGACATAATAGCTCGAACCGAGCAGGCCTTTCTCTTCGCCGGTGAGAAAAAGAAAGAGCACGGAACGTTTCGGCTTCTCCGGCAGCGCCGCCATCACGCGCGCGATTTCCAATACCGCGGCAACGCCGGCGGCGTTGTCAAAAACACCGTTATAAATCGAATCCGCTTTAGTCGCCGGACCGATGCCGAGATGATCGTAATGGGCCGAAATAATCACGTAAGTGTCTTTTAACTGCGCATCATTTCCGCGCAGCAATCCGATGACGTTGGGCGATAAAAAATCCCGCTGCTGAAAGCTGCCGCGAAACGACGCGGAAACCGCGAGTTGGAAACTGCGCAGATTGTTCACCGCTTCCATGTTGAAAATTTGCTTCAGCGAATAAGGCGCGTCCTCAAACAACAGGCTCGCGGTTTCCGGATTCACCACCACGCTGAGATTGCCGGTGACGGAATAGAATAACCTGACGTCTTCAAAAGCAAATTCATGCAACCACGCCTGCCAGTCGCGGCTAAATTCTTGCCCTGGCGTTGGAATCATGATGCTGCCGACCGCGCCGCGCGCGAGCGCCATCTTCTGTTTGGTTTCGGGAAAAGAGTAAAGCGTCGGTTGCGAGCCGGCAAAATACGACGGCTCATTCGAGGCGGGTTCGCCGGAAAGAAAAACGACGATCTTCCCAACGACGTTGAGCGCCTGATAATCATTGTAATCGTACTCCGGCGCCACGATGCCGTAACCGACAAACACCAGCGGCACGGGTTTCGGGACAAACGTCGACGCACCGGTGTTGTAAAGCAAATAATCTTTGCCGAGCGCCAGCGGGGTGGCGCCGCGTTTGGTGATGATTTGAAAATTGGAATTGGCCAGCGGCCGGCTGCCGTGCATGGGAATTTGCTGAAAGTAGGTATGCTCGTCGCCGGCGGGTTGGATATTGCATTTCGCCAACTCGTCAGCAATGTACGCCGCTGCGATTTCGCCGCCGCGCGTTCCGGTGCCGCGGCCAGCGAGTGAATCACTGCCCAAAAAAGCGATATGCCGAAAAAGGGAATCCCCTGAAATTCTTTTTAATAAGGCTTCGCGAGCCGAGGGAGTCAAATGTGTAAGCTGGGCAAACGCGGGCACGGTGATGAAGCAAGCGGCAATCAGGAGGCGGGAAAAAATCGCGGGCACGA
>CAZVZZ010000099.1:6705-8942 GCA_964631505.1 uncultured Cytophagia bacterium
CAAAATCCCCTGCAAAAGCAATTATTTTTTCTTCAGCACAAAGCTGAAAATCGAACCTTTGCCGACTTCGCTTTGCACCGTCACCTGGCTGTCGTGCGCTTCAACGATATGCTTGACGATCGCCAAACCCAACCCCGTGCCGCCGACGGCGCGTGAGCGCTCTTTATCGACGCGATAGAAGCGCTCGAAAATTCGCGACAAATGTTCCGCCGGTATGCCGCGGCCGGTATCGGCGACGAAAATCTCGACGTTGTTTTGCTGGTCACGATAACCCACTTCGACTTTGCCTCCGGGCGTGTTATACTTGATCGCATTGACGATGAGGTTGATCATCACCTGATTCAACCGGTCGCGATCGCCGAGGACGGCCACCGGGCGATAAAATTGCGAGCGGAACAGCGTCAGCCGGACCTGCGATTCCTGCGCCGTGCTTTGCATTTCGGCGACGTGCTTGCTCAACCATTCGTGCAAATCGAAATAGCGAAAACTCATTTTCATCTCGCCGGATTCGATGCGCGAAATATCGATGAGATCGGTGAGCAAATTATTCAGGCGCCCGGCTTGATGATAGGCTTTCGCGATGAAGCTGTGCTGCACCTGCGGATCACGAACATTGCTCTCCATCAAAGTTTCGAGATAACCCTGCACGGCAAAGATCGGCGTGCGCAGCTCGTGCGAAACGTTGCCGAGAAACTGGCTCCGCATGGTTTCCAGCTTTTGAATTTTTTCCCAATCGTTGCGCAGCTTGGCGAGCATGTCGTTCAGCAGGTCGGCCAGATCACCCAGCTCGTCATCGGACTCGCGCTTGAAATGCGCTTCGACATGGCCCTGCTTCACCAGATTCGCGGTCTGCGCCAACTTTTGCAGCGGTGTGGTTAGCCGGCTTGACACCCAGAAACTAATGAGCGCCGCGATTCCCAAAACCAAAACGCCACCGGCAAATATTTTCCAGCGGATTTCTGCGAGAATACGCTCGATTTCAATAAGCGGAATGGCGAGGCGGATAAAGGCAACCGGCGAGGAGGACGCGGCTGACGGCGGCGACACTTTCTTTGCGGCATAAAATAGCCGCTTGCGAACCGTCGTGCTCAAACGCTCGTCGCGACCGACAGTGGTGCGGAGCGCCATCTGCACTTCCGGTCGCAGGAGATGATTTTCAACGTAGCGGACGGAATCTTGCGGCACCTCCGATTCGAAAAGGACGATGCCGGTCGAATCAATAAGCGTGAGGCGCAGTTGGCCGGCGTGGGCGAATCCGGCCAACTGCTCATACTTGATGCCCTGTGCATCAAAACCAAAATCGGAAGTAAGCAACAGATGCTCGATTTCGTCGAGCTGGGTTTTTAATTGCGCAAACAAACGGGATTTATAATAGCGCTGCAGCTCGCCGGTCATGATCATGGCGACGATGATCGTCACCGTGAAGAGCAGGATCAGGTTGGTGAGAATGAGGCGCCGGCGCAGCGAAAGCTTCATTTAATTCTCTTCCGCTTTGAGCCGGTAACCGACGCCTTTGATGGTTTCGACCAGATGCATGTTGGCTTCGCCGAGCTTTTCGCGAATCTTGCGAATGTGCACGTCGATGGTGCGATCGATGACGACGACGTCATCGCCCCAGATTTCATTCAGCAGCGTCTCACGCGTCACGACGCGGCCGGGGCGTTGGGCGAGATAAAGCAAAACTTCGAATTCTTTTTTGGTGAAAGCCACCATTTTGCCGGCGACTTTGACGGAATAATTCTGCGGGTTGATTTCCACTTCGCCAAAGCGCCGCGTGGCATCAGGCTCAAGTTGTTGGCCGGCGTTTTTGCGCATCACATTCTTGACGCGCGCCAGCAGCTTGCGAATGCTGATGGGCTTGATGATGTAATCGTCCGCGCCCAACTCCAAACCGACGACTTCATCGACTTCACCGCCTTTGGCCGTGAGAAAAATAACCGGAATGTTTTTCGTGTTTTCAGTTTGCCGCAGTTGCCGGATTACTTCCCACCCATCTTTGCCGGGCAGCATGACATCGAGAATGATCAAATCCGGCGAGGCGCCGCCCGGAGGGTTTTGCGCCAGCTCCAGCGCCTGCTGGCCATTCGCTGCCGTCATGGTCTCGTAACCTTCGGCTTCGAGATTGTATTTCAGCAAATCGAGAATGTCCTGTTCGTCGTCAACCAGCAAGATGCGTTTGCTCATCTTGATCCTTTCTCCACAAAACTAAAACGGGTTTTTGTTGACTTAACCCCTGA
>CAZVZZ010000100.1:0-8811 GCA_964631505.1 uncultured Cytophagia bacterium
CCAAAATGAACCACGACAATGCCCGCAGCGGCGACTGGCTGCAACTGCCGGACGGCGCGTGGGTGAAAAAATGAAAAAGGATAAAAAGATAAAAGGAAAAACAGAAATTTAAAATGAAACACTCTCACTGGAGCAGACCGAATCCAGTTGCGGTTTCTTGTGCCATCGCATCATCCGCGTCGCGGTTTGAAAATCGTCTTCGGCTTTTTGCACCCATTCAACGACGAGTTTAGGATCGCTCATATAACACTTGCCCCTTATTCATCACTTCGCGGAAAAACGGATCGCCGATTTTTAAACGGCGCGCCACTTCTGCCGGCGTCCGCACGATCACATCCATTGCCACACCGCGCGGGCGCGCCGCAGTCGCAACGAGGCGATCACGCTCAAAGACGCTTTTGCGACGGTGGCGATTGGTGATAACCAGCAAATCAAGGTCACTGTGAAATTCCGGTTGGCCGTAAGCATACGAGCCGAAGAGAATGATTTTTTCCGGCTGAAAGCTTTCGATAATTCGCTGCGTCATGTCGCGCAGCATTCCTTCCGTGATCGGCGTGTACCACGAAGGCATTGTTTCGTTTGGCGAATGGCTGGGCGACTTGAAGGTTATGGGTAAAAGTTGCTTTTTTCCCGAATTTATGGTAACTGAAATATCCTTTTCTTGTTTAAAATAGGTATTTTTGTTTTAAAATCAACTGTTTTTATGAAAACCCTTGATAAAACGCATGCAGGCTTTTCTAGAACGGCAGGCAACTTTTTAGCCATCTTTTGTGCAACATTGCTTATTTTTTTTCCCCCCAAAAATAGCGCGGCACAAAACCTCGCAGCAGCCACTTCCCTCGCCGAACCCTTTCCCATCACCACGCATCCTGAAGCCGATCTCATGCCGGCGCTGTCGCCGGACGGGAAGTGGATCGCGTATGTTTCGCGCGCGAATAAAAATTATGACATTTGGGTGAAGCCCGCGGCTGGCGGACTCGCGACAGCGCTGACGACGCACACGAGCGATGATTACAGTCCGACGTGGGCGCCGGATGGCAAGTCACTGGCGTTCATCTCGCGGCGTGACGATGCGGAGGGCGATCTGTATTGGCTCGAATTGAAATATAGCGACGGCGCGATGGCGGCGGGCAAAACGCAATTGCTCCAGCACAATCTCGAGCGCGAGGCGCATCCGGCGTTTTCTCCCGACGGCAAAAAAATTGCGTTCAGTTTGGGCGCAGCGGAGCGCGAGCAAATTTGGATTTACGACATCAAATCGCAGCAGAGATATCCGCTCACGCAACTCGGCGGCACGCAACCGGCTTGGTCGCCGGATGGCAAGCGGTTGGCGATCGCAAGCTCTTCTCCCAATTCGCGCGGCAAACAAATTTTTATCATCAGTGCGGATTCTTCAACCGCTGACCGCCAGCGCGAGCAGGTTACTTTTGCCGGCGACAACGGGTTTCCTTCATGGTCGCCGGATGGAAAGAAAATTCTCGTGCAGCGATTTGAAGCGGCGCCCGCCTCGCATCTGCGCGTCATTGCACTCGCGAATCGCGCGGAGCTGCAAATCACGCCGTCGCGGGCGGAGGCGCTGTTTCCGTTTTGGGGAAATGATCACGCCGTTTATTACACCGCGCCGTTTTCCTTTTTTAAAAAAACGCGTGAGCATCAACTCGATGTTTGGCGCATGCCGGAGATGGGTTTGTTCCCGCCGCAGCAAACGGCGCAGGAAAGCTTCGCGGCCGCACAAAACGTTGCCGATCTGGAACTCGCGCGGCTCGCGTTTGCGGCGCTGCGTTTTTATTTTCCGGACTCGCTGTTCTGGGTGAGCCGCGCCGAAGTGGAAATCGGGCGGCGCTATTTAATGCGCGGCGACACGTTGCAGACGAAAGTGATTTGGCTGCAAGCGGCAAAAGACTACGCCGGAAGTTTTGAAGCCGCGGCATTTGCTGAAATCGAGCTGGCTAAACTCGCGCGCGACCCGAAGCAACTCGCTGCGCTCAGCGAACAAAACACCGCGTGGCCTTCGGCGCAGGCTTGGGCAATGCTGGAAACCGGCAAAGCGCTGCAAAATTCCGGCGACCTCGAAGCCGCATTGCGCTATTTTCAAAAAATTCCAACGCAGTATTCCAATATTGATGAACCGACTTATGAAGCGTTGCTGCGCTCGGGCGATATTCTCGCGACGCTCAATCCCTCGGCGGCTGAGCCTGTCGAAGCCGCTTATTTGCAAATCATCACAACGTATCGCGAGCACGAGGCATGGCAGGCGACGGCAGTGCAGCGCTTGCTCGATGCCAATTTGCGGCAAGCGTTGACCGGCGATACGCTCGCGATTTACCAACGGACGGCACAGAAATTTTCCGCCTATCCGGCTGTGGCAAATGCGGCGCGCTTTCGCATTGCCGAACGGTTGTTGAGAGACGGCGAGAGCAAATTGGCGGAGAATGAATATCAAAATCTCGTGGCGCTGTTGCAAAATCAAAGCGAACCGTTTTTGCAAACGCTGCGCGCCGAATCGTTGCGTGGGCTGATGCGGCTGCACATTCGCGAAAATGATTTTCCGGCGGCCGTGCAGAATTATGCAATGTTAGCGTCCGAAGTCATGAGTCCGAAGTCCGAGGCCGGAAAGCTGTTTGGAGATTTGCCGAAAAGAAATATCGAACGCGCGGCGCGATATGAATTGACGGCGGCGCTGATCGGGCGGGCGCGGCTGCTGCATCGCCAACGTGATTATGAGCTGGCACTGTCGTTGTTTCGGCAAGCGCGAAAGTTCGATCCGCAAAACGTCGAAGCGCAACGCGGCTTTGTTGAAACCATGCACGCGCTCGGCGATGTTGACGATGCCATTGCCGAATATGAAAGGGCGAATCCGGCGTTGGCGCGTTTTGCGCCGCCGGCGAATGCAGCGAGCGCGCCGGATGAAACGGCGCTTTATGCGCTCGGCCTCGCGTATTCATACAAAGGAGAAAATAATCTCAATCTGTTGCGGCACTCGACGGATTTGATCGAGCGCGCACTGCGCATCAATTACCGCCTGATTCCGGCGTATTTGACGCTGGGCTTCAATTACGAGGCGATTGAAAAACTGGAGCAAAAAGAGCGCGCCCGCAAAAAGGGATTTCTCGAAACCGTCGCGCTGGCGGTGCCGGATATTCTCGACAAAACGCTGCGCACGGTGACGTTGCGCGGCTTAAAGCCGCCGGCGCGCTGGTATGAAAAAGCCATCGACGCGCTGACCGTCGCCATCGCGCTCAACGACGAGAGCGCCGATCCGCAGATGGAGGCGAACCTCGCGCTCAACCTCGCGAACAATTATTACAACCTCGGCGAGTTCGGCTATGAATATGCGCTGCGCTATTTTCAACACAAGCTCCGCTACGACAGCACCTTTGTTTCATCGCGGCAGCAGGCGATTATTTTCGAGCGCATCGGCGCGTGCGCGTGGACCACGCGGCATTACGACGAGGCGATTCCGTTTTTGCAAACGGCGCTGCGGCTGTGCCGCGAGCTGCGCGACGTGGACGGCGAGCTGCGCAATCTCAATCGCCTCGCGCTGGTTTATCAGAGCCAGGGCGATTATGACACTTCGAACGAGCAATTTGCAAAAGCCGACACCGTGAGCCGCCGCGAAAATCGCCGCGAGAATTTGCCGCTGGTCTGGCGCAACATGGCGCTCAATCACCAGCAAAACAACGAGAGCGACGAAGCCATCACCAAAAGCGCGCGTTCCGCGGCGCGGCTCGAGCCGCGCGCGTTTCCGGCGGAAAAAAAAGGGCGGCTGGCGATCAAATTTTTCGACGTGCTGCCGATCTTCTGGATGACCATCGATCCGTTCGGCGAGTCGAACACCGAGGGATTGACTTACGAGCAGGAAAGGGCGCTGCTGTTCAGCATCACCGGCGAAAGCTACGTGGCGGCAAAAGATTTCGCAAACGCCATTGACGTATTTGAGAAAAAAGCGGAGGCGTTTCGCCGGAAGAAAAATCTGGCCGGCGAGGCGCGCGCGCTCAACAATCTCGGCGCGCTGTGGTACAGCTATCATGATTTCGACAAGGCCTACGATTATTTTGCACGCTCGTTCGATTTGTGTGAGCGTCTCAATGCGCCCGCGGGCAAGATCGTCAACGTGATCAACATGGGCAACATCGCGCTGCTCACTGACGAGCCGCGCCGCAGCCGCAACGTTGATTCACTGCTGCAAACCGGCAAGGCCGACATCGAAATGATCGGCTTGCAAGCGCCGCGGCAGAAGCTGGCGGTGATGAACACGCTCGGCAATTTGTACTTGCGCGCGGCGCAAAATTTATTTTCGACGAACGGCGATATCGAGCGCTCGTTTCACGCGCTGCACAATCTGGCTCGTGCGCACGCCGCTTATGACACCGCGCTCGCAGTCGCGCAGAGTCAGCGGCTGCCGCGGGAGGAAGTGATCGTGCGCCGCAATCTCGCGGGTTTGTTTATGTTGTCGCGCGATTATGCGCCGGCGCTAGCGCAACTGCAAGCGGCGCGCGAAATTTGTATCGAGAAAAAATTTAGCGAGCTAGCGTGGCGCGTCGAGCACGCCATCGGCACGGTTTGCCGTTATGTGCGCGTGCCGCCGGAACATCCGCTCGCAAAAAAATCCGCGCTGGAGTGGTATCTCGGCGCGATTCAGCTTCTTGAAAATTTGCCGGAAGAGCCGGAGGGCAGCGAACAGCGCTTGGCGGAAACCGAAGAGCAATATGCGCTGTATGAAAATGCCGTGACGCTCGCTTCGGGCCGCGACGCTTTGGATTTGGCGGAGCGCAGCCGGAGCAATCGTTTTGTCAATCTCATTTCGGCGCGCTACATTTTGCCGAAAAAAGAGCGGCAGCGTTTGATCTGGGGCGGCGCCGGCGGACTTGCGCTGGAGGCACAACGCAAGCTCAGCCGTTTGCGCGGCGCGCTCGCGAAGCTCGAGGCGGAAACGCCGCCGCGTCCGAAAGAAATCAAACGCACGCGCGAGGAGCTGGCGCAGGCGGAGCGTGAATATCGCGACGTGGTGCAGCAGGCGCTCGCCGAAGATCCGGAGCTGGCGAGTTTCTTCAGCATTCAGCAAGTGGACGTGCAGGCGCTACAAGTTTCGCTGGATGAGGAAACTGCGGTGCTCGAATATTTTGTCGCGGAGAACGAGCTGCTCGTGTGGCTGCTCAGCCGCGACCGTTTGGAGCAAGCGCGCGTGCCGCTCAGCCGCGAACGTTTGCGCGCGCTGGTGTGGCAATTGCGCGAGGCGTGGCGCAACCGCAGCGCCGACGAGTCAACGCGCTGCCGCGAGTTGTCCGCGCTGCTGCTCGGCGGGATTCGCGGACTGGATTCGTTTCGGCGTTTGATCATCGTGCCGGATGATTGTTTGCACTATTTGCCGTTTGGCGCGTTGGAATTTGATAGCGAGCGTTTGGCAGATTGGTTTAGCATCGGCAAAGCGCCGAGTCTGCTGGCGCTGCAATTTGCAGAGCGGCATCAGAATTTGAATGAAAATAACTTGCTGGTACTGCAAAAAAGCAAAAATGATCAACAGCTAAAAAGTAAAGTTGGTGCCGTTGATACAGCGGAGAGCGATAGTTTGAATTGGAGGATCGCCGGCCTCAAAGTTCAAACGTTGTACAACGCGGATTGGCGCACCGGCGAGGCGCGAGTGAGATTGCAGCAGGCGGGATGGGTTCACGTGCAAAATCGTTTTGAAGTGCAATCGCAGCGTCCGCTCGATTCGGGTTTTTGGCTGCATCCGGCAGCGCAGGATACCGTACTTCTTCCTTTGTATCGTTTGTTTGAGTTTGATCTGTCGGCAAGTCTCGTGGCGTTGGAGAATACGAATTTTCCTTTTGCGCTGGGGCAAACCGGCGACGAGATGATCGCGTTGCAACGCAGCTTGATCTACGCCGGAACGCCGACGCTGATTTATACGCAATGGCAAGTTGCGCCGAAAATTCGCGAAATTTTTTACAGCGCGTTTTATAAAAATTTGGCAGATCGGTCTGCACTCGCCGCATTGAACGCAGCGCAACACGCCGTGCGCGAAAAATTTCCCGATCCGCATGATTGGGCCGGATTTGAGCTGGCCGGATTTGCGGGAATGACGGCGGCGGAGAAGAGCGCGTTTGCCAAGCGGCATTTTGAAGAGACGGTTTTGAAGGGCAATGCCGCGCAGGAAATCGGCGAGTTTGGTGAAGCCGCGCGTTACTATCAATCGGCGTTGACGATGGCACAGCAGCTTGGGCAAAATGAAGCGATTCAAAATCTTTATTTGTTGATCAAGGCCAGCGCGCTTTCCGGCCAAGATTTCGCGACGGCCTGCGAAGTCGAAACGAAAATTTTGGAAGTTGCGTTGGCGGCGAATAACATTCGGCAAGTCGCGCAGAGCTATCGCAATCTTTCGACATGGCAAACGCAGTTGAAAAATTATGCGGCGGCGCTGGAGGTTGAAAAAAAGTATTTCGAGTTGGCGGAGCGCGTCAAAAATCCGCTCGCCGCGGCGGATTCGCGTTTGCAACAGGCCCGCATTCTCGAAGCCGCGGCGGATTATACGGCGGCAATGGCGCAAGCGGAGCCGGCCGTTGAAATTTTAAAAGAACAGAATCAGATTTTACCGCGCTTGCAAGCGGAAACTTTACTCGGCAAGCTGGCGCTGGAAGATGATCGCTATGATTCGGCGCTCGATTTTTTGGAAAACGCGGCGGCAAATTTTTTAGCCATGCGGCAACCGGCGAATCCCACCGAACAGCGTGCGCTCGCCACGGCGTATCAACTTACCGGCGCGGTTTACAGCCGCTTGACGGCTTACGGCGAAGCCTTGAAATTTCATCGGCAGGCATTGCAGATTTTTGAGGCGATCAGCGACACGGCCAATCTCGTGCTCGCGGAACAAAATCTCGCCGATGTCTGCTGGTTCAACGGCGATTATCAAACGGCGCTGCTGCACCAACAACGCGCGCTGCGTTTGGCCGCGGCGACGCGTGAGAAAATGCGCGGCCAATCGACGTTGGGTTTGATTTTGCTGAGCCTCGGCGATTTGGACGGCGCGCTCGACGCGGAAAAACGCGCGCTACAATTGGCGCTGGCCGCGGAAGAGCCGCGTGAGCAAGCGACGATTCAAAAAAACCTCGGCCTCGTTTATGTGCAGCGCCAAGAGCATCAGCAGGCGCTGGCGAGTTTTCGGCAGGCCATGGAGTTGGATCGGCAAATCAGCTTCGAGCGCGGTCTGCTGTATGATTATCTGTTTCTCGGCCAAACTTTTCAGGCGCTGGCGCAGCCGGATTCGGCGTTGCTCTATCTTGCGAAAACCGAGCCGGTCGCGCTGAAGTTGAATGATCGTCGTGCGCACACGAAAGCGTTTTATTTCAAAGGTCTCGCGTTGCTTGATCGCGGGAATAAAACGTCGGCGCGCGCGGCGTTTGCCGAGGCGCTCGCGCAAGCCGAGGCCGCGAAGCTCGATGAAATGCAATGGCGCTGTTTGTGGAGATTGGGTTTGCTGGCGCGCCAATCCGGCGATTTGCAACCGGCGTTCGATTTTTATCAACGCGCGATTGCGGCGCTGGAGCGACAGAGCGCGAAAATCAAAATCGAGGAATATCGCAGCGGGTTCATCGACGATAAGGCGGAAATTTATGAGGAAGCGGTTTTGTTGCTGCTGCAAATGAATCGCCCCAATGAGGCGTTCGCCGTTGCCGAGCGCGCCAAATCGCGCAGCTTTGCGGATCAGCTTGCCAATACCAATGTTGATTTGCAATCCGGCGGCGACCGTGCTTTACTCGAGCGCCGCGAGCGCTTGCTGGATCGCCTCAGTCTCACGCAGGGAAAAATCAATGCGCTGCAACAAAAGTCCGGCAGCGAGGAGAGCACGCGTTTGGCAATGGCGGCGTTGAACGACACGCTCGCGAATTTGCAAAAAGAATACTCGAATGTTCTCGTCGCGTTGAAGGCGGCGAATCCCGAATTGGCGGATTTGGTGAGCGTCGAGCCGCTGCCACTCTCTGAAGTGCAGGCGATGTTGGCCGATAGCGTCGCGCTGGTAGAATATTTTTTTGCGAAAGACCGACTGGTGAGTTGGGTGGTTGATCGCCAACAGGCACGCGCAGTGAGCACGCCGTTGGATCGCAAGCAGTTGAATGAAAATATCGTGCAATTGCGCCGCGCGATCACGAAGCGCGCCTCCACCGAAAGTTTTTCGCGCGCGCTTTATGATCAGCTTGTCAAGCCGATTGAAGCGTTGGTGCAAAACGCGACGCAGCTTGTGATCGTGCCGCACGGGGTTCTGCACTATCTGCCGTTTCCGGCGCTGCAAAATGCGGACAGCACGTATTTGATCGACCGGCACGCGCTGGCGTTCGCGCCGAGCGCGACCGTGCTCGGTTTTTGCTATCGCAAAGGCGACACCCGTCGGGGCAATGCTTTTCTCAACACTGCGTCGGAAAATTTCCGCGTGCTGGCGCTGGGCAATCCGGATGTCGGCAACGCGCGTTTCGATTTGCCGTTTGCGGAAAAGGAGATCAAAAGCATCACGCAAACTTTTGGCGAGATCGAAAGCTACGAGCGCAAAGGCGCCACGTCGAGCGCACTCATCGCGGGCGCAGCGCAGGCGAATCTCATTCATCTTTCCTGTCACGGCGTTTATGACGAGCGCAATCCGTTGTTTTCGGCATTGCTGCTCGCGCCGGATTCGACCAATGCAACCGGACGCCTCGAAGCGCATAAAATTTTCGGATTGAAATTAAACACCGCGCTGGTGATGCTCTCCGCCTGCGAAACCGGCCTGGCCAAAATTACCGGCGGCGATGAGGTGATCGGCCTCAACCGCGCCTTCATTTT
>CAZVZZ010000101.1:0-7383 GCA_964631505.1 uncultured Cytophagia bacterium
TTCGCGCAAACCCCGATTACCGTTGGCTATCGGGATTTCAGCTACGGCTCCACGGTGTTCGAAGCGCCCACCGCCGACAAGCCGGAGAGCAAGCTGTGGTGGAACGACGGCTCGTGGTGGGGCGTTTTGTGGAATCCTTCTACAAACAAATACCGCATTCATCGCTTCGATCTCGCCATTCAGACGTGGACCAACGTTGGCCCGGATGTGGATGATCGCTCGCAATCGCTGGCGGATGCGCTCTGGGACGGCCAGAAATTGTATATTGTGTCGCACGTTTACAGCGGCGGCTCACAGACCAGCGGCGGCGCGCCCGCCTCCAGTTCCGGGCGGTTTTATCGGTACACTTATAATGCCGCAACCAAAACGTACAGCCTCGACAGCGGCTTCCCGGTGACCGTGAACAGCGCCATTTCTGAAACGCTGGTGCTCGATAAAGATTCGGTCGGCCGGCTGTGGGTGACGTGGACGCAGTCCAGCAAAGTTTATTTGAATTATTCGACCGATGACGGCGCGACCTGGGCCACGCCCTTTGCGCTGCCGACGCAGGGCGCGAACACCAGCAGCGATGATATCTCGACGCTGATTGCCTTCAACGGCAAGCTCGGCGTGGCCTGGAGCAATCAAAACGATTCCAAAATTTATTTCTCCGCGCACAAGGACAGCGACGCCCCGACGGTTTGGAGCGGCAATGAAATCGCTTTGGGCGGTTCGAATTTAGGCACGGTGGCAGACGATCATCTGAATATCAAAATGACCACGGACGGCGGCGGCAATTTGTATCTGGCGACCAAGACGAGCTTGAGCGGCACGAGCAATCCGGGCGTTTATCTGCACAAACGCAGTTTCGGCGGCGGCTGGACGAATTACGTGGTCGCGACCAAAGCCGACGATTATACACGCCTGATC
Organism: uncultured Cytophagia bacterium; assembly: GCA_964631505.1. Lineage (GTDB taxonomy): Bacteria > Zhuqueibacterota > Zhuqueibacteria > Zhuqueibacterales > Zhuqueibacteraceae > Zhuqueibacter. The sequence continues at coordinate 910 of CAZVZZ010000101.1, forward strand.
GTGGTGATCGACGATGAAAATCGCGAATTGTATATTTTTGCCAAAAGCGGCAGCCACATTACGCATAAAAAAGTCAGTCTCGACAACATGAGCTTTCCTTCCGGCAAAGGAACGGCTTTCATTGAAAGCTCGGACAATTCGGATATCAACGACGCCACGGCGTCGAAGCACAATGTCAACGCGACGACCGGCCTGCTCATTCTCGCCAGCGACGAGGTGAATCGCTATTATTTTCACAATTATCTGACACTGCCGGGCAACGGTGGCGCGGCGCCGACCATCAGCTCGTTTACGCCGACGCTCGGCCCGGTGGGCACGCTGGTAACGATTAACGGGAATAATTTCAACGAGGCCACGAATGTGGCGTTTAATGGCACGGCTGCAACTTTTACGGTGAACTCGAATACGCAAATTACGGCCACGGTTCCCGCCGGCGCGACCACGGGAAAAATCAGCGTCACCAAAGCGACCGGCACCGGCATGAGTGTGAATGTTTTTAATATTGACGCCGGAACGACACAATACTCCTTAACTGTTAACACCGCCGGTTCTGGAAGCGTCGGGTTGAATCCGGCCGGCGGCACGTATGACGCCGGTACGATGGTGACACTCACGGCCACGCCGGATGCGGGCTATCAATTCGCCGGTTGGAGCGGGGATTTAAGCGGCGCGATGAATCCCACGACGATCACGATGGAGACCAATAAAAATGTCACCGCAACGTTTACCGTAATCGATCTCAGCGGACAAGTGGCACATCAGCAAACGGTGACCGGCAGCTCGAGCGGCTCGACGACAGTAAAAACCTCGGCCAGCCTCACGGCAATGAACGGCGAGCTTTATCTCGCGGCGATTTCAATGGATGCGAAAGTGGCGGTATCGTCGGTTTCCGGCCTCGGGTTGAATTGGACGCTGGTGAAGACGCAATGCTCCGGCAAAAATAAAACCGGCCTGGAAGTGTGGATGGCGAAAGGCACACCGAGCGGCAGCGGCGTCGTGACCGCAACCTTCGTGTCGAAGCCGAGCTATGCGGTAATTGCGGTGTCGCGTTATGCCAATGTCGATGCCGTGGCGCCGCTTGGCAACATGGTCGCCGGCAACACCGTCGGCGTGAATGGCGCCTGCACCGGCGGCATCGATGGCAAAACCTATTCGTTCAATTTGAGCACGACACTGAACGGCGCCGTGATTTATGGCGCGGCGGCATTACGCGACCGTTCGCACACGCCGGGCGCGGGTTACACCGAGCGTGCGGATATCAAAAAGAGTCGTGCGGCGGTGGCGGTGGAAGATAAAGTCATGGCTTCCGCCGGCGCGACGGTTCTCAACGGCACGTTCAGCGGCAGTGTTGATTGGGCCGTGATCGGGCTGGAGATTCGCCCGCAAACGAGCAGCGGCATGCAATACACGTTGACGACAAACGTCATCGGCGCGGGCAGCATTATGCCGTCCGGTGGCTCATTCAGCGCGGGCGCCAACGTGACGCTGACGGCAACGCCGGCGATGGGTTATCAATTCAGCGGCTGGAGCGGCGATTTAACCGGCGTGACAAATCCCGCCATGCTGGCGATGGACGCAAATAAAAATGTGACGGCCACCTTTACACAAATACCGATAACACAATACACGTTAACGCTTAACACCACCGGTTCAGGAAATGTGACGCTGAATCCGGCAGGCGGGTTGTATGATTCCGGCACGGTGGTAACGCTGACGGCGACGCCGAATGACGGCTTTCAATTTGCGGGCTGGAGCGGTGATTTGAGCGGCACGACGAATCCGGCGACGCTAACGATGAATGCAAACAAAAACGTCACCGCAACATTCACCGCGATAACACCGGCGCAATACACGTTAACCGTGAACACAAACGGCTCAGGAAACGTAGCGCTGAATCCAGCCGGCGGCACGTATGATTCCGGCACGGTGGTGACGCTGACGGCGACGCCGAATGACGGCTTTCAATTTGCGGGCTGGAGCGGTGATTTGACCGGCGCAACGAATCCGGCCACGATCACAATGAGCGCGAATAAAAACGTTACCGCGATTTTCTCGGTGATCGGCGGCAGCGGGCAAGTGGCGCATGAAGAGACGGCAATCGGCGGGTCGAGCGCCTCGACGACGGTGGCAACCGCGACGAGTGTCGCCGGTGTGAATGGCCATCTTTATCTTGCGGGAATTTCGATGCGTGGCAATGTTGCAGTAACCGGCATCACCGGCCTCGGCCTCACCTGGACGCGCATTAAATCGCAGTGTACCGGCCGCAATCTTTCGGGCCTGGAAGTTTGGATGGCGCAAGGCACACCAACCGGCAGCGGTGTGGTGACAGCGACATTGGCGTCGGCGCCGAATGCAGCCGTGCTTATGGTGTCGCGCTACTCCGGCGTTGATGCTGCGAATCCGCTTGGGGCCTTGGTTTTCGGCAACACCGTCGGCGTGAGCGGCGCGTGCTCCGGCGGCGTCGATAATGCGGCGTATGCATTCAATTTGACGACCTCACTGAACGGCGCGATGGTTTACGGCGCCATGGCGTTGCGGAATAAAAACAATGCGCCGGGTGCCGGATACACGGAACGCGGTGAACTGCTGCAGGTCGGTTCAACCACGGCCGGGCTTGCAGTGCAAGATCAGCGTTTTGCCACGGCCGGCGCTGTGACCTTCAACGGCACGATGAGCGGTTCGGTCGATTGGGCGGTGATTGCGCTGGAGATCAAGCCGCAGCTTGGGCTGAGCAAAGGCAGCGCGATTTCTGAAAAAGTAAATTTGCTGCCGAGTGAATTTACGCTCGAGCCTAATTATCCGAATCCATTTTCTGCCAGCGAAATTTTCAAACATTCGAGCACGGCAATCAACTTTTCCCTGCCGTCACCGGCGTTGGTGCGGTTGAACGTTTATGACGTCGCCGGCCAATTGGTGCGCGTGCTGGCGGCGAGCGAAATGGCCGCCGGCCGCCACGCCGTGACGTGGAACGGCCGCGATAATTTCAACCGCGCGGTTGCCGCCGGGGCGTATTTGTATCAACTCATCGCCAAAACGGAAGACGGTAAAATCCTCTTTTCGCAAACGCGGCAGATGACTTTGCTGAAGTAGGAGTCCGACGTCTACAAGCGGAGTGGCAAGCTTCAGCTTGCCGCCGTGGCACGCGAACTAAAATGTTTGCTTCATGGTTAATTTTGCCGTAAATTTGATCACGTGCAAAAAAATTGCCGCAAAATTAACCATGCCCACACCCCTGGTATTGTTTGAAAGCTACGGCCGCAATCCTGCCGGCCGTTCCTTTCATTTTGTCGACGCCGTCGAAGAGATCACGGCAACGACACCTGCGCAGATCATTCCGGCGCTGCAGCGCATTGCAGCGGCGGCGCAAAGCGGATTGCATGCCGCCGGCTTCATGACCTATGAAGCCGCGCCGGCCGGCGATCCGCTTTTTCGCGTTAAAGCCGCTTCGGCGCTGCCGCTGCTGTGGTTTGGTTTATTCAAAGAACGCCGCGCCATCAAAGCCGGCGAATTTTTCCGGGACGGCGCATTTACTTTAACCAACGCCACCGCGAGCCTAAATGAAAACGCGTATTGCCAGGCCGTCGAGCAAATTCGCGAGCATATCGCCGCGGGCGATACCTATCAAGTGAATTTCACGCTGCGGCAGCGCGCGCAGTTTGCGGGCGACGATTTAGCGTTGTATCATCAGCTTTGCCGCAACCAGCGCGCGGACTACTGCGCGTATTTGAATTTGGGACGCTATCGCATTCTTTCCCTCTCTCCCGAACTTTTTTTTCATTGGCAACGCGGGCAAATCACCACGAAGCCGATGAAAGGCACGCGACCGCGCGGCCGCTACACCGCGGAAGACCGCGACTACGCGGCGCAATTGCAATCTTCCCCCAAAGAACGCGCCGAAAACTTGATGATCGTCGATCTGCTTCGCAATGATTTGGGGCGCATTGCGGAATTAGGCTCGGTGCAAACGCCGCAACTCTTCGCCGTCGAGCGTTATGAAACCGTGCTGCAAATGACCTCAACTGTCACCGCGCGGCCAGTGCCGCCGGCGGGGTTCGTGGAAATTTGGCAAGCGCTTTTTCCCTGCGGCTCGGTCACGGGCGCGCCCAAAATCCGGACGATGGAAATCATTCACGCGCTCGAAGATTCGCCGCGGCAAATTTATACCGGCGCCCTCGGCTTTCTTTCTCCGGGGCCGGAAGCGGTGTTCAACGTGGCGATTCGCACGCTGTTGCTTGATACGCAAACCGGACTTATCGAACTGGGGCTGGGCAGCGGCATTACGTATGATTCCTCACCGGCGGCGGAGTACAAAGAATGTTTGTTGAAGGGGAATTTTATCCATCAGGCTCGCCCGGATTTTTCGCTGTTCGAAACCTTGCGTTATGAAAACACCGCCGGTTATTTTTTGCTGAACCGCCATCTCGCCCGCCTCGCCGATTCGGCGGATTATTTCGGTTTTAAATTTGACGAACGCGCCGCGGCTGTGACGCTGCAAGAAGCGGCGGAGAAAATGACCGGCGGAACGTTCAAGTTGCGCCTGCAACTCGAGCGCGACGGCGCGATGCACGTGTGGTCGCAACCTTTGGCGGAAAGAAAAATTGCGCGCGTGGCGCTGGCGCGCGCGCCGGTGGATAGCCGCGACGTTTTTCTCTTTCACAAAACCACGCACCGCGAAATCTATGCAACGCGGCGGGCGAGCCGGCCGGAGGTTGACGACGTTTTGCTGATCAATGAAAAAGGCGAGCTAACCGAATCGACCATTGCCAATCTGGCCGTGCGGCTGGAAGGGAAAGATTATACGCCGCCGGTGGCGTGCGGCCTGTTGGCGGGAACGCTGCGCGCCGAATTGCTGGCGCAAAACCGGCTCAGCGAGCGCGTGCTGTATCCGGAAGATTTAAAAAAAGCGGAGGCGATTTTTTTGCTGAACGCCGTGCGCGGGTGGATGCCGGTGCGGCTCCTTGAACTCTAAGTCGCTTGCCCACGGCTATTTTTCACGGCGGCCGGTCAAGGTGACCAACATGCCATCCGCGAGGCCCAACACCGACATACATTCTTCGCATTCGGCTTTGCCTTCCACGGTTTTGCGGGCGTGGCCGCCGCAGCTTGGGCAAAGAATCTGCGTGCGATGAAAAGCCTGCCGCACCAAAGCGCGCATCACCTCGTCAACCGTTGCCAACCCCATCTCTTGGCGCAACGCTTCGAGCATTTCCGCTTCCGACTTGGAAAAGCCAGTCTTGGTATCGATCATTTTGCATCTCCAAAAAATTACGCATTACCATCCGGGTACGCCGCATCGCGATTTTTTAAATTGGCACCCGTTGCCGGAAAACGGACCCGGACGGTTCTGCATCCTGGTGAAAGTTTTTATTCCACCCAATCCGCGATAAACACATTGGTTTGGCGCGGCGCGGCGGCGTTGCGGTTCGAGCAGAACACCAGCTTCTTGCCGTCATGGGAAAACATCGGGAACCCGTCAAAATCGCCGAAATACGTGATGCGCTCCTGATTGGTGCCATCCGGCGCGATCGTGAACAAATCGAAATTGCGTTTTTTCGGATCGGCAAGATTGGAACAGAAGATAATTTTTTTGCCGCTCGGGTGAAAATACGGGGCAAAGTTCGCCGCGCCATTGCTGGTGATCTGGCGTTGATTGGAGCCGTCGGCATTCATCACGAAGACTTCCAATTTCGTCGGGCGAATCAAATTTTCTTTCAACAAATCCTGATAATCCTTGAGCTCTTCCGGCGCCTGCGGATGGTGCGCGCGGTAAATGATTTGCTTGCCGTCCGGCGAAAAAAACGGGCCGCCGTCATAACCCGGCGTGGTGGTGAGGCGGCGCACCGCCGTTCCATCCACGTTCATCGTGTAAATATCCAAATCCCCGTCGCGCATCGACGTGAAAACGATTTTCTTGCCGTCCGGCGAAACCGTGGCTTCCGCGTCGTAACCGGGCGAGTTCGTCAACGGCCGCAGATTCGTACCGTCGTCGCGGCTGGTGAAAATGTCAAAATCCGGATAAACCGCCCACACGTAGCCGCGGCTATAATCGGGAGGCGGCGGGCAAGCTTCGCCGCCGAGATGCGTCGATGAAAAAATGATGTTGCGATTATCCTTCAAAAAGAAGGCGCAGGTCGTCCGGCCTTTGCCGGTGCTCACCAATTGCGGCGCCGTCCCTTTTAACAAATCGAGAATAAAAATTTGATCGCATTGATACGGCGGCCGCGTCGATTGAAAGATCAACCGCTTCGCGGTTTTGTCAAAACTCAAATAGGCTTCGGCGGAGTTTTCGCCTTCCCGCGTCAATTGGCGAACCTGCGCAAAATGTTTTTCACCGGGAAAGATCAGCGCGCTGCCGTCGGTAGCCGGTTTTTGCAGGGATTGATTGCTTTGGCAGGCGCAGCAACAGGCTAACATGGCCAACACGGCAAAGAAAGATTTAGACATGCGTTTTTTAACTCAGCTAAAGGTGAATAA
>CAZVZZ010000101.1:7483-8798 GCA_964631505.1 uncultured Cytophagia bacterium
CCCGCAACCGGCTGGCGCGCACCGCAGCTATTTTCCCAAGCTGGCGTTGCGGTTAAACCGCACACTGGCGCAGAATTTCGGCGGCGCGCTCCGGCGGCACCGCGTTCACTTGAAAACCCGCAATGACGTCAAAATCCGCGATATTGCGCAGGCGCGGCATGATTTCGAGATGCCAGTGGAAATCACGCTCGACGGTTTTCCAATAACCGCGCTGCCGGCCGGCAAGCAGATTCGGGCCGGAATGAATAATCATCACGAAATTCGGATCGCCGAGGGCTTTGCGAACTTTCATCAGCACCAGCCGCAACAAGCGCGCGAGCGCCGGCAAATCGTTGTTCCATTCAAAAAAAGTTTCGTGGCGCTTGGGTAAAATCCAAATTTCAAACGGCGCGCGCGCGGCAAACGGGCACAGCGCGATGAAATTTTCATTCTCCGCAATCAACCGCGAGGAGGTTTCCATCTCCTGGCGAATCATATCGCAAAAGATGCACCGTTCTTTGAGCAGAAAATACTGTTGCGCATTCATCAATTCTTCGCGCGCGCGCAGCGGCGTGATCGGCGTGGCAATGATGTGGCTGAGCGCATGCCGCAGGCTCGGGCCGCGCCGGCCCTCGCCGACGTTTTTATACAACAGCACATACCGGAAGCGGGCGTCGCGTTTGAGATCCAGCATGCGTTCGCGATAAGCGATCAACACGTCGGCAATCTCGTGGTCGGCCAAATCGGTTATGATTTTCCCATGCGCCGGCGTCTCGATCACCAGCTCATGCGCGCCGATGCCGTCCAGCATGTCATAAATGCCGATGCCGCGATTGTTGGCTTCACCATGAATTTGCAGCACCGGCACGCGCGCCGGCACGACGCGGACGCGCCAACCTGGCTGATTGCGCGGCGACTGATTATCCCGCAAAGCAAAAATCTCGGGCGCCGTTTCGCTTTCACGCCCGGCGCAAAACTCACAGGTCTCATCCGGATGAGCATGGCGCAGACGGCGATACCCGTCGGGTTTGACCGTAACCACCTCCTTGCCGTCCTGCAGCATAATCGTCCAAATGCCCGTAATCGGATCACGGCGGAGTTGATTCATCGTTTGGCTACCTTTCCAAAAAAATTCTCACCGTCAGAAAAATGTCTATTAGTTTATAAAAATTTTGCGCGATTGTCAATGAAAACTTTCCAAAAGCCGCTTACGCAAGCGGCGCGCATGCGCGGTATTTTCGACGTAATCAATGCCTGCCGCCGCAAAACTGTGACACGGCAACAACGCATCAGCATGACCCGGCAAACACGCCAATGACATTTGCGTTAATGGAAT
>CAZVZZ010000102.1:0-5533 GCA_964631505.1 uncultured Cytophagia bacterium
CAACACCCGGCTGCAATATATTTTTCACGGGAGGAGTGCGACCTCGGCAAAATTGGCGCTTTCCGCCGTTTAGGCGTTGAAGCTCTTCCCGCCAATTTTCCCTCAAGTGCTCAATTCCGTTTGATGATCACAAACGTCGTGTCATCCCGCAGGTCGGCGCCGTTGCGGAACGCGTTCAATTCGAATAACAAAACGGATTTGATGACTTCTGCCGAGGCCTCCGCATGGCGGGACAAAATTTGCGCGAGACGGCTTTCGCCAAATTCATGCAGCCGCGCATCAGCAGTTTCAATCACGCCGTCGGTAAAGAGCAACAGAATGTCGCCGGATTTTAATTGGCGGCGGGAGACTTCGAGGCTGTCGCGAAAACGCCCGTTGCTTTCAAGGCCGATGGCGAGGCCTTTCGGCTCCAGCCATTCGCAATGTTTTTTCTCGCCGTCGTAAACCAGCGTTGGCGTGTGGCCGGCGCGGCAAAACTCAATGAACCCGTCGGGATGCAAACGCAGCAGCGCGAGGGTGAGGAAATAATTGCGCCGCAGATGGCGATAAAGTTGTTCGTTAAGACGGTTCAACAACACGCACGGTTCGCCGGATTCGCGCGCGAACAGTTGCAGCATGGTTTGCACTTTGACCATGTACAACGCCGCCGAAATGCCTTTGCCGGAAACGTCGCCGACAGCGATCATCGCGCTGCCGTCGGCCAGCGCAATGCAGTCATAATAATCGCCGCCGACGCTCTTGGCGGCGTCGCTATAGGCCGCCATGGCAAAGCCGTGCATCGGCGCGGAGGCATTGGGCAACAGGCTGAGTTGAATCTCCCGAGCCACCTCCAGTTCATCCTTGGCAATCAGTTTGTCCGCCAATTCCAAAGCGAGCAAAAAATTCAGGATAATAAAAGCATAAACACTGTCCCACCAATTTCGATCAATCAAGGCAAGGGTAAAAAGAAAGAGGCCGACGGCATAAAGCAGGCGTCGCGCCGGCGTCAGCTTCAGCAGAAACGTGACGAACAGATCGCGGGCAAAAATCAGCGCCCGCTTCCAGCGTTTTTTTTCGCGCGCCGGCTTTTGCATTTGGCGCGAATAAAACGCGTACATGCCGCGGGCTTCGACTTTAACCAAGCGCTCGACGTCGGCGCGTGATAAATCGCTGGTGAAAAGCTGATAAATTTTTTTGAGTGTCGTTCGCACGAGATGAAAGCGTTAAGCGCGCTTTTTCGCAAACCATTTTTCGATTTCTTTCACCGATTTGGTGTTCAACACATCCTGCTTGCGCAGCCAGCCTTTGCGCGCAATGCCGACGCCGAAGAACGTATCCGCCAGGCCGCCGATCGAATGTGCATCGGGATTGATGCTGATGAGCACGCCCTGGTCGCGCGCGTATTTGCAAAAGCGCCAATCCAGGTCGAAACGATACGGGCTGGCGTTGATTTCGATGCACACGCCCAGCGCCGCCGCGGCGTCGATCACTTTGCGATGGTTGATCGGATAGCCGTCGCGCTCGAGCAGCAACCGCCCGGTGGGATGACCGAGAATGCGCACCGCCGGATGCTCCATGGCTTTGATGAGGCGCGCCGTGGCTTTCTCCTCCGTCATGCTCATCGCGCTGTGAATCGAGGCGACGACAAAATCAAAACTCTCCAAAACTTTTTCGGGATAATCGAGCTTGCCATTGGGGAGAATATCGCATTCCGTGCCTTTGAAAATCCGAAAGCCTTTCATCTCCGCATTGATCTTGTCGATTTCTTTGTGCTGAATTTTGACGCGTTCCGGCGTGAGGCCGCGCGCATACGCCACCGACATGCTGTGATCGCAAATGCCCAGATATTCAAAGCCCAGTTTTTTGCTCGCTTCGGCCATTTCGCGCAGGCTGTTGGCGCCGTCGCTGTGCGTCGAATGACAATGCAACACGCCGCGCAAATCTTCCTTTTGAATTAAATCTGGAATTTCATCTTTGAGGGCGGCTTCGATTTCGCCCATGTTCTCGCGCATTTCCGGCGGCACGTAGCTCATGCCGAGCGCCGCGAAAATTTCCGCCTCGTCCTTGCAGCGAATCAGCTTGTCGCCTTTGAACAAACCATAGTCGCTCATCTTGATGCCGCGTTTGAGCGCATGGCTGCGCATCGCCACGTTGTGCTCGGCGGAGCCGGTGGAATGATGCAATAAATACGGATACTCGAGATCGCTCAACAAGCGCAAATCCGCCGGAACGCCTTTCTCCAGCAGCACGCTGCTTTTCGTTTCACCCTGCGCGATGATGTTGCGCACGCCGGGGAAACTCGTGAACGCTTTCATGATCGCCGGACGATCCGCGTCTTTGCAGCTTGCCACAATGTCGATGTCTTTGATCGTTTCTTTGCAGCGGCGTAAACTGCCGGCCAACTCAGCGCGGATGACTTTGGGGTGGCTGCGTACGGCCTCAAACAATGGCATCGCTACTTCAACGGTGTGATGGAACAAGTGCCGCGCGGAAAATTCACGCACCTGCCGAATGCCGTCGAGAAATTTTTCCTGACTCTTTTGGCCGAACCCGTCGAGATCGACGAGCTGATTTTTCTGGCAGGCTTTTTCGAGCGCTTCAATCGAGGTTATATCCAATTCATCATAAAGCTTTTTCGCTTTTTTCGGCCCGAGGCCGGGGATGCGCAGCAAATCCAATAAACCCGCGGGAAATTCGGCGCGGAGTTCCTCGTAATATTTCAGCTTACCGGTCGTCACCAACTCGGTGATTTTTTCGGAAATCGCTTCGCCCACGCCTTTGATTTCGCGCAAGCGTTTGTTGGCCACCAGTTCGGCAATGTCGTCGGTCGTTCCCTCCAACGCGCGCGCCGCATTGCCGTAAGCACGGGTCTTGAACGGATTTTCTCCTTTGAACTCGAGCAACGTGCCGATTTCTTCGAGAATTTCGATAACGCGTTTCTTATCCATAGCCGGGGTCTCGTTTTGAATTTTCTTGTTAGTTTAAGAATTTTGGTGCGCCATGGCAAGCACGCTTTAAACCCACTTTTTGAGCTTGAAATAAATAAACATACCGGCGCCGACCAGCACCGAAGCGCCCAAGGTGATATAAAAACCCCACGAGTGGGCCGCGCCGGGAATATGTTGAAAGTTCATCCCAAACAAACCGGTGATAAACGTCAGCGGCAGAAAAATCGTGGAGATCAACGTCAGGGCGCGCATGACTTCGTTGAGGCGATTCGACGTTGCCGAGAGATACGCATCCAGCGCCATCATGATCACGTCCCGATGGCTTTCCGCCATTTCAGCGTAGCGCGAGATTTCGTCAAAAATATCGCGATAGTACGCGCGCAGCTCAGTCGGAATTATGCGAAACTCGCCGCGACTGAGGCGGTTGATGACCTCGCGCTGCGGCCCGACGATCCGCTTGAGATTCAGCACTTCTTTTTTGAATTCAAAAATACGATCCAGCACGCGCGGGTCGGGTTTTTTGATGATTAACTCCTCAATGTTGCTGATGCGTTTTTCAAAACCTTCCATGGCCGGGCCGTAATTATGAATCTGCGCATCGAGAATTTGGTGCAACAAAAACGCCGGGCGGCGGTCCACCGGCACGGCGCCTTCGGTCAAGCGGTGGCGGACCTGCGTCGTCGAGCGCATCAGCTCATAATGAAACGTAATGACAAATTGCGGGGTAAGAAAGATGTCCAGTTCCTTGGTGCGAAACACGCCGTCGGTTTTGTGATAATCGACGCCGTGCACGATAATATAAAGATAATCGCCATAATCATCGATTTTGGGATATTGATGCGTGGCGATGCAGTCTTCGATGGCGAGATGGTGAAAATTGAAAATTTCCCAAAGAATCTCTTCTTCGCTTTCCGTGGGATTCTCGAGATCGATCCAGTACAGCGTGCCGTCCTGAAAAGCCCGACGGACCGCGTCAGGCTCATGGGCAACCTTCAACGTGCCGTCGGGATTGAAATAATAACAGTAGAGCATGTGAGGTGTTTGAAGTAGTTACAGGCAACTTGCCCAACGGGCGCCGCCTGTCATGGTTCGAAGTAAATATCTTCCTGCAGCCGCAGGTCCGGCGAAATCTTGCGCGCCAGCTCTTCCGCATCGAGCGCGAAAAGTGGACTGACTTCAATGCGCGTTTTTAAATTTCCGGATGCATCGCGCGAAACTTTGACGCCGGCTTGCTCCAGCCAGCCCGCGTACAACTCGCCCAGGTCGCGCTGCGCGGTTGCCGGTGAATCTTCGCCATTGGCATTTTTTATGGGGCTGAATTCAAAACGGCGGTCGACTTCGAGCACGACGACGCGCGCCGCGTCGCCGAGCGCATCGAAGATGAACGTTTCAAATTTATAGCCGTTCGGCCTTTCCGGCGACACCAACTGCCCGGCGGCGTCGAGAAATGGAATTTGTTTGTGCGCCACGTGCCACGGCAGTTTCGTACCCCCCGCGACTTCGCGCTCGATAAAGCTCCTTTTCAAAAGATGAATCGCGATGCTGCCGGCGTTGTATTTGAGCGTGCCATCAGCGAGACGCGCTTCCTTATCGGTTTTACTCATGTCGCTGTATTCGATCACCTGCAGCCGGCCTTTCGGCCCAGTGGTTGAATCAAACACCATGCCGAGCACGCCAACTTTTTCGTGGGGATCGCGCTTCGCGCAAACTTTGGCACTCATTTCGGCGTTGGCGGCCACGTGATAGCCGAGGAACAGCGGGTCGCACATGTGCAACAGAACGTTGTCAACTTGAAAATAAAAAATTTCCTCGATGCCGCGACGTTTCATATCGGCGAGCGCGCCGCTTTTTTCCAATGCCGTGAGCGTGCCGCCGTGGCCGTTCGGATTGACGAAAATATGATCCGGCGCGTCGAGAATGAGTTTGCCGTTTTCATCGAGAGCCGGAATCATTTCCTGCTCGAAAAAAAACAAATCCGGCGGCGCATAACCGAACAAATTATTTTCTTCAAAGAACGCGCGCGTCTCACCGGCGTTGGCGTCGCTGGTCATGATGTACCACGGGATGGCGGTGCGATAGCGCTGCGCGGTAGCCAATAATTTTTCCGCGTGCAGTTGAAAGAGACTCTTTTGGCTCACCGGTCCGACCGGGTATGCGCCCTTGGGACGCGCGAAGCCGAGGCGAGTCGCCTGGCCGCCTGCAACCAGCACCGCCGCGACTTTGCCGGCGCGCAAAGTTTCTGCACCGCGCGCTTTCATGCGCTGCACTTCTTCCGGATGGGCGCGCTGATGTGCGAGCGTCACCATCTCCGCCGGCTCCAACGCCGTTGCCGCCACCGTGCTTTTTTTTAAGATGTACTCCCGATACAATCGGCCCATCAAATCAAAATCAACCAACGCGGCTTGGTGGAGCAATTGGCGACGCGAGCTTTCTGATAATTTTTCCCAGTAACGCAGAATATGTTCCTGTCCGCATTCACGAACGAGTTTCTGCATTTGCTCCGAACGAATTTCAGTCATGATCTCTCCGAAGGTGCAGTCCAAGTTGAACAAAAATTTGCCGAAGTTTTTTAAAAAAAGCAATGATTTTCTGGATCCTGGATGCTG
>CAZVZZ010000102.1:5633-8779 GCA_964631505.1 uncultured Cytophagia bacterium
CTGGATCCTGGATGCTGTGCAGGTTTTTCAGCATCAAGGATCAAGGATCCAGCATCGAGCATCCCGTAGAATAAATTCCTAAAATGATAACGCCAATAAGCGTCGACAACAGCGTCAGCGGCGCGCCGATTTTGAAGAACGTCCAGAACGGCACACGAGCGTGCTCGCGCGAGAGTTCCATGACGATCATGTTGGCGACGGAGCCGACGATGGTGAAATTTCCGGCGAAGGTGCTCGCCATCGCCAGCGCGAGCCACATCAGCTTCGGATTGGCAAATGCCTCCATCCAATGCGCCGCGATGAGAACGAACGGCACGTTGGAAACAAGATTCGAGAAAAAAATCGAAACCGCGGAAAAGACGCCGAGTTGCTGCCAGATCGAAACGCCAAAGAAGCTTTGCAGCGGCAAAAACATTTTCTCGACCAGGCCGACTTTGTTGATGCCGGCGACGACGATGAACAGGCCGCAAAAGAACAGCAGCAATTCCCAATCAATATACTCAAAGGCGCGGGCCGGCGGTTTGCGCGCCCAAAGAATGATCGCCGTGCCCGCGGCAATGGAAACCAGCGCCAGCTTGGCGGAAAACAAAAATCCGAGCAGGGCGCCAAACAAGACCACCAGCCCTTTTCGCATCAGCCGCACGTCCACGCGCGGCGCGGACAAGTGGGATTTGCCCCAGGTTTTGCCGGCAAGATTTTTTTTGAAAACGAAATAAATCAAAACAAAATTTAACAATAATCCCAACAGGCCGATGGGAAACAGACGCAGAAAGAAGCCGCCGTAGCTCCAGCCGGAATATATTCCTACCAGCATGTTCTGTGGATTGCCGACGAGCGTCATGACACTGCCAATGTTGGACGAGGTCGCGAGCGCGATGAGAAACGGCGTCAAATCCAGCTTGGTTTCTTCGCAAAGCTGCACGACGAGCGGCGTCATCATAAGGCAAATCGTGTCATTCACAAAAATGGCTGAGAGCAAGCCGCTGAATAAGATGATGCCGGCCAGCAATTGCTTACCCGTGTGCAAACGGCTCAGCAGCAGATAGGTGAGATAGCGGAAAAAACGCGCGTAGCGCAGATAACCGACGAGAATCATCATGCCGAGCAGCAGCGTGATGGTGTCGTAGTTAATCGCGCGATACGCTTCATCGAGTGTGAGCACACCGCCGAGCACCATCAACACCGAACCGGCGAGGGCGCCGCTCGGCCGGTCCAGGTGCAGATACGGAATTTTCTGAGAAGCGATAACGAGATAGGTGAGCGCAAAAATCGCGAGGGCGAGATAGGTGGTCACGAAGAGTTATTCCTTTTCAGATCATTTACCGACGTCGCGCAATTTTTTTCCGGCGAAACAACGGCCAGAATTTTTCCTCTTCCGAAGTTTCGGGCGACGCCGCGCTTTCCTGCAGCATCATCCGCCAGTTGCGGGCGTGGCGCAAAAGCGCGAGTGTCTGCCGCGTGCGCAGACCTTGCTTTTCTTTGATCGGACGTAAAAATAGCAGCGCCGCGAAACGCAGCGCGCCGGTTAAAAGAAAAACGATTTTCAATCCCGTCAACGAAAAAATGAACAAATCGACGTGGTGCAGCGCCGCCCATTTGCCGAGCGCGCCGCCGAGCAGTGAGCCGGCGCAGGCCGCCAGGCCGGTGCACGCCGCCGAGGCGCCAAAATAAATCGAATTGCGCTCGCGGGCGGCGAGGCGAAACATGAGATTGGTTGAACACAAATTATAAGCCGCCCAGAAAAATCCGCCCGCCATGTGCAACGCCGGAATCATGAAATAGAAACTAAAGGAATTCTTAAAAGTCAGCAGCCAAATCCACGGCAGCGCGCCATAAACGACGGCGGCAATGGTGATGACGGGCTTGTTGCCGGTGCGATCGGAAATGTGCCCCCAGACGCGCATGCCGAGAAATTCGAAGCCGGCATGAATGACCGTATAAAACGCGGCGAGCGCATAACCGACGCCCAGCTCCGTCAGCAGGTAAACGACAAAAAACGGCGAAGCAAAATAAAAAGCGAACTGCCACAACAGCGAAAATCGCAGCAGACGGCGGAAGTTCGGTTGCTTGAAAGGCTCCAGATAAAGGCGGAAAAAATTTCCATGGCGCGGCGCCAGGACTTTTTTCGGCTCGGGTTGTTTGATGAGAAGAATCATGCAGGCCGTTCCGGCAAGAGAGGCGACGCCGAAGAGCATGCCGAACGCAGTGCGGCTGCCGTGCTGCCAATCGAGAAACCAGCCGCCGCCAAAAGTCACCAGCACGGTGGCGATGCTGACCAATGAATTACGCAACCCGAAGTAGCGCCCGCGAATATTTTCCGGTACGACGTCGGTCATCCACGTGAGCCACGCCACGCCGGAGATCGCCAGTAGCGCATACACGAGAATCAACAGCGCCAGCAAAATGCCGCGAATCATCGCCGGGTTCTGCGGAAACAAGAGCAGCGTCAAAATGATCGCGGGCGCCCAAAGCACGCGCGGAATGCTCGAAGCCAGCACGCAAAGCTTTTTGCGTCCGGGAAAATTTTCCACGAAATAGGCGCCGACGAGCTGAAAGAGATTGGCGAAAAACGGCACCGCGGCGAGGGCGCCGATGTAAAAATTATTCGCGCCGAGCGCCAGCGCAAAGGCGGGCATAAAAACGCCGCCGGTCAGCGTCACGAATATTTGCGCCGGAAACGCTTCGTAAACGGAAATCTTCAGCGCCGCAATGATCTGCGGCGGCGAAAAAACGGCGCGGCGTCGAGACGTTGTGGGGCGGGCTTGAAGTGGCGCGGAGGAAAGAGAAGATAAATCGGAAGTTTGGGTGGAATAATCCATATATGA
Organism: uncultured Cytophagia bacterium; assembly: GCA_964631505.1. Classification (GTDB taxonomy): domain Bacteria; phylum Zhuqueibacterota; class Zhuqueibacteria; order Zhuqueibacterales; family Zhuqueibacteraceae; genus Zhuqueibacter. Next base: position 8,459 of record CAZVZZ010000102.1, read on the forward strand.
AAATGCCGTCCGTGGCAAGGAAAACCTATCGAGTTACATCCGAATAATTTTTTTACGCGAACACCCTCTCGGAGCGGCTTTGCAACGCGGCGATATAGTCGTCGACATCCGCGTATTTGAGGCGCCGCATGCCTTGAACCATAAGCGAAATCTCGTGTTCACGCACACCCATGAGAACGGCCGTTATTGGCTTGTGCAATCCGAACGCCGCGCCCAAAGTAGGAACGATCCAGGAATTATTCAAAGAGTGTTCAGTTAATAGAACAAATACTTCATGGCTTTTACTCAGGCTGTCGCGAACACGTCGATCTATCGCTTCAT
>CAZVZZ010000103.1:0-8778 GCA_964631505.1 uncultured Cytophagia bacterium
TTCAACCCCGCGGCCATGATGCCGCTGATATAATATTTTTGCAAGGCGATAAAAATAATCATCACCGGCAAAATCGTGATTACCGCGCCGGCCATCATTAACTCGGTATCTTGAACGTGCTCGCCGGTGAGATTCGCCAGCGCCACCGGCAGCGTGTACATTGAATCGTCCGTCATCACAATCAACGGCCAGAGAAAATCATTCCACGTGCCCATGAACGTGAAAATCGCCAGCGTGAGGAGAATCGGTTTGCACAGCGGCAAAATGACGCGCCAGTAAATGCGAAAATCGCTGGCGCCATCCATGCGCGCCGCTTCGATAAAACTGTCGGGAATGCCAAGCGCAAATTGGCGAACCAAAAAGATGCCGTAGATCGTGGCCATGCCCGCGACGATCACACCCGCGTAGGTGTTGATTAACCCGACTTTATTCAACATCAGAAACAGCGGCAGCGTCGTCACCTGCGCCGGAATCACCATTTCGGCGACGAGAAAACGAAACAATCGGTCGCGTCCGGGAAAGCGATATTTGGCAAACGCATATCCCGCCATCGAATTGAAGAAGAGCGAGATCGCCGTCACACTCACGCTCAAGACGAGACTGTTGACGAGATAACGCGAAAGTTGCAGGCGCGTCAATAGCGTGACGTAATGCTCGAAGGTCATGCGCGCCGGCAGCAGCTTCGGGGGAAACGTGCTTGCCTCGCCGGTGGCCATGAAAGAAGCGGAGACCATCCACAACGCCGGCGCCAGCGTGATCACGGCAATGATAATCGCGAGGCCGATGAGCAAAAATTTACCGAGGCTTTTGATCATGCTTCACCTCGTTTCTGCCATTTCGCTTGCAGCAATGAGCCGAGTAAAATGAAGCCGAACAGCACAAAAGCGATGGCGGCGGAATAACCCAAATTCCACCAGCGGAAACCCTGCTGATACATGAGCAGGACAATACTCAACGTGCTGTTGACCGGCCCGCCCTGCGTCATCACATAGGGTTCGGTGAACAATTGAAAATTGCCGATCATCGCGATGATGCTGACGAAAACCGTCGTGGGCGCCAGCATCGGCAGCGTGATGCTCTTGAATTGTTCCCAGAAATTCGCGCCGTCGATGCGCGCGGCTTCATACAGTTGCGCCGGAATGCTTTGCAGGCCCGCGACGAAAATGATCATGTTGTACCCAAAATTTTTCCAGATCGACATCAGAATAATTGCCGGCATCGCCCAGGTGGGATCACCGAGCCAATCGATCGGCGCGACGCCGAAAAAACTCAACACATAATTCAACAAGCCGAAGCGCGGATGATACATGAAACGCCAGACCACGGCAACGGCCACCAGCGTCGTCACGACCGGCGCAAAATAAACGGCGCGGAGCACGCCCTGAAAACGAATGAGCTTGGAATTAACCAGCAGCGCCGTGCCCAGCGACGCGGCAATCGACAGCGGCCCGCCGACCAGCACGTAATAAAGCGTGTTGGCCATCGCTTTCCAGAACAGCGGATCTTTGAAAAGCTGCACGTAATTTCGCCCACCGACAAAACGCGCGTAGTCGATATGACTCAACGAATAAATGTCGAAATCCGTAAAGCTCAACACGAACGCCGCCAGCGCCGGAATAAAAAAGAAGACGAAAATCGGAATGAGCGCCGGCGCGAGAAAGAAATAGGCTGCGCGTCGCACGCTGGCGATCTCGTGGCTGAGAGATTTATGTTGCATGGGCTTGCGCATTAATCACAAGTTGATCGACAAGATAAATTTTAAAGCACTAAGATTTTTCCAACGGCTAAAAGCGGCCAACCGGTAAAAGCTCTTTTAAAATATCATGAAAACCGTTGGCGGCTTTTAGCCGTTGGAGTTTTTCTGAGCTCATCTCTGCTTCAACATCCACCGCCGTTTTTCCAAAATCAAATCGACTTCGCGATCGAGCGCCCTTAGCGCTTCCGTCGTTGACATGTGCGCGCCGGAAGCGGCTTCGGCGTATTGCTGCACTTTCTGCGCAATCTGCTCCCATTCCGGAATCATCGGCGTGGGCGCGACGTGTTCGAGCTGTTGATAGAAGGCTTGAATATAAACATTGTTGGTAAATGTCGTGTCGCTCCACGCGGCGCGCACCGCAGGCAAGTCACCGGTGATTTTATAAAACTCCAGTTGCTGCGGCGCTTCGGAAAGATATTCGATGAGCTTCCATGCGGCGGATTTCTTTGGCGATTTTTTAAACAGCACCAAACTCGAGCCGCCGGCGAGCGAGACGCCGGGCGTGTTTGTCTCCGGGCCGGGCATGGGCGCCGTCATCCATTGGTCTTGCAACGCCGCGGGCAAGCGCCGCTTAAATTCACCAATGTTCCACGGGCCAGTGATGTACATGGCGAAAAAGCCCTCCGCAAGGCCCTGATAAATGTTGGTGACTTGCGTGATGCCAACCGGCGCCAGTTGCTCACGATAGAATTGCATTAAAAAAGAAAACGCGCGGGAAAATTTTTCGCCGCTAAAATCGCCGTAACGATTGCCATCCTTCAGCAGCAACGAGCCGGTTTGCAAGCCGGTGAGCACAAACGGCGTCCATTCATTCGTCGGCAGCAACAGCGCGTACTTTTCTTTGGCGCCGGGCAATTGTTTGATTTTTTTTGAAACCTCGAACCACTCCGCCCACGTGCGCGGCGGGTGATCGTAACCGGCCCGCGCTAAAATATCTTTGCGATAAAACAGCAGCCGCGTATCGACGTACCACGGAATACCGAAGGTGGAACTGTCGATGATGTTCGTTTCCCAAATGCCGGGAAAATAATTTTCGCGTTTGATGGCCGCGGAATTGGCGAGCCATGCATCCAAATTTTCGAGGGCGTTGAGCAAATGAAATTCCGGAATCCAGGTGTTGCCGAGCTGGCCAATATCCGGCAGCGAGTTGCCCGCGTACGCCGTCAATAATTTTTCATGCGCCGCCGTCCACGGAATGCCTTGGATTTTAACTTCGATATCGGGATAACGCCGCGAAAATTCCGGCATGAGTTTCTGCACATGCTCACCTTCGGCGCCCATCGCCCAGAATTTGATGACGGTTTTGGAGGAGGGTGGGGATTGACAAGCGGCGCTGAAAAGTATTGCACCAACGGATAGGAACAATCCAACGGATGAAAATTTTTTTCTCATCCCTTGGTTTGTCTCTATCGGGTGGAAATTCTTTTTTGTCGCATTCATATTTTAGCGCACCGCGAAATCCAAAACAATCCTTGCCGGAAACTCATTCACGACGACTTCTTTGGTGTTAAAATGCTTGCTCTTTTTTCCGTTAATCGACACGGCTTTTAAATCGGCGGACATGGGCGATTTCAAAACAATTTTACCGGCGGGCATTTGCAAATTTCCGTTCATCTCAACAAGCAGATTTTCACCAACCATTTTCATTCGATAATTCAACATGCCAAAATAAGTCCGCAACCCTTTCACTTCGACGCCGGCTGGATCGCGCGCCCAATCTTCATGTATGCCGGCGCCGATAACAAGCGCCTCGTCCTTTTCACGCTCATAAACAAAAAAGCTGCGCAACGAGCGCATGAAATCCGACCCCACCCAGGTGTGCGGCATGTCGCCGATCATGCGCGGTGTAGTCGGATCGCGCCACACCACTTCGGCCCAATGATTCCAACCCGCGGGGCGGCGATCATTCATAAAGAAATTCAGCAACTCGTGGGCGCGTTCCTTTTGATCGAGAAAAATAAACGTGCCGAGCAAACGCAGCTCGTAAGGCGTGTAATCGCGCCATTCAATTTCATTGCGCTGGCGGCGGGTGAAGTATTGAAAGTATCGATCAAAGGTGTTATGCAGTTGCGGCTCGGGAATATTTCCCAATTCATTCACCGGATAGACGCCGACTGTCGTCGAGGTCGCATCGAAATCGCCAAGCTCAACGCAGCCGGGAATGAAATCGATTTTCTTGTTTGCCATCGCCAGCCGCATCGAGGCATAAAGCGCGTTGCGAAAGTCGTCACGCTCCGCGGCAAATTCTTTGGCGAGCGCGGCTTCGCCCAAAACATTCGCCATCGTTGCGGCGTCTTTCAAACCGCGCAAGATGAAAAAATCATCCCAATACGAATGCATCGGCTTCGCGGAGTAGCCTTCGTGGCTGATCGACTCCGGCACGAGACCAAAACAAGCGCGCTGTTCGGGCGTGCCGGTGCGATAAATTTCCGTCATTCTTTCGCGCCGCAATTCTTGAATGTAGCGCACGGTTTTAATCACCGCCGGAAATTTTTCACGTAGCCACGCTTGGTCCTTCGTGTAATGATAATATTCCATCACCGCATAAATGAACTGCCCGTGACTGTCATTTTCCGGAACTGGATCGGCGCCGCGCGTATCGACAACGCACGGAATCTTGCCGCTCGGATATTGATGCGGCGCGTACCAATCAAGATACTCACGCACTTCTTGGGCGTTGCCAATTTGCAGCAGCGCCGAGGAGGTGAGCGAGCCGTCGCGAATCCATGCGCGCTCATACGTGCGCGAACCGGGTTGGATCGCCGGGCCGTCGCGGTTGATCAAAATGTAGGCAATTTGCGATTTGAACGTGTTGACGATATTTTGCGCCGAGACCGGCAGCCGAATGTCAACGTTGTCTAATTTCGATTGCCAGAATTTTCGCGTTTTTTCGAGCAAATTTGCCACTTGCAATTTGCCACTTGCAACTTGCTCCGCTTCATGAAACGGCACAACAAGATCAACGATCTTTGATTCATTCGGCGCCAAATTGAAATCGTATTGCAAGGCGCCCGCAGCAAATCCGAGTTGATCGGAAATTTTTTGGGCAGCCGGCAAAATTCCTTTTTGCAAATATTCGGTGATGTCGCTCTGGTCAAACTCCGCTGCGCCAAAACCGTTGGGCGCGACGAGAGAAAAAACGTGCTTGTTGTGATTGACGCGCACAACGCCGTTCGCATAGCGCATGCTATCAATGCGCGTCACGCCGCCGATGGTGTTGAGTTCCTGCCACGGCGGCAACACTTGGAACGGCCGCAACGCAATAAACAATTTGCCCGCCGCCGCGGCGTTGTTCTTGTTTTCGAGGCGATACCGCGCCACTAAATTCGAATGGCCCGCCTCACCGGCTGCGAAAGCCGTGACGTGCAATTGCAGATTTTGATATTCCCACTGCACCGAAGGAATTGGCAAATAATCTTGCTCCAGTGATTGCCGGCGCGAAACTTCGTTCCATGTAATCAACCGATTGCCAATATAAAGGAAAGGCTCGAGCGAAAAATTTGCTTTGTCAATTTCCAGGGCGCCGGTTTCATTGAACAATGCCTCTTTCGTATCGCCACTCACGCCAACGATTGTCCAAAAAGCTTGCTCGCGCGAAAAATATTTGGGGTAATGGCCGCGCGGTGCGTCCGCGGCAATTGCGGAGAAAAAAGCATTCGGCGTCGCGGCGAACTCGGCATTTTTTATTTCGAGTCGATCAAGGCCAAAACCTTTGCCGCGGCTGCTCTTGTTGAGATTGAGCCGTAGAAATCTCGTGTCGGTTTCGGGCAAATAAATATAATCGCGCCCGCCATTGCCGTTCGTCACGACATAAGCCGTCGTCCAGTCTTTGTTGTCGTCGGAAAGTTCGACGTCATATTGCGTGGCAAAATCGTCTTTATGCCAATCGATCAGCACGCCGCCCATTTCTTTTTGTTTTTGAAAATTGATCGTGAGCGACTCCCGATTGGATTTTCCCGCACTTTGCCAATTCGTTATTTTATTCCCATCCGGCGAGAGTTTAGGTTCGCCTCCGATAGCAGCCGACGAAACCTCGACTTCGGACCTCGCAACCTCGGACTCCCCAGCAGTTTCAAGCGGCTCGAAGCGAAAATCATCCACATAAATTCTACCCTTGCCGCCGGAACCGGCGGAGATTACAAATTCCATGCGATCCACTTTACGCAGCACACCGGGACCCGATGGCCCCCACGCAAAGCTGATATGGCGCTTCTTGATTGTTCGTTTCTTCCATTCGCGCGGATAATCGATATTGAGCTGCTTGATCCAATAAACATTGTCGAGCGAGTCGAGCAGCTTGAATTCGAAATTGTTGACCGGCGTTTCGCCGCGCAAATAAAAAGTGAATTTGTAATTCTCCGGCAATGCAAGCGGCAGGCGCTTTTGCGCAATCGCATAGCCCGAACCCGCGGTGAAAGCAAAATCCAGCGCCAGTGCTTTGCCGGCATGTCCCGCGACACTTTCGAGTTTGGCTGTAACGCCGTCCGAGACAATGATTTTCCAGCCAGCTAAGGTCTCGAAATCGTCAAGCACCTGCGGCGACGTTTGGGCCGGTGTAATTACGCTGACGGTTTGTGGCTTTGCCCTTTCATGCACACGCGCCGCGACCACGCGCTCGAACAAAATTTTATGCGCTTCTTCGCGGCTTTGCTCATTGGGCAGAAATGACGCCAACGATAAAGATAAAGCAAACAATAAAAATTTCTTCATGCGTCCAAAAGTTTGCGAACGTTATTCACGTGATGCAAGTCATGATACAGCGTAAAAAGAAGCATTTCCCGAATCGTCAATTTTCCCAGCAACGGATGTGGTAGCAAATACTTGTCGAGATTTTCGTCTTGCCAATTTCTTAAAACTGCAATCAAATTCTCGCCGGTTGCGTTCCACTTTCGTACGAGATTATTTCTGAATTGCTCGGGATGAGAAGGAATTTCTCCAATTGCCGGGACAAAACGTCCGGGAGCTTTACCGCCCTCGGCCAGCTTGCGTTGGTAAGTTTCTTTGATCTGCTCGAATCGTCTCGACACGGTTTGCGGTTTTCCGAATACGAGGCGCAGAAGCAGGCGCGGCTTGTTCAGCGCCATCGCCACGGGTTTGACGGATTTGATGAGGTGCAGCAAATTTTCCGCGGGCGACCATTTTTCCGCAGACGCTTTGAAAAAACTCTCGAGTGGAATGGACAAAAAGTAGGACGCGACTTCGTGATGGACTTTTCCAAAAGACGAAATCAGCTCGGCTTTAGTGAACGTGTTGTTGAGTTCGTGCATGGGATTGAACAAAAATAAAAAATCCGCGAATATCCGTTAAATCCGCGTCATCCGTGTTCAACGCGTTTGCTTTAAAACGGCGACAGCTTTCATTGAACCGTAGATTGGTGGAGTTCGTTTACGCTGCGAAGCTGAAGCCTGCGGCTGTTGGCTGCGCACTCCGCTTTCAGTCACGCGATAACCAGCCGCCCGTAAATCCGGCGCGTTGCAAGCCTTTCACGATGTACGGATTTTTCTTCATCACCTTCCATACAAAGCCGTTGCGCAGATTTTCGATCATAATGACAATCGGGCCTTGATCGATGCCGAGATAATCGGGATCAAACCAGCCGTTGGGCGTGCTCGGCGTGATGTACGTCGGATTAAAAGAATCAAGAAAACCATATTGCTGCCAGAGTCGCGCGCCGTAATTCGCGTGCATGGCTTTGAGCGCCGGAATGCAAATCTCCGGAGCAAAAGGCAGCGAGCCGCCGGCAGCCGTGGGCGCAAGCGTGCCGTCATCTTCGACCCAATCGAATGAAACACCGCGGGCGCGATACGACCAAAATTGCCTTGCCTTGCCGTCAACCACAAATGCCGTGTCCTTCGGTCCATCGCAAGCCGTGAAGCCCCAAATGTTTTCGGTGTAATCACGATAGCGCGACGGATTCTCGCGGGCGTAAGCCAGTTGGGTGTATGTTGCGCGCCGCGAATTTTCAAAATAATCCAAATCCTTTTCTTGCATGTAGGCATCTTGAATGACGCGAAAGTCGATCCAGCAATGCGAATATTGATGGCCAAACAAAGGGCCGAAGCTGACAAATTCCTGATCGTAATATTTTGCCCACACGTAAGGCGCGGTCCATGCCTGCCAAACGCTTTCCGGCACCGTGTGCGTGGGCGAGCCGAGCGCGAGAATGTAAAGAATCATTGCTTCGTCATAGCCGTCCCAAATGTATTTGCCAAAACCTTTTTCCGGATGCCATGCAGTTTTGATGCCGTTCGTATCGGCCATGGCCCATTTCCAATCGATGCGAAAATAAAGCGAATCGGCGAGACTGCGAATCTCATTTTCAGTCGTGGTGTCGGCGTCAAAATACGATTGTGCAAACAAAACGCCGGCCATGAGCAGCGCGGTATCGATGGTTGACAGTTCACAGTTCCATGCCCGCACGCCGCTCGGAATTTTGAGAAAATGATAGAAAAAGCCTTTGTAGCCGCCGGCGTTTTGCGGTTGCTCGTGCTGCGGCAGGTGCCAAAAAAATCGCAACGTGTTGAGCGTGCGCTGCGCTGCTTCTTCGCGCGTGATCAGCTCGCGTTCCGCCGCAATGCCATACGACGTGAGCGCAAAGCCCACCGCCGCAATGCTCGACGGACTCGGCGTCGGCCAGCGATCCGGCGTGAGGCCGGTGCGGTGATCGGTGGTTTCGAGAAAAAAGTTGAGGGTGCGGACTTGCAGAGAGTCGAGAAACGGATCCCAGGAGACCGTCTTGTTTGGCGTCAATTTTTGCGAAGAATTTTCACCACAGCCCGTATAATAAACAAAACTCCAGATGCAGAGAGAGAGCAAAATAAAGCCGTAATTTTTTCTCATGTTTTGGCCGCATTAAATTAAAAGGGGAAGTTCACCAATTGATCGGCACTAATCCGGAAGCGCGTATATCGGGATCTTTAGTCAAAACCTCGACAGTTTCACCTTGATCAGACAAACAAAGCGCTGTCGCTGTAATTTGTCGGTCGTGCATTTCCGGAATGGCTTGTGCAGATAATGATTTA
>CAZVZZ010000104.1:0-8726 GCA_964631505.1 uncultured Cytophagia bacterium
CCATCCCTTGTGCTGGGCCAAAGCCAACCCCAACGCCCCAACATCATCTTCATCATGACGGATGATCATGCCTTTCAAGCCATCGGCAGTTACGGAAGCCGCCTCAACCAAACGCCGAATCTCGATCGCATCGCCAATGAGGGCATGCGCTTCAACCGGAGTTTTTGCACGAATTCCATTTGCGCGCCGAGCCGGGCGGTGTTGTTGACCGGCAAATACAGCCATCTCAACGGGCAGATCGATAATATCGTGACGTTCGATGGGAGTCAGGAAACGTTTCCAAAATTGTTGCAAAAGGCCGGTTATCAAACCGCCGTGATCGGCAAATGGCATTTAAAAAGCGAGCCAACCGGGTTTGATTATTGGAATGTTTTACCGGATCAAGGCGCATATTACAATCCCGATTTTATCACGATGGGCGAACGCAAACGGCATATCGGGTATGCCACGGATTTGATCACGGACTACAGCCTCGAATGGCTCGACCGGCGCGATCGGAGCAAGCCGTTTTGTTTGTTGCTGCATCACAAAGCGCCGCATCGCAATTGGATGCCGAACACCAAACATCTCACGTTGTATGACGAAGTCGAGATTCCATTGCCGGAAACATTTGACGATGATTACAACACCCGCAGCAAGGCGGCCCGGCAACAGGAGATGACCATCGCGAAACACATGGAATTGGGATACGATCTCAAAGTTCCTGCCGAAGGTGAGGAAAGCACTTTAAAAGGGCTGGAGGTAAATTTCTATCGCGATCTGCAAAGAATGACGCCGGAACAGCGCCAGGCGTGGGATGCAGCTTACGGCCCCAAAAATGAAGCCTTCAAAAAGGCGAATTTGCAAGGCAAGGAGTTGGACAAGTGGAAATATCAGCGTTACATTAAAGATTACTTGCGCTGCGTCGCTTCGGTGGATGAAAACGTCGGGCGGGTGTTGGATTATCTGGAGAAAAACGGCCTCGCCGAAAACACCCTTGTGGTTTATACTTCGGATCAGGGTTTTTACCTTGGCGAGCACGGCTGGTTTGATAAACGGTTCATGTATGAAGAGTCACTGCGCATGCCGCTGCTGGTGCGTTATCCCAAAGAAATTAAAAAAGGCGTGGTCAATGAGGACATGGTGCTCAACTTGGATTTTGCGCCGACGTTTTTAGATTATGCCGGTGTAAAAATCCCCAAAAGCATGCAGGGCCGATCCTTGCGAAAAGTTCTGGCCGGTAAAACGCCGAAGGATTGGCGCGAGGCGATTTACTATCATTACTATGAATATCCCGCCTGGCACATGGTGAAGCGACATTACGGCATTCGGACGGCACGCCATAAACTCATCCACTTTTATTATGACATTGACGCTTGGGAGTTTTATGATTTGCAAACGGATCGCCATGAACAGGACAACCGTTATGACGATCCGGCGTATCGAGAGATTGTTTTGCGGCTTAAAGTTCAACTCGAAAAATTGCGCAAGCAATTCGGCGATTCGGACGAGATCACAAAACGATTTTTACCCGCGAAAAAGTGAAACTTTGAACGCCGCCTGTTAACGAGCAACAGCTTCACTCATCCCCAAAACTCGTCCCCACCGATTTGGCTGCCAGCACCATTTGATGATTCGCCGGCACCAGTTTCTGCCGTGAGATCGCGTCTTTGATGGCCACCGGCACGACGTCGTTGCCGCGCAGCGCGACCATCATGCCGTATTTTTCTTCGGCGGCTAATTGACACGCGAGCACGCCGAATTTGGTGGCCAGGATTCGGTCAAACGGCGTGGGGCTGCCGCCGCGCTGTAAATGGCCGAGCACCGTCACGCGCGTCTCAAGCTCGGTGCGCTCCACAATCGTTTTGGCGACCAACTCGCCGACGCCGCCGAGTTGTTTCGCGTCGGTGCGTTTGACGTCATACGTTTTAACGACTTCGCCAATCTCCGGACACTTGGTGCCTTCCGCGACACAGACGATACTGAACCGTTTGCCACGGGTGCTGCGCTCCAAAACTTTGCGGCACACCGCTTCCCACTTGAATGGAATTTCCGGAATGAGGATGATATCGGCGCCGCCTGCGAAGCCCGCCGAAAGCGCAATCCAGCCCGCATAGCGGCCCATCACCTCGATCACCATCACGCGGTGGTGCGACGATCCCGTGGTGTGCAAGCGATCGATGGCCTCGGTCGCGACATAAACCGCGGAGTCATAACCGAACGTCATGTCCGTGGCTTCCAAATCGTTGTCAATGGTCTTCGGCACGCCGACCATATTCGCGCCCAGTTGCGCGAGCTTGTGCGAAATATGCATCGTCCCATCGCCGCCCACCGCAATCAGTACGTCCAGCGCCCAGCGTTGGTAATTCTTCAGCGCCTTTTGCGAGGCATCGACGATGACGGTTTTGCCGTCAGGGCCTTCAGTCGGATAATGCCACGGATCGCCTTTATTGGAGGTGCCGAGAATCGTGCCGCCATGATGGATGATGCCGGACACGTGCTTGTTTTCCAACTCGTGCATGCGGCCTTCGACGAGTCCTTCGAAGCCGTCTTCAATGCCGATCACGGCGGCGTTGTAATCATTGATGGCGGTTTTCGCGACGGCGCGAATCACCGCGTTGAGTCCGGGGCAATCGCCGCCGCCGGTAAGAATTCCGATGCGTTTCATGGCTGCCAATCCTCGATTAAGCGTACATAAAAAGCGCCCGCCCAATTCAAACTCGCCTAAAAATAAATGCGAAAATTTTTCTGTGGGAGTTCTGATGGTGTGGGCGAAAAATCTTCACAAACCTGCTGTTTCAATTTGCGAGGTTCTCGGCACAAAATCAAGATAAAAAATGTTCACATCTCGTTGGCAACGTTTTTTGGGCGCGAATGAATTTTCCCTTGACTCTCAAACGTTTTTTTGTTATCATAAGCCTTAAATTATTTCAGGCGTTTAACATGGCGAACGCCAGGTACGTGCCGAAGCACCGGCGGCGAACTTCACCCTGGAGGAGGAAAAATGTTTTTTGATTTTGCCACGGCCTTTGTTTTTTTGGTCGTGGGGTCGGCTTTTATTGCGCTCATTCTTGCCGTTTCGCGTTTATTGCAGCCACGCCATCCCACCGCGGTGAAACTGTCAACCTATGAATGCGGGGAATTGCCGGTTGGCCAATCGTGGATTCAATTCAATAATCGTTTTTACGTCATCGCCCTCGTCTTTTTGATTTTTGACGTGGAAATTGCCTTTTTGTTTCCGTGGGCCGTGGTGTTCAAGGAGCTTGGCCTCTTCGCTTTCATCGAAGCCTTGATTTTCATTGGCATCCTGCTCGTCGGCCTGGCGTATGTCTGGCGCAAAGGCGATCTCGAATGGGACAAGCCGCAAACCGGCAAATATGCTCGCGAATCTGCACCGGAATTTTTCCAAGATTCACCGGTGATGAAGAGGGAAGAGGTTACGGTTTAGTGATCAGTGATCAGTATTCAGTGACTGAATACTGATCACTGTTTTTGTGAATGAGGAGAACTTAGATGCAAGAGTTAATAGCGTCGTTGCAGAATGGGCAAACGTTCTTTGCCAGCTTGCCGCCGGCGATTTTGACGCTGCTTTTCATGGCGCTCGGCGCGTTGTTGTTCACGCTCGTGATGGCCTTGAATGCGCTGGTGGCGGTTTATGCCGAGCGTAAAATTTCCGCCTGGATGCAGGATCGCCTCGGCCCGATGGAAGTCGGCCCGCAAGGTGTCTTCCAAACGCTCGCGGACACGATCAAGCTTTTAATAAAGGAAGATATCGTCCCCGCGGCGGCGGACCAAAAGCTGCATTGGTTCGCGCCGTTCTTGGTTTTTGTGGCGCCGTGCGCGGCGTTCGCGGCTTTGCCGTACACCCGCGAATTTGTGTTCGCGAATTTTGATATCGGCGTTTTTTACGTCGCGTCGATTACTTCACTCTCCGTGATCGCCATTCTGCTCGCTGGCTGGGCTTCGAATAACAAATGGGCGCTGCTCGGCGGCATGCGCGCTGCCGCGCAAATCGTCAGCTATGAAATTCCCGCCGGACTCGCGATCATCGTCGTTGTCATGCAAGTCGGCTCGCTGAATTTCAACGCCATTAGCATCGCGCAGGATGGCGGCATTCATCGGTGGCTTATCTGGCAGTATTTTCCGTTTAATTTCATCGCCTTTATTATTTTTTATATTGCGACGCTGGCCGAATGTAATCGCACGCCGTTCGATCTGCCGGAAGCCGAATCCGAATTGGTCGGCGGCTTTCACACCGAATACAGCGGCTTCAAATGGTCGGTCTTCATGCTGGCGGAATATGCCGAAATGCTGGTCGTCGCCTTTGTTGGCGCCGCGCTTTTTCTCGGCGGCTGGTCGAGTCCGTTTGGCAGTTTCATGAATGGCGGCGCGTGGGGCGTGTTGTGGTTTACAGCCAAGGCCGTGTTTCTCATTTTTACCCACATGTGGCTGCGCTGGACGCTGCCGCGCTTGCGGGTTGATCAGCTCATGCACCTCTCGTGGAAAGTGTTGACGCCGTTCAGCTTCGCGTGCTTGCTCGGCGTTGGTTTGTGGATGCTCATTTAGTTGCTGGTGACTGGTCACTGAATACTGATTACTTTTTCAGACACTCGATAAACTTAGGAATGTATTATGTCCGGTTTCGACGTCATGTTCTACGTGATTGGCGGCATAACGTTGTTCTCCGCCGCCGTCATGGTTTTCTCGAAGAATATCATTTATAACGCCGTCGGTTTGCTGTTCGCGTTCTTCGGCGTCGCCGGCATTTACGTCATGCTCGGCGCTGATTTTATTGCGGCCTCGCAACTGCTGATTTACGTCGGCGGCATTTTGGTGCTGCTGCTGTTTGGTGTCATGTTGTCGCAGCGCTTTACCGGCGCGGAGATGCGCACCGGCACGCTGCAGGTGTTGCCCGCCACGCTCGTTTGCGCCGGCGTTGCCGCGATTTTGCTGCGCATGATTTGGCAAACGCCGTGGCCCAAAGCCGAAGTCGGTGCCCCGGCGCCGACCACGAAATCCATCGGCACGCTGTTCATGACGGATTATTTGATTCCGTTTGAAATCGTTTCGGTTTTATTACTCGCCGCGCTCGTCGGTGCGGCCTTCATCGGAAGGAGAGACGCACGCTAATGCAAGTCGGCCTCACTCATTTTCTCGTGCTCGGCGCGATTCTGTTTTGCCTCGGCCTCTTGGCGGTCATCACCAAACGCAACGCCGTTACCGTCTTGATGGGCGCGGAGCTGATCATTAACGCCGCCAATATCAACTTTATCGCCTTCGCGCGCTATTTAGATAAAGATATCGACGGCCAAATGTTCGGCATCTTCGTCATCGTGGTGGCCGCCGCCGGCGCCGCCGTGGCCCTGGCCATTGTTTTGAATATTTATCAACGTATGCGCTCAGTCAATTTGGACGAAGCGGATTCGATGTTGGGGTAATAAGCAGGTTTTGAGTTTGTCATTGCGAGTCCCGCGCTTTTCAGCGGGACGAAGCAATCTTTTTAAAGCTCAAATAGATCGCTTCGGCAAAAAACGCCTCGCGATGACAGCGTTTTTTGCGTTGTGATATTTTGTTCAAGCGTTTGTTGCAAAATTTATAGCGAGGAAGGACTTTGGAAAATACCATTCTCACGCAGGCCATCATCATCTTGCTGTTGCCGCTCGCCGCGTTTGTGATTCAGATCTTCATCGGCAAGCGCTTGCCGCGGCAAGGTGACTGGCTTCCCACCGCGGTGATGTTCGCCGGTTTGATTTTATCCATTCTCGTCTTCGGCAGCGTGCTGAAGCATTACGACCCCAATTTCAAAATCACGCACTCTTATCAATGGATAAAAATCGGGCCGCTCGATATGAGCTTCGGCATTCTCATCGACAATCTCACCGCCGTCATGCTGGTGGTCGTGACGCTGGTGAGCGCGCTCGTGCATTTGTTCTCCATCGCGTACATGCACGGCGACGTGCGTTACAGCCGCTATTACGCTTATCTCGCCCTGTTCACGTTCTCGATGCTCGGTTTGGTGCTGGTCGACAATTTTTTTGGCATTTATGTTTTTTGGGAGCTGGTCGGTTTAAGCTCATACCTGCTGATCGGGCATTGGTATGAGAAAAAATCCGCCAGCGATGCGGCCATCAAAGCGTTCATCACGACTCGCATTGGCGACATCGGAATGTTCGCCGGTATCATGATCATCATTGCCACGCTCGGCACGTTTAAATTTGACGAAGTGTTCGCCGGCGTCGCCGCCGGCAAATTGAACGGCGGCATGCTGACCCTCGCAGGCATATTAATTTTCTTCGGCGCCATCGGCAAGTCCGCGCAATTTCCGCTGCACGTGTGGCTGCCGGACGCGATGGAAGGTCCGACGCCGGTTTCCGCACTCATTCACGCCGCGACGATGGTGGCTGCCGGGGTTTATTTGGTCGGGCGCACGTTTTTATTTTACTCGGCGGATGCGCTGCTCTTCATCGGCGTCATCGGCACGATTACCGCATTCATCGCCGCGACCATTGCGCTGACGCAAAACGACATTAAAAAAGTCATGGCTTACTCGACGATCAGCCAACTCGGTTACATGATCGCCGCGTTGGGCGTGGGCGGCTACACCGCCGGACTTTTTCATTTAATGACGCACGCATTTTTCAAAGCGCTACTCTTCCTCGGCTCCGGCTCGGTGATTCACGCGATGCATCACGCCTATCACGAATTGCACGATCATCACTCCGACCCGCAGGACATGCGCAACATGGGCGGCATGCGCACGAAAATGCCGGTCACGTTTGTGACGATGCTGCTCGCGACTTGTGCGATTGCCGGCGTGCCGTTCTTCGCCGGTTTCTTCAGCAAAGACGCCATCCTCGCCGCGGCATTGGAAACTGCAATGACCTCGCACAATCCGTTGCACATGGTGATTTTCGTCACCTTGCTCGCCTGCGCCGGCATCACGGCGTTTTACATGTTCCGTTTGGTTTACATGACGTTCTTCGGCGAGCCGGCCAAGCATGACGTGCATCATCACATTCATGAATCGCCGACGGTGATGACCGTGCCGTTGATTGTTCTCGGTTTTCTCTCCGTGGTTGGCGGCTACGGCCATTGGTTTGAAGATCTCGTCACCAAACCCAACCTTGCGGCTTTTGGCGCCGCGGCGCCGGCAGTCGCGCATGAAGCCGGAGGTCACGAGGTCGCGCACACCGCGCACACGGTGGCGATGTGGCTCTCCATTATTGTCGCCGGGGCCGGTATAGTGTTATCGACCGCGTTTTATTATTGGAAAAAATTCTCCGCGGATGCGATGGCCGCGCGTTTCAAGCCGATTTACAATTTCCTATTGAACAAATGGTACTTCGACGATTTGTACGGCAAAACGGTCGTCGCGGGGACGCATTTGTTCAGCCGCGTTTCGGCGTGGTTTGATTTGAAAGCCGTGGATGGCATGGTGAATGGCGCTGCGAAAGTCACCGTCGTCGGCTCGCGCCTCAGCGGTTGGAACGACAACAAAATCGTCGATGGCTTGGTGAATCTCACCGCCAACGTCGTCGGCTGGTTCGGCGCCACCTTGCGCGAAGTGCAAACCGGCCGCGTGCAAAATTATATTCTCATGGCGCTCGGGGCGGTGGTGTTGCTTTATATTTTGCAATTGGCGTTTGCGTAAGGTTAACCGGTTTAACAGTTAGCCGGTTGGCCGGTTAACTTATTAACTGGCTAACTGGCCAACCGGCAAACAAAAAATTTAGGTGATAAAACACATTCAATAAACTCGAGGGAGAAATGCTCTCAAACGTACTCAGTTGGATTATCTTCTTGCCGGTCATCGGTGCGGTGCTGGTGCTGTTGGTGCCGCGATGGAAAAACCAGGCGAACATCATTCGCTGGACTTCCGTGGTGTTCACCGGCCTGCAACTCTTACTGGCGGTTTTCATTTTCATGAAATTCGACCGCAACACCGCGACCATGCAAATGGTCGAACAGGCGAAATGGATACCGTCGTTCAACATCGAATACTTCGTCGGCATCGACGGCCTCTCGGTCTCAATGGTGTTGCTCACGGCGCTGCTCTCCTTTATATGTATCTTCGCCTCGTGGGGCATCGAGAAAGCCGTGAAGGCATACTTCGCGCTTTTCTTGCTGCTCGATGCCGGCATGATGGGTGTTTTCTGCGCGCTCGATTTTTTTCTCTTCTATGTGTTCTGGGAAGTTATGCTGCTGCCGATGTACTTTCTCATCGGCGTGTGGGGCGGGCCGCGGCGCGAATATGCAGCGATCAAATTTTTCCTTTACACGCTGTTCGGCTCCGTGCTTATGCTCGTCGCCATGCTGGTCTTTTATTTTAACGTGAAAGATCCGGTCACCGGCGGCCACACGTTCAACATGCTGCACATGATGGATCAAACCCTGCATCAGGGCTTGCTCAGCCAGTTCAATGTGCGCCTGCTGGTGTTCGCCGCGTTGTACATCGGCTTCGCCATTAAAATTCCCGCGTTTCCATTTCACACGTGGTTGCCCGACGCGCACGTCGAAGCGCCGACCCCGATCAGCGTTATTCTGGCCGGCGTGCTGTTGAAGATGGGAACGTACGGTTTGTTGCGCATCAGCTATCCGGTGTTGCCCGATGCCATGATGTATAAGCCTTTTGCGTACGGATTTGTGATTATCGCGGTGATCAACATTGTTTACGGCGCGCTCTGCGCCATGGCGCAAAAAGATTTGAAGAAACTCGTGGCCTATTCTTCCATCGGCCACATGGGCGT
>CAZVZZ010000105.1:0-8716 GCA_964631505.1 uncultured Cytophagia bacterium
TTTGGAAAAGTCCATGAACGAGCGCTTCAACGTCGTCGACGAAAAATTCAAAAGCCTCAATTTCAAACTGAACCTCTTTCTGGCCATCGCGCTGATCGCGTTGACGTTTGCCAATCCGACGTTTGTCGAGTTGATCAAAAAAGCATTTTGAATTTGGCCGCAAACGTTCACCGCTGAAAAATCCCCGCGGATAAAAAAACCACACTGAAAATTCAGTGTGGTTTTTTATTGGCGTGAGAGAAAATATTTGAACAGATACGATCAATGCGCCAGCAGCTTTTCTTCCCGGCGCTGGAACTTTTTCAAATTTTTCGCCTGCGGTTTCGACGTTTCCCGCTTGATCGTTTTCGCCTGCCGTGACAACGGGATCAGCGCCAGCAGCGTGCCCAGCGCCATCACCCAGCCGCCGATCCACAGCCAAACCACGAGCGGATTCACATACGCCGAGAACGTGGCTTCCTGCTTTTCTTCGTCATATCCCGCGAGCACGAGATAAAGATCGTCGCGCCAAGTCGAGAACAGCGCGACTTCGGTGGTGGGCTGTTCGTGCGTTTTGTACAGGCGCTTTTCCGGCTGCAATTTTTTAATGAGTTTGCCCTCATTAAAAACGCTCACTTCGCCGGTCATCCATTGCTTGGCCGCATCATGGCCGAACGTCATGCGATCAAATTGCACTTGATAATGGCTGATGGAAAACGTTTTGCCTTCTTGCACGGTGGCTTCGAGGTGCGTCGTGAACGCGGTGCCGCTGATGCCGACGAAAATGAGCACGATACCGAAATGCACGACGTAGCCGCCGTACCGGCGTTGGTTGCGCGCGAGGAGCTGCCAAAATGCCGCCAGCCAATTTTCCTGATGGCCCTGCCGGCGCGCGCGCACGCCACGATAAAACTCCTGCACAATGGTGGCCGTCACCAAAATCGACAGCGTCAACGCGGTAAAAGCATAAAAATGGCGAACGTTGAAAATCCACAATAAAATCGCGCCCGCGAACGTGGCGACGAGCGGCGCAAAAAATTGTTTCCGCAAATTTTCCGGCGAGCTGCGGCGCCACGCCAACACCGGCCCGATGCCGGTCAACGCGAGCAGCGCCATCGCTATCGGTAGATTGACTTTATTAAAAAACGGCGCGCCGACGGTGATTTTCACGCCGCGCACGGCTTCAGAAAGCAGCGGGAAGATCGTGCCCCAAAATACCGCGAAGGTCGCGCCGAGCAAAATCAAATTGTTCATGAGAAACGTCGATTCGCGCGAGATGATGGATTCCATTTGGTTTTTCGCGCGCAGATTCGGCAGGCGGCGCACCAACGCCCAAATGCTAAATGCCGCGGTGGTCACGAGAAACACACCGAACATCGGGCCGATGCCGGATTGCGCGAACGCATGCACCGAGGAGATAATGCCGCTGCGCGTAATGAACGTGCCGAAGATGCACAATTCAAACGTCAAAATGATCAGCACCATGTTCCAGATTTTCAGCATGCCTTTCTTTTCTTGAATCATGATGCTGTGCAGAAATGCGGTACCGGTGAGCCACGGCATGAGCGAGGCATTCTCCACCGGATCCCACGCCCAATACCCGCCCCAGCCCAATTCAACATACGCCCAGCGTGCGCCGAGCATGATGCCCATCGTGAGAAAGAACCACGGAATCAACGTCCAGCGCCGCACGTTTTTCACCCACGAGTCATCGAGATGGCCGGAGAGCAACGCGCCGAGCGCAAACGCCAGCGGCACGGCCATGCCGACGTAGCCGAGATACAGCAGCGGCGGATGAATCGCCATCGCCGGATGTTGCAACAATGGATTCAGGCCGGCGCCGTTGGCGGGAACACGATCAAGCAATGCAAACGGCGGCGCAACGAAGAGCAGCAGAACATTGAAGAACAATAAAATCGCCATGAGAATGGCGATAACGTGCGGCAGCGTCGGCAAATTTTTCTTTTGGTAAATCAGCAAAACCGCTACCGTGAAAACTGACAAGAGCCACGCCCATAACAACAGCGAGCCTTGTTGCCCGCCCCAAAACGCGCTGAGTTTATAAAACAGCGGCAGCTCGCGGCTGGTATAATGCGAAACATATTCAACGCGAAAATTTGAGATGGCGAGATTATAGAAAAGCAAACCGGCGGCGAGGGTCAACAAGGTTCCGGCAGCGAGCGCCGCATGGTGGCCGCTGGCAATCAGCGCCGCGCCGTCGCGTCCACGTTGAATGCCGGTGATTAAAATAAAGAGACTATAGGCGGTGGTGAGACCGGCGAGCCAGAGCAGCCAATTTCCAAGTTCAGGCATGAGGTTTCCTCCTTTGCGTCGAAGCGTAAATATTTGTCGTAGATCAAAAAATCAAAAGCATTGAAAATTTCAAATTGAAAATTTTCAATTTAAAATAAGATGGTTGACAAGCTAAAGCTGGTCACTCCGTGTCGAATCATGTTCCGGCACCGCCTCATACTTCGAGGCGCATTTCGTAAAAATATGCCGCGCGGTGAAAACGCCGTTCGCGTATTCGCCTTCGAGAATTACGTCATGATTCTCGCGGAACGTGTCGGGCATGATGCCGTCGTAGCGCACGGGAATGACTTCATTCTCGGCGGTGACGGAAAAGGAAAACGAGGTGGCGTCGTGCTTGACCAAACTGCCGATGACGACTTTGCCTTCAAGGCGCACGCCGCGTCCATCAAATTTGGCGGGATTGGCCAGCAATTCTTTGGTGGTGACGGAATAAATCAAGGTATCCTGCATGCCGCTGCTGACGAGAAAGCCGACGGCAAAGAGCGCAATGGCGCAGACCCAGAAAAATTTAAATCGACGTGACATCTTGTATCTCCTATTTGAGAGCATGTCACCCTCAGCGAAGTCGAAGGGTGTGTATTCGTTTAAACCGTCGCTTGAAAACTGTGCAGCGCTTTGATATAATTCGCGCGCTCGAAGGCAGCAGGTTCGGCAACGGCTTTTTGGCTCATGCTGCCCAGCATTTGTTGCACGGATTCATATTCGTGCGCTTCCATCCAAACTTCCATCTCGCGCAGGACCTGCCGGAGGTGACCGATGCCGTGGTGCAACAGCGCCGAGGCCATCATGGTGACGTTCGCGCCGGCCATCAACATTTTCAAAACGTCCTGCGCGGTGTGAATGCCGCTGGTGGCCGCGAGATCGGCGTTGATGCGACCGTACAGAATCGCGATCCAGCGCAGCGGCAGGCGCATCGACTGCGGCGTGCTCAAAATCACGTTGGGCACCACTTCAAGATTTTCGAGATCGAGATCAGGTTGGTAAAAACGATTGAACAACACCAGCGCATTGGCGCCGGCTTCGTCGAATTGCTTGGCCATGTTTGCCATCGCGCTGAAGAACGGGCTGAGCTTGAGCGCGACCGGAATATTGACACTCTTCCGCACCATTTTCAAGGTGTTCAGATACAATCTTTCCACGTCGTCGCTGGAGAGCGCCGGATCCGTCGGAATGTAATACAAATTCAGTTCCAACGCGTCGGCGCCGGCGGCTTCGATCTTCCGCGCGTAGTTGATCCAGCCGCCCGGCGACACACCATTCAAACTGCCGATGATGGGAATGCTGACGGCTTCTTTCGCTTTGCGGATGTGCTCGAGATACTCCTCGGGGCCGAGATAAAAATCGGAAGCTGCCGGAAAATAATTCAACGCTTCTGCATAGCTTTCGGCGCCATACGTGAGATAATGATCCAGCTCGCGGCTTTCGTGCAGAATTTCTTCTTCAAACAGCGAGAAGAGCACGACGGCGGCAGCGCCCGCATCCTCCAAGCGGCGAATGTTGTCGATACGCCGCGACAACGGCGAGGCCGAGGCGACGAGAGGATTTTTGAGCGTTTTGCCGAGATAGGTTGTGGTCAGATTCATTTGCTATTCCCTTTTTAAAACGTAACTCGTAATATGAAAGACGTAATGCGTAATTAATGTTTACGAATTACGTTTTATTCCTCATTGCGTCAAGAGCGCCAGGTTTTTCTTTGCTTCTTTATTTTGCGGATCGAGCTTAAGAACGACTTTATATTCCGCGATGGCTTCTTCATGCTTCGCGGCCAGTGCGTACGATTGCGCACGCCACAAGCGGGTTTGCGGATTGTTGTCAACGAGCTTGATCGAGGCGGTCAACACTTCGATCGCTTCCGGATATCGCTTATCGAGCAGAAACGAGACGCCGATGATGCCCTGCGCTTCGGCGATTTCGGATTTATAGGTTCCTGCCGATTTGCCCGCCTGCTTGACCAGCGTTTCACTCGTGCGCTTCGCCTGCGACAACGAA
Source organism: uncultured Cytophagia bacterium (assembly GCA_964631505.1). Lineage (GTDB taxonomy): Bacteria > Zhuqueibacterota > Zhuqueibacteria > Zhuqueibacterales > Zhuqueibacteraceae > Zhuqueibacter. The sequence continues at coordinate 4,282 of CAZVZZ010000105.1, forward strand.
TCCATTTGCACCAGACAGCGCGCGAGAAACAAATAGCCTTGCACGTAATCCGGCTTGAGGCTAAGCGCGCGATAGAGTGCTTGCCGCGCCGGCTCCCACTTCTGCTGCGCCATATTCGACAGCGCATAATTCAAGTAGGCGCTCACCGAGGTGGAATCCTGCCGGAATTTTTTCTCAAAAATCGCGGCGGCCTTGTCGAATTGGCGTTGGCGCATGTAAATGCCGCCCAGGTCGCTGTAAATCTCCACGTAGTTGCCGCCGGCGCGAATAGCCTCTTCCCACGCCAGCGCCGCGAGCGAATCGCGTTTGGTTTCGATATACGCCTTGCCGAGGCGCTTCAAATCCTCGGGCGGCAAGGCTTCCACTTGCCGCAATTTTTGATAGAACGTTACCGCCGGGTCGTACTCGCGCAGCTCAAAATGCGCCTGCGCGACCATGCGCAACGCTTTCGCCGATTTCGGCTCGGCCTGCAAAATTTTTTGCGCCGGCTTAAAAACTTCCCTGTATTGTTTGCTCAAATAAACTGCATCCAAATACAGCCACCACGCTTCGTTGGAATCAGGATGGCGCCGGACGTAAACCGACATGAGCTGCGCAACGTTCGGGTATTTTTTCGCGGCAAAATACAATTTCGCCAGTTCGAACATCGCGACTTGATTGGTGGTGTCTTGCTGAATAATTTTTTGATACACGCGGACGGCGTCGCTGTATTGCCGCTCGCCCATGTAAACTTTTGCCAATTTGTGCAGCAGCCGGGCATTCAGCGAGTCGAGCGTAATTGCTTTTTCATAATTTAAAATCGCCATGCCGGTGCCGCTTTGCTTGAGATAGATGTCGGCCTGCGCTTCATACGGCGCGGGGTTGTTTGGCCCCGCGTTCGCCGCCTGCGCAAAGGCAACGAGCGCTTTGTCAAGAGAATCACCGGCGACCAGCGTCTCGCCCTGAACCAAGAACAACAGGGCGCTTTGCTTATTCTGTTTGAAGCCGGCCTTGAGCGTATTTCTCGCTTCGACCAGATTCTTTTGCGCGAGATTGATTTTTACGAGCAACGCAAATCCTTCCGGCGCTTTATCATTAAGGACGCGAATCTGTTGCTCCGCCCATCGCGCCGAATCCGTTTTGCCGATGCGCAGATACGCTTCGCCGAGCGCGAACCACGCGGCAATGTTGCGTGGCTCTTCCTTCACCTGCCGCCGTAGCGCCCCGACTGCCGCTTCGACTTTACCCTGCCGCAACAGTTGCTCGCCATTTTTAAGCTGGGCTTGCGGCCATCCGGAGACGGCGGCCAAGAGCAACGCGATGGCGACGCATAAAATTTTCGTTTTCATAACACGACTCCCTCTTTAAGACGGACCATGCTATCGACCGTCTCACGCTCGAAGGCTACGCCTGCAAAGCTTGTGGTTTAGTAATATGCCGGCATGCAACTCAGTTCGGGACACTCACATCACGAAGCTGAAAGTTGAATGTCAAGGTCGACCACACATCGACCGGGCCGAGCTTCATCATCGCCGGCGTAAATTCCCATTGCTTGGCGGCTGCAATCGCCGCGGCATTGAACATGTCAACCGTGCTCTTGATCACGATGACTTCTTTGACTTTGCCGCGCTTGTCGATCCACACTTTGACAAAAACTTTTCCTTCGATACCGGCTTTGCGCGCCAGCTCGGGATACACCGGCTCCACGCGCTTGATGACCACCGGCGGTTTTTCAAACGGCACAAAATCCGGCGGCGGGCCTTCGTCTTCGATTTGGATGTTCATATCACTTTCGGAGGCCACGACTTGCGTGCCGCCAGTCCCATCGCCCTCGCCCGCCAGCGGGCTAACAATCTGGCTCAATTCCGTTTGGGTGGCGAAGGTTTGCTCGGGGTCGACCAACGCATCCGGAACCGGCACCGGAATGCCGATGCTCGGCTTGACCGCGGCAGAGACGGCGATTTGCGCCGACACCGCCTGTCTCGTTTCGGTAATTGAAGGCGGCGGGCCCAGCTCGCTGTATTTCATGATGCGCACGACGCGCATCGGCTGCTCTTCCTTTTGCAGATAGACCGAAGCCCAGTACGCGCCAACCAATCCCGAATTGATCAGAATCGAAATGATGAAGCCGCGCACCAAATACTTTTGATAATTCGCTCGCAGCTCGGGCAATCCATAAGGAAAATGCACTAAATTCAAGAAAGCTGACATAACGATCTCCCTTCGTTTTGAGACGGCCGTTCAGGTTGACGTCTCGCGCTCAAAGGCCGCGCTTAGGTTAATTTTCGACAACGACTTTGTTCATACACTTACTTCCCCTCCCGCAGCTTGAAATTAAATGTCAACGTCGACCACACGTCGACCGGCCCGTGTTTCATCATCGCCGGCGTAAACTCCCACTGTTTGGCGGCGACCAGAGCCGCTTCATTCAGCATTTCGGTGGTGCTTTTCAAAATCTGAGCTTCTTTCACTTTGCCGCGCTTATCAATCCATGCTTTGATCAGCACCCGGCCTTCGATGCCGGCTTTGCGCGCCAACTCGGGATAAATCGGCTCCACCCGCTTAATGACCACCGGCTCCTTTTCAAACGGCACAAAATCCGGCGGTGGACCTTCGTCTTCGATTTGCAAATCAAAATCACTTTTCTCCGCCACCACCGCGGTTTGGCCGTTGCCCTCGCCTTCGCCCCCGAGCGGACTGACGATCTGGCTCAATTCTGTTTGGGTCGCGATGGTTTGCTCGGGATCAACCAACGCATCCGGAACCGGTACGGGAATGCCGATGCTTGGTTTCACCGCCGCAGACACCGCGATTTGCGCCGTGACTGCCTGTTTGGTGTCGGTAATCGACGGCGGCGGCCCCAGCTCGCTGTATTTCATGATGCGAACCACGCGCATCGGCTGCTCGTCCTTTTGCAGATAAACCGAAGCCCAATACGCGCCCACCAGCGAAAAATTAAATGCAACTCCAATAATCAGTCCATACGTCGCATATTTTTGATAGTTGGCTTTAAGCTCGGGCATTCCATAAGGAAAATGCACAACTTCTAAAAAGGCTGACATATAAACCTCCCGCGAAAAAAACCGATAAAACGAAAAAAAGATAAACAGAATTCTTCGTTGTGGTTATTTTTCAACGACACTCTTGTTGCCCGTGCCGAACGCCGCCAGATGCTCGTACATTTGCCAACGGCTTTGCACGTCCTGCTGTGCCAGTTGCAGCAGGTGTTCGGCTTCAACGGGGTTGCTCTTCGTCAACATCTTGAAGCGCGTCTCTCGATACATGTACTCCTTCACTGGAATCGACGGGGCGCGCGAATCAAGATGTAGCGGCGGCTTGCCTTCACCAACCGCCATGGGATTATAACGAAACATCGGCCAGTAGCCGGAATTGACTGCCAGCTTCTGCTGTTCCATGCCTTTGGTCATGTTGATGCCGTGCGCAATGCAATGGCTGTACGCGATGATCAGCGACGGGCCGTCGTATTGCTCCGCTTCAATGAAAGCCTGCACGGTTTGCGAGTCGTTCGCGCCCATCGCGACGCGCGCGACGTAAACATTGCCGTAGCTCATCGCCAGCAATGCGAGATCTTTCTTCGGCCGCGGCTTGCCTCCTGCCGCAAATTTCGCTACGGCCCCGCGCGGCGTGGATTTCGACATTTGCCCGCCGGTGTTGGAATACACTTCGGTGTCGAGCACGAGAATGTTGACATTTTTACCCGAAGCCAGCACGTGATCCAAACCGCCGTAGCCGATGTCATACGCCCAGCCGTCGCCGCCGATGATCCACACGCTTTTTTGCACCAAGTAATCCGCGAGGCTCAGCAAATTTTTCGCCGCCGCGGAATTCATCGCCGCAAGTTTTTCCTTGAGCTTCGCCACGCGATCACGTTGATCGTAAATGCCGGTTTCATCCGCCTGGTTGGCGGTTAAAATTTCCTGCACGAACGCCGAGCCTAATTCCGCTTCGAGGCCGCGCAACAAGTTCTCGGCTTGCTCTTTTTGCTTGTCAATGGTCAAGCGAAAGCCGAGGCCAAATTCCGCGTTGTCTTCAAACAACGAATTTGACCACGCCGGGCCGCGGCCTTCGGGATTTTTCGCCCACGGCGTGGTGGGCAAATTGCCGCCGTAAATCGACGAGCAGCCGGTGGCGTTCGCAATCACCGCGCGGTCGCCAAAAAGCTGGCTCACCAATTTCACGTACGGCGTTTCCCCGCAGCCGAGGCACGCGCCGGAAAATTCAAACAGCGGCTGCAAAAGCTGCGAGCCTTTCACGGAATTGACTTTGACTTTGCGGCGATCCAGCTCCGGAATCTTCAGGAAGAAATCGAAATTCGCCGCTTCGGTCTCGCGATAATCCACCAGCGGCATCATGTTGATGGCCTTGAGCCGCGTCTCGCGCTTGTTTTTCGCCGGGCAAATTTCCACGCAAATGCCGCAGCCGGTGCAATCTTCCG
>CAZVZZ010000106.1:0-8614 GCA_964631505.1 uncultured Cytophagia bacterium
CAAAAGACGGTGGTGGAGCGCGCCATGTTTTTGCCCATTGTGATGAGTGACACGGCCAGCGCCGCCTATAAATTTCCATTTACCACCCAGGCCGGGTTTGTGGTGCCGCATGGCGAATATATTTTGAACGTCACGGCGATGGATTCTCTCAATATATCGCGCCGCGATAGTTTGAGTTTATCGCTTACGATGCAGCCATACGCTGAGAAAATGACGATCAGCGACATCCAACTGTGCAGCCGCGTGCAAGCGTCAGATAAAAAAGACGATCTGTTTTATAAAAACGGCTTGGAGGTGGTGGCCAATCCGGCGTTAGTTTTTGGCGTCGCCACCCATCCCATGCTCTTCAATTACGCCGAGTTGTATAATTTAAACCCGGAAGCCGCTTATACGATTAAAAGCCAGATCATCAGCGCCGAGGGTCAAACCGTTAAAGAAGCGGTTCGCGGGCCGCGGAAATACGGGGTGAAAACCGGCCTTGACGCCGCTTCGATGAATGTTACGGCGATCATGCCCGGCAAATACGTTTACCGCCTGCTGGTATTCGATGATCGCGCGCAAGAGCTGGCGCGTAGCGAAAAAACTTTCTTTGTGTACAATCCGCATTTGCAAGCGCCGGCAACCGCGCCGCTGGTTTCCTCCTTTGCCGCCGCCGAACTTTCCGGCTTGAGCGCCGCTGAAATGGATTTGGAATTTCAACAGGCGAAATACATTTCGACCAATGACGAAAACAAAATGTACGCGCAAATTCAAACCGAAAGCGGCAAAAGGGAATTTTTGGCAAGTTTTTGGGGCAAGATCGAGGCCGGGCGTTTGGGCCGCCCACCGATCAAGCGCGTTGAATACATGCGCCGGGTCGCTGTGGCCAACCAACTCTACAAAGCTTTTAGCAAAGACGGCTGGCGTACGGATCGCGGCCGGGTTTTTATTCTTTATGGTGAGCCGGATCACGTGGCGCGCGCCACCGGCGATGCCTCCTCGCGGCCGTATGTCACCTGGGTCTATTACGGCATCGAAAAGGGCGTGGAGTTTGTGTTTGTCGATCGGGTCGGCAGCAGCGATTATCAATTGGTACACTCCACCAAGCGCGGTGAGTTGCAAGACGAAGATTGGGAGCGCTATTTGAAATAAGCGCGCTCTGTGGTCTGCCGTGAATTGATCTGGTGGGCAACGAGGCTAAATCATAATCCGCATCGTCGAGCCTTCACCGACGCGGGTTTCCTTCAAGAATAATTTGCCGTGGTGATAATCTTCCACGATGCGTTTTGCGAGGCTGAGGCCGAGGCCCCAGCCTCTTTTTTTGGTGCTAAACCCGGGCTTGAAAATATTGTTGCGCACGTGCGGCTCAATGCCGCGGCCGTTGTCGCGAATGTCGAGTATCAGGCGATAGCGCGTATCGAGCGCCGGTTGTAAGTCGAGCACGATCTCGCCTTTCGGTTTCTCGATGGCGTCGAGTGAATTTTTAATCAGATTCTCCAACACCCACTCAAAGAGATCGCGATTGATTGCTACCGGCCGCATCTCCTCGGGCCTGGGGTTGAGAACTTCCAGATGCACTTCTTTGCCCATCTGCGGCAACCGCCGGCGAAAATATTTCACAATGTCATCGAGCAGCGGCAGAATATCCTGCTCCTTTAAATCCGCGTGCGAGCCGATTTGGGAAAAGCGCGAGGCCACTTTGCCAAGGCGCTCAACGTCGCGCTGCATTTCATTCAACGTGTTGTCGCTATTGGGCGTGCGGCTGCGCAATAACTCGATCCAGCCGAGCAGCGACGAGATCGGCGTGCCGAGCTGGTGCGCGGTTTCTTTGGCCATGCCGACCCAAATCAAGCGTTGCTCGTTGCGGCGAATGCTGTTGAAGCCCCAGAAGCCCACGAGAATAAACATGGCCGCCACGCCGATTTCCACGTACGGCAACAATTGCAGTTGTTTGATCAATTTGGAATCGCCGTAAATCAGGTAACTCAACACGCGCGGCTGGCCGGTTTGCGGGTCGTTGTACGTCAGTGGAATGGGATCGATTTCCGCGCGCATCGACTCGACGAGGCGCTGCACCCGCGCCCGTGCTGCCGGCGAGCTGGAGGAGTCCGGCGAGATGTCGATGCCCTTCCAGGTGGTCGGCTCAAAATTTTCCGTGCAGAGAATGATGGGGAAGTCCGTGCCCTGAATGATTTGCTCGAAAATAAAACTGAGGTCGGCGTCGCTCGCTTCCGAAGCCGCGCGCGCATAGAGTTTGGTGTAAAACAAAAGAATCTGGCGCGCCTCGTTGCGCAAGCCGTTGACGATCGTTTGCGAATACCACAACAGCGCGAGAATGAAAACAATGGCGCTGCCAAAAAGAAAGCTTTTAAAGCGTCCGACGACGCGGTAGTTTAATAACGACATGTTTGTATTTTGAATTTTAAAATTGCCCAACGGATTTTGGGTCTAACCTGTTGGCGGATAGATCAAACAGGGAGAATTTATTTTTTAAGTTTGAATGCATGAGCAACTAATTTTTTCGACGCCAGCGCGCTCGGAAGTATAGGAAAAATTCGACCACGGTCACAAGCAAAACGACAAACGGTACAATGCGCACGGAATCTTCCGACCACCACCAGCCCCATTCGTACGTCGCCCACGAAAATGGAAAAAGCCAAAAATAGCCGGCCGCCACATGTTGCTGCGGGGCATCCAATAGGAAATGAAACACCGCGCCGGCAAATAACGCCATAAAAACGGTTTTGCGGTCCACATTTTTAAACAACCCCGTCGCCATCCAGCACACCAGCGCGATGCCCACCGGCGTGTGCAATGGCATCACCCACCAATGCAGCACGGGAAACATGATATAAAATGGGCGTGATAACACGTCGGGCAACATCGTGCCCACCGTGAATAGAATCGCCGCTGGATGTGGAAACCAACGGCGTCCGGCTAAATGGGCCACCGCGGCGTGCGTGAGCAGATCGGGCATCGGGTTAAAAAAAAGATAAACAGATAAAAAAGAAAAAAAGCTGATTGCTTTGGCGCAGCTTGAAGGTGCGCGTCTGGCGGTCAAAATTGAGCGCCAGTGGTAACAAGAAAATCAGCGCCAACACCGGCAGTACGGACACGGCCATTTTCCAGCGCCGGCCGTGCGCCAGATGTATGGTATCGGCGTGAAGATGATTCGGCGGCTGGAAAATTCCTGCCGCGGTCACAAACTCATTGAGCGGCGCATTCTTAATGTCCGTGTGAACTTGCAAGGAAGTGCCGCGCTGGTTGAGGATAAATCCGTCCGCCGTTTGCGCCGTGATTTGGGCTTCGATAAAAACGGCTACGCGCCGGCCGGAATATTTCTCCGGCTGCGCGATAATTTGCGCCAGCTCCGGATAAGGACAGGAATAATGCGCCCAGGCGCAAAGTAAGGTTAACGAAATTAATCCTGTTATGAGTCTTAATGCGTTCATATTATAATGATATCATAAAGAACAAACACAATCACAAGGTTTTGAACGGCGGAATAATTGGTTGGCAGAATGATTTAAAAAGTATTTTGCCGGAAAAAGCATTCTGCCTTTGGGAGCGCCGTTTGGTTACGGCGGCGCTACGGTTTAGCGCCACGAATAATCTCGCGCATTGCCGGATGCAGTATGCCATTGCTCGCGAGAATATTGCCGGTTTCCCAAAAATTGTCGTGTACGTCAAAGCCGCTGACTTCGCCGCCGGCTTCTTGCACGAGTAAAATGCCAGCAGCAAAATCCCACGGGTTCAACGCGTATTCCCAGTATCCGTCGAAACGTCCGGCGGCGACGTAAGCGAGATCGATGGCCGCCGCACCGAACCGGCGCAGATCGCGTACGTTCGTCAAAAAACCTTGAAACATCCGGAAGTAAGAATCCAACAGGTGGCGCACACGAAAGGGAAAGCCGGTGGCAATCAAACCGTCGCGTAAACGCGCGCTGGCGGAAACGTGAATGGGTTGGCCATTGAGAAAGGCGCCGCCGCCGGCCGTCGCGGTAAAAAGCTCGCGTAACACCGGATTCCAAACCACGGCGGCAACCACCCGGGCGCCTTGTTTGGCCGCAATGGAAACGCAGTAATTCGGCACGCCGTGAATGTAATTCGTCGTGCCGTCGAGCGGATCGATAATCCATTGCACCGCCGCGACGCTGCCGGCAGCGGATTGGCCGGCGGTTTGTTCTTCCGCCAGAATTTGATGATCCGGAAACACGCGCAGAATATGTTGTACGATCTTTTCCTCGGCGGTGCGGTCGGCAATGGTGACAAAATCGGATTCCGCTTTGGTTTCAACTAATAACGTCGCGCGGCGCTCGGTCAGGGCCAGTAGCGCCGCACCGCCGGCGTGCGCCGCCGCCACCGCGGTTTCCAGCAAAGTTTGAGGGCTCATTTAAAAAACTCTTGCAAATGGTGAAAAAAAGTTTTAATATAATAAGAAAGAAATTTGTTATCAAAAACCGTTTTAAACATTTTTGAGGAGGTCACACATTATGCGATTCTCTGTAGAAAGACGCGGCAACGTAACATTACGCGGACGAAAGGGAAAATACAGTAAATTATATAAACAAATTTTTGATAGTTTACCATCATTATCAAAAGATGACGTTTTAGTGATTGACCTCGCACATGAAGCGAAAGACGCAAAAGAATTATATGCTTACACGAACGCCGTTCGTATCAAATTACGCAAACACAAAGAATCATCGAAATATGCGGTGAGCCAGGACACCGCAAACACACGATTGTTGATTTTTCACCGTTAAAACGGCGCATTTATTTTATGCGGCAAAAGCGCCCGTATCTCTAGCCAACGATTCGGTTTCGGCTCCCGTGCAGCGGCCTGCGCCGGAATCGCAGCGTTGGTTTTTTATTGCCGTCCAGGTCAAATAACCTCATTCTTCCTGTCCGTTGAAGGTTGACCTTGCGGGCGTCGCCTTGACTTTCGAGCTTTTTGAGCGGGGACTTATTTTAATACCGCCACGGTCACGCCGTAATCCCCCTCTCCCATCGGGGCTTCATGAAAACGCAAAATTTGCGGATGTTTCTTCAAAAAATTCCAAATACTCTCGCGCAACGCACCGGTGCCTTTGCCGTGCAGCAACCGCACTTCATTCCAGCCGGCCAGCAAAGCTTCATCTAAAAATTTATCCACCAGCGTCAGCGCTTCGTCAACGCGCTTGCCGCGCAGATCGATTTCCGGCAACGTCGCGGGCGTTTCGAAGTGCGTCAGTTTGGCGAGCAATTCCATTTTGGTTGAGACGGGGCCGTCGTGCAATTGCAACTCCGCCAGCGGCACGCGCGAGCGCAAGGCGCCGACTTCCACCAACACGCGCCGCGAGGAGTCCGGCATTTCCAGCACGGTGGCGACGGTGTTTTGCTTGAGCCATTTGACTTTCATGCCGGGGCGAACTTCTTGCAAAGGTGGAACCGGCGTTATTGTTGTTGCGGTTGCCGTCTCGCGTTTCTGTTGCACAATTTCATTTTGCACGGCGAGCAATTCTTGCTTGGCCGTTTGAATCGCTTCGCGGCTCGCCGCCTGTTCGCGAATTTCGCGCACGGCTTTTTCGACGGCGGCGTTGGCGCGCTGCACGATCGCTTCGGACTCGGCCAGCGCTTTTTGTTTACGCTCGCGTTCTTGTGCTTTTAAAGTTGCCAGGCGTTCTTCATATTGCGCGGCCAGCTCGCTGTAACGCGCTTCTTCACGTTTGAGCTTCGCCGCGGTCTCGCGTTGCTCGGTCAATTTTTGATCCAGCTCAGCCAGCAAATGTTCAATTTTTCCCTTTTCCTGGCCGACCCAGCGGCCGGCGGCGGCGATGACGTCTTTTTGCAAACCGAGCCGTTCGGCAATTTCAAACGCATAACTGGCGCCGGGAATGCCGGGACGAAATTGATACGTTGGCCGCAAAGTGTCGCCGTCGAAAGCCATCGAACCGTTGACCACGCCGGAAGTTTCATGCGCAAAAGTTTTGAGCGCGCCATGATGCGTGGTGACAATCGTGGTGCAACGCCGCTGTGTGAGTTCCTGCAAAATGGCCATTGCCAATGCCGCGCCGGTTTCGGGATCGGTGCCCGAACCGATTTCATCCATCAACACCAAATCGCCGTTTTGCGCCTGCCGCAAAATTTCCACGACGCGCGCCATGTGCGACGTGAACGTCGAAAGATCGTCTTCAATCGATTGCCGGTCGCCGATATCCACAAAGAGGTGCGCAAACATTGGAACTTGACTATCCGGTTGCGCGGGAATGTGCAAACCGCAATTCGTCATCAACGCCAGCAAACCGACGGTCTTCAGCGCGACGGTTTTACCGCCGGCATTCGGGCCGGTGAGAATCAACGTGACGGTTTCGTTGCCCAATTCAAGATCGAGGGGAATGACGCTCTCGCGGCCGATTTTGCCTTTGTTGTTTTTTGCAGGAAGGGCGGGACGGCGGTCGGCGGTGAGCAGCAGCAACGGATGCCGCGCTTTCACGAGCTTCAGCATGCCGTGCGAATCCAACTGGGGCGCATAACAATCAAGCTGCCGCGAAAATTGCGCTTTGGCGTGAATAACGTCAATTTGCACGAGGCGCGTCAGATTGGTTTGCAAGCCGGCGAGGTTCATCCGCAAACGGTTCGAGAGTTCCAGCAGGATGCGCTCAATCTCTTCACGCTCGGCGCTTTGCAATTGGCGAACGCGGTTGTTCATTTCCACCGATTCCAGCGGCTCGACAAAAAGCGTGCGGCCGCTGGCGGATTCATCGTGGATCAGGCCGGGAACGCGGTGGCGAAATTCGTCTTTGAGCATGAGCACGAGCCGGCCTTCGCGCATGGTGATGACTTCCTCTTGCAGCATGTCGGCAGCGGCCAGCTTTTTGAGCATACTCTGCAAGCGATCCCGCGTCTCCGTCATCGCCCGGCGAATTTCTTTGCGCACACGACCAAGCGCCGGGCTGGCGGAATCTTTTATGCTGCCGTCAGTGAAGCTGATGGCGTTCTCAATGGCGGTTTCCAAATCTTGCAACGGCGTCATCGGTTGCGCGATCGCGGCGAGCAGCGGATATTTTTCGCGGCGCGCCGCTAAATAGCCGCGCACGCGGCGGGCACAGCCAAGAAATTGCGCCACGTCGATGAGTTGCCGGATATCCAGCGCCCGGCCGGCAATGCGCAGGTGTTGCAGCGTCGCACGCAGATCGGCGGTGTTGTTCAGGGGCAGCGGGTCGTCGTAATCAATGACGGCGCGCATTTCCGTGATCTCGTCGAGCCGTTGCTGAATTTGTTGGCGGCCGGAAAGCGGGCGCAGCGCGCGAATCTCTTCCGCGCTGATCGGCGAGAGCGCGACGCCGGCGATTTGTTCGAGAATTTTTTCAAACTCTAAAAGCTGCGGTGCTTCATGAGCAACGGGCGCAGAAATTCCAAACGGCGAGTCGGGTTGATCCGGAGAAGGGTGAGCCGCACGGGCATGGGCTGGCGCAGCGGTCGCGTCATCCGTGCTGTAATGAACCTTGTTGACAATCGGGAAATGCATTACTGCTTTTTATCCACATTCTTTCGCAGGTAGCGTTTTTGAAATTCGTTGATCAATGTTTGTGCCATCTCATCCGGCTCTTTTTGCATGCGGACATAAGCATTTTTTAGCGTGTCTTCAAAAGACGGGAAGTCGGCATAAAGCTTGCGTAGGATGTTGTACGTGAATGGCGCGACATATTTAACCGGGCGCATAAACGTACTGTTGTTCTCGGTGTTTTGCACCACCGACGCCGGCGGCAAAAGTGAAAAGCCCAGTGCCAACAAACTGGCCGTCATCAAGCCTTTGTACAAACCGATCACCGTGCCGGTCAAACGGTTGAACCAATCGACCACTTCGACTTTGATGATTTTTCGCAGCCATTCCGCAAAGAAAGCGTAGAGCAAAAGGCAGGCGACGAAGATGGTGGCAAATCCCATCACGACGCTGATGTTCGGGGGCAATTCAATGACGAAATTAAAAAAATTCGCGGCTAACGGCAGCAAAATGACAGCGACAAAAATCGCAAAATGAAGCCCGCCAATACTTAAAATGCCGTTAAAGAGTCCCCCGCGATAACCTTCAAAGCCGAAAATAATCATAACGGCAATGATGGTAAAATCGGCGTAGCTGATTTCGACGGCCATAAAATTTTTGTACCTACTGGAATCGAAAAGGTGGTGGCGGGCGTAAACCGGCGTGACTCAACCGCCAAGTTTTTCGCGAACCATTTGCTGCGCTAATTTGCCGTCGGCGCGGCCTTTAATGAGCGGCATGATTTTTCCCATTACTTTGCCCAAATCACTCGGGGCGGCGCTGCCGGTTTCGGCAATGGCCGTGTCAATGATTTTCGCCAACTCTTCGTTGGAAAGCCCCTGGGGCAAATAGTGGGAAATGATCGCCAGCTCGGCGGCTTCTTGTTGCGCCAAATCCTCGCGCCCGGCCTGGCGATAGGAGGCGATGGCTTCACGGCGTTTTTTGGCGGCATTGGACAGTGCCGCGATTTCTTCATCCGGCGACAAGGCGTGCATCTTGTCGATTTGTTCCTGCTTCAATTGCGCCCGCAGCAGGCGCAACGTTTCGACGCGGGCTTTGTCGCCGCTTTTCATGGCGGCTTTATAATCTTCGTTTAATTGTTCGGAAAGC
>CAZVZZ010000107.1:0-8583 GCA_964631505.1 uncultured Cytophagia bacterium
CGCGATGATACGGTGGTAATAGTCTTTTTCGTGGTGTCGTCGACCAATTGGCCGTAGACATTTTTTAAACTACGAAAGACCACCAAACGCGGGCGTTCCGAGGTGCCATACACCTTTTTACGGATCATGCGTTTTTTCTTAAAACGCCGCTCCCGCTTGTCCACTCGGTTGAAACCCATAGAGTTTCCTTCTCCCGGCTTTTTGTCTTTTGAAAATCTGAAATCTCTGTCGCCGTAATCTTTACGATACGGTCGAGGTTCTGAATTATACTCTTTTCGGTACGGCTTGTACTCTGAACTGTACTCTTTTCTGTACGGTTTAAAGTCTCTGTCTCTCACAGGTTCACCCTATTTAACTTCCCGCCGTCTTGCCAGCCTTCCGGCGGACGACTTCGTCGATATACTTGATGCCCTTGCCTTTGTAAGGCTCGGGGGGTCTAAATCCGCGGATTTTCGCCGCGACCTGTCCCACCAATTCTTTATCGGCGCCGTTAATCACAATCATCGTGGGGCTTTCGCAGGCGATGTTGATTTCCGGCGGCGCCGCAAAAACAATCGGATGGGAAAAGCCAATTTGTAACACCAGGCGCTTATTTTTCATCTCGGCCTTAAAACCGACACCGACGATTTCCAATTTCTTTTCGTAACCCTTAGCCACACCCGTCACCATATTGTTCAACAAGCTACGATAAAGGCCATGCAGCGCCCGCACGAACTTCTCTTCTCCGGAGCGGCTAACCGATAACGTGCCGTCTTGCATCGTCATGCTAATGCGCGGATCAATCTGACGCTGCAACTCGCCTTTCGGTCCCTTCACTTTGATGTGGGAACCCTCGATGCCGATTTGCACTCCGGCCGGGATTTTGATTGGTTTTTTGCCTACACGCGACATATCAAGTTGTTTTTAATTTAAGCCGAAACAAATTCCTTATCCCGATTTGGCGCTAACAGAAAAATTCAACGGACGTCGTCGGGATTTGATTTTTGTATACCAGATTAAAAATTACCAAACGTAACACAATACTTCGCCGCCGACATTGAGCTTGCGCGCATCACGTTCCGCCAACACCCCGCGCGGCGTCGAAAGAATCGCCAACCCGAGATTGTTGAACACGCGCGGTAATTTTTTCGCGCCGACATAACGGCGACCGCCCGGCGTGCTGACCCGGCGCAAACCGTTAATCACCGGCTTGCCCTTCTCATCATATTTTAAATAAATCCGCAGCAGGTTCTGCTTATTGTCTTTGATAATGACGTGATCCTGAATAAAACCATAATATTGCAACAGCCGGACGATTTCCGTTTTCATATTGGAAGCCGGAACGTCAACTTTGGGGTGCCCGGCTTTGCCGGCATTGCGAATGCACGTTAAAAAATCGGCAATGGGATCAGTACGCATGTTATTCTTATTTTCCTATGAGAATCAGATTTGTTGGTTTGTTAGTCCCGGCTTCTTTAATATTTTAAAAAAGAAATCGGGGCCAACGCTTATCACCAACTCGCTTTTGTCACGCCGGGGATTTTTCCATCCAGCGCGAGATTACGGAAACAGAGACGGCACACGCCAAAGCGGCGGTAGTACGCGCGCTGGCGGCCACACTGCATGCAGCGGTTATATTTGCGCGTCGAGAATTTCGGCGGCCGCTGCTGTTTTTCACGCAAAGCTTTTCTTGCCACAATAAATTCCTTGTTATGAACGTTTCCGGAACGGCATGCCTAATGCCAAAAGCAATTCGTAACACTCCTCATCGGTTTTCGCCGTCGTCACGAACGTGATGTTCATGCCACGAATCTTCGCCACTTTATCGTAGTTGATTTCCGGAAACATGATTTGCTCTTTCAGACCCAGCGTATAATTGCCGCGTCCATCGAACGAATTGTCCGGCAACCCGCGAAAATCGCGAATGCGCGGCACCGCCAGGCTGATGAAGCGATCCAAAAATTCGTACATCTTCCAGCGGCGCAGTGTCACCATGCAGCCGACCGGCATGCCCTGGCGCAACTTAAAATTTGAGATCGATTTTTTGGCACGACGGATCGCCGGTTTTTGCCCAGCGATGATCTGCATATCTTCGATCGCGTGATCGATGTGCTTCTGATCTTCCACGGCGTCACCCACGCCCATGTTGATGACGATGCGATCCAGGCGCGGCACCTGCATGACGTTTTTATAATTAAAGCGTTTGGTCAAAGCCGGAATGACTTCGGTGCGGTACATCCCCAGCATACGCGGTTTGTAGCCGTCCAAAGGACGCTCGGCGAGTTTTTTTCCGCCGTCTTTTTCGGCAGCTTGCTCTTCTTTGCCCTTGCCTTTGCCGCCTTTGCCCTTGGCCTCGGCTTTGGGCGCTTTATCCGTTTTTTTGGCTTCGGCTTTTTTGCCTTCGCCTTCCGTCTTTTTACTTTTTTCTTTTTCGTCGCTCATGACTAAACTTTTAAATAAGGTGACAGATTTCCGACCTGTCGATTAAAACCAGTCGAGCCGGCGTGATGGTGTTGTTACGCTTTCGCCGCCAAAATCATTTCGCCGCAGTTTTTGCACATGCGGGCGCGATTGCGCGAAGCTTTGCCTTCTCCGGAACGAACTTGAAAATTAACCCGCGTCGGCGTGCTGCATTTCGGGCACACCAGCATGACATTCGACGCGTGAATGGCGCCTTCCTTCTCAACGATGCCGCCCTGCGGATTGCGCTGGGTCGGACGCATGTGGCGTTTGATCATGTTCACGCCTTCCACAATCACGCGCTGTTTTTCCGGATAGATTTTCAGCACCCGGCCTTTTTTGCCGCTGCTATCGCCGGAGAGAACTAAAACTTGATCGTCTTTGCGAATATACATAATTTCTTTTGATCCGTAGGCCAGGCTGCCAGCCTGCTTTTAAAATTTCCGCTCTGCGGTCACACCGGGCTGCTTTACAGCACTTCCGGCGCCAGCGAAATGATTTTCATGTATTGTTTATCACGCAGCTCGCGCGCGACGGGGCCGAAAATACGCGTGCCTTTCGGCTCTTTATTGTTGTCGATCAACACCGCGGCATTGTCATCGAAGCGAATGTACGAGCCGTCCGGGCGGCGAATCGGGCGCGTGGTGCGTACGATGACCGCGTGACTGACCTCACCTTTTTTCGTGCCGCCGCCGGCCAATGCCGCTTTAACGACGACAACGACGATATCGCCAACCGTGCCGTAGCGGCGGCGGCTGCTGCCCAAAACGCGAACACACATCGCCTTTTTCGCGCCCGTATTGTCCGCCACCGTGAGTCGAGTATATTCTTGAATCATGGTCGTTTCCTTCTCTCATCTATAAAATCGTGCCTCACGCTGCACCGCAGCAAAGGCCAGTGAGGCCAGACTGGCGCAGGTCGGGGCTTGCTCTTTTCAAAACCCGCTGTCCAAGTCCGGCTTCGCTACTATTTCGCCCGTTCGATAATTTCTACCAACCGCCAGCGTTTTCTCGCGCTCAAAGGACGCGTTTCCATAATCAAAACGGTATCGCCTTCTTTGGCATCGTTGTTCTCGTCGTGCGCCATGAACGTGGAAGTCTTCTTCACGTATTTGCCGTACAACGGATGTTTGATTTGGCGTTCGACGCTGATCACCACGCTTTTCTGCATCTTATTGCTGATGACCTTGCCAATTTTCGTCTTGCGCTGCGCGCGACTGACCGCTGAACTTTCTTGTGGAGCCGTTGCCACTTCGCTCATAAACGTTTCTTTATTTTAGTTGCAATTTTCTCTTGCTGCGTCGAATAACAATTATAACGTCGTCGCTTGCCGCGCTTGCCGTTTGCCGCTGGCATATTCCTTCAGCAGCGTCTGGATGCGCGCCATATCACGGCGCACATACCGCAAACGCAACGGGTTGTCCAATTGCCGCGTTGCATGTTGGAATCGGAAGTTTTGGTGCTCTTCCAACAAATCTTTCATGCGGCGCTCCAGTTCGACCACTGGAAGCTCTCTTAGCTCGTGCATTTTCATAATGTCATTCCAGCGTTTTTATTCTCCAAAATCCGTGACGCTCACAAAGCGCGTGCGAATTGGCAGTTTGTGCGCCGCGAGCCGAAAAGCATCCCGCGCCGTTTCCACGTCCACACCGCCCAATTCAAACATGATGCGCCCGGGTTTGATCACCGCCACCCAATATTCGGGATTGCCTTTGCCTTTTCCCATGCGGGTTTCCGCGGGTTTTTCCGTGAACGGCTTATCCGGAAAAATTCGGATCCACACGCGGCCGCCGCGCTTGATCGCGCGCGTCAGCGCAACGCGTGCCGCTTCGATTTGCCGCGCCGTGACCCAAGCCGGTTCCAGCGCTTTCAGGCCATACTCTCCAAACGCGATGTGGGAGCCGCGCTGGGCCTTGCCTTTCATGCGGCCGCGCTGCTGTTTGCGGAACTTAACGCGTTTTGGCATTAACATATTAAGAGAATCCTTTTAATCGATTATTTGACCAACGCATTTACGTATTTTACGTTTTAAATATTTAAATATTTAAAACGTAAGTGGGCATTGGCGCTAACGCGCCCAAACTCATTCTGCAACCGGACGGCCATCGCCTAAAATTTCGCCCTTGCAAATCCACACTTTCACGCCGATGGTGCCATAGGTGGTTTTAGCGATCACGCGGGCGAAGTCAATATCCGCACGCAGCGTATGCAAAGGAATGCGGCCTTCTTTGTAGCCCTCGCGCCGCGCCATTTCCGCGCCGCCGAGACGGCCCGAGCAAATGATACGCACACCTTCGGCGCCCATCCGCATCGTGCTCATAATCGCCTTTTTCATCGCGCGCCGAAACGAAATTTTCGATTCCAACTGGCCGGCCACGCTTTCGGCCACGAGAAAGGCGTCCAACTCCGGCTTTTTGATTTCGCTAATGTTGAGCTGAATTTCCTTGCCGGTGACGCGCTTCAACTCTTCTTTCAATTTATCCACTTCCGCACCTTTGCGGCCGATCACGATGCCCGGACGCGCCGTGTGAATCGTTACCGTCATGCGTTTATCGGAAGGATCGCGCTCGATCTGGATCATCGAAATGCTCGCCTTTTGCAGGCGGCTGCGAATATACCGGCGCAAGTGGATATCGTCTTTCAGTTTGCTGCCAAAACGGCGCCCGCCGAACCAATTGGATTCCCAGTCGCGCACCACGCCTAAACGAAAGCCGACCGGATGTGTTTTCTGGCCCAAGCAACAACCTCCTAAGCGTTACTAACGTTTTCAGATGACTCGAATTCGGAAACGACCATGGTAATATGACAGGTGCGTTTGCGAATACGCGAGGCGCGGCCCATCGAGCCGGCACGGAAGCGTTTCATCGAAAAGCCGCCGTCGACAAATGCGGTTTTGACAAAAAGATTCGCTTCATTGACTTTTTTCTTGTCGCGATTATTGTTGATAATATTCGCCACTGCCGAGCGCAAGGTTTTCTCAATCGGCAATGCGGCGCGCTTACGCAGAAAATGCAACGCATTGATCGCGGCATCGACGTCTTTGCCGCGCACCAGGTCGATCACTCGGCGCACTTTGCGCGGAGACATGCGAACAAACCGCGCCACCGCTCTTGCTTCCATTTTTTATGTTCCTTCAATGCGAATAGTTTATTTTCACCAGACAGCAAAACGAAAATCTACGGCTGCTCCGCTAACGGGCCGGCTTATTTTTTCGCCGGCGCCGCGGCAGCGGCTGGCGCCGCGGCTGGGGCTGCTGCTGTCGCCCTTATCGTCGATTTTTCTGCGGTCGCTTTGCCGGCGTGGCCGCGGAAAATTCGCGTCGGAGCAAACTCACCAAGCTTATGGCCGACCATATTTTCGCTGACATAGACCGGAATAAATTTATTGCCGTTATGAACCGCCAGCGTGTGGCCGACAAAATCCGGAATCACCATTGACCGCCGCGCCCATGTTTTGACGACGCGCTTCTCATTGCGGTTATTCATCTGCTCGATGCGTTTCTGCAGATTGGCGTCGATATACGGGCCTTTTTTAATGCTACGTGGCATTGACGCTTCCTGTTAAATTGACTCTCAAAAATTTCAACTGCACTTTATTTCGTTCGCCGCGCCACAATATATTGGCTCGACGGTTTGCTTTTCTTGCGCGTCTTCAAACCTTTGGCTTTCTGGCCCCACGGCGAAGTGGGGTGGCGACCGCCGGAGCTTTTGCCTTCGCCGCCGCCCATCGGGTGATCGACGGGGTTCATCGCCACGCCGCGCACATGCGGGCGAAAGCCCATCCAGCGGGTGCGACCGGCTTTGCCGAACGACACGTTTTCATGCTCGAGATTGCCGACCTGTCCGACTGTGGCGTAGCATTCGGAGCGCACGCGGCGCATTTCGCCCGAGGGCAAACGCAATTGCGCATAATCGCCTTCGCGGCCCATCAACTGAATCAGCGCACCGGCGCTGCGTCCAATCTGTCCGCCGTGGCCCAAACGCATCTCGACGTTGTGTACCGAAGTACCCACCGGCATGTTCTTCAACGGCAACGCGTTACCCACGCGAAATTCAGCGTTCTCGCCGGACATCAGCGCATCGCCGACTTTCAAGCCATCCGGCGCGAGAATATAACGCTTCTCGCCGTCGGCATAATGTAACAACGCAATGCGCGCCGTGCGGTTCGGGTCGTACTCAATCGCCGCCACTTTCGCGGGGATGTTGTGTTTGTCGCGCTTAAAATCAACCCGGCGGTAATGGCGCTTGTGGCCTCCGCCGCGAAACCGCGTAGTGACACGGCCGTGATTGTTGCGGCCGCCGCTGCTGTGCTTCGGCTCCAGCAACGCGCGCTCCGGCGTTGACTTGGTAATTTCCTCAAACGTCGGCAGCGCGGTAAAGCGCAGGCTCGGCGTGGTTGGACGAAAGGTTTTTATACCCATGCTAAAAAATGTTTGACAGTTAGTCGGTTTGCCGGTTTGCCCGTTTTCCCATTGGCCAATCAACTGGCTAACGGGCAAACTGATCAACCGGTAAACGCTTTATCGGCTCGCAAAAAAATCAATCTTCTGATCTTTTTTCAGCGTAACGATGGCTTTTTTCATGTCGCTGCGGCGGCCGGTGGTCATGCCACGGCGCGTGCTCATGCGCTTGGTTTTGCCCTTGACGTTGATCACACGCACGGCTTCCACAGTGACGCCGAATTTTTTTTCAACGGCTTTTTTGATCTCGCCTTTGCCGGCTTCCAGACTCACCACAAAACCGTATTTGCGGGGCCGCTCTTCTTGGTCGGAAAATTTCTGAATCTTTTCGGTCAACACCGGCTTGAGCAGAACCTTTTCGAGAGGAATCATCATGCCAACACTCCTGCGATCGCCGGAACCGCGCTTTCTTGAATGAACAATTTTTTGCAATCCATCAATTCGTACACCGAGGCGTTCGGCGCGACCTGGACGTGCAGCTTGGCGAGGTTGCGACCGGCTTGCAGCGTCATTTCGTCCTGCTTCGGCATCAACACGAGCGACTTCACTTTGTCGGCGGTAAAGCTTTTCAAAATCGCCGTCATATCTTTGGTCTTGCCGCTATCAATCGTGAAATCCTCAATCACGGTGATTTGCCCGTCCTTCAATTTGCTCGAAAGCACGGACTTGCGGGCCAAGCGGCTCACCTTTTTATTGACCTTCTGATCGTAATCATGCGGCACCGGGCCAAACACGCGACCGCCGCCAACCCATAGCGGCGAGCGGATCGTTCCCGCGCGTGCCACGCCGCGGCCTTTTTGCTTCCACGGCTTCTTGCCGCCGCCGCGCACCAGCTTGCGGGTCTTCGTCATGTGCGTGCCCTGGCGCTGATTGGCCTGATAGGCTTTCACCGCCAAATACACCACATGCTCGTTCGGCTTGATGCCGAAAATTTCATCGGGCAACTCGACAGTGCGACCCGTCTTTTGTCCGGTTTTGCTGTAAACGTCTGCTTGCATATTAAAAGTAGTCTCGCCCCTTCGTAGGGCGCTCTTCCAAATAAGAGTTTATTTTCAATAGCCGCCCACAAGGGACGGGGACTACAAACTTACTTTTGAATGACAACCGTTCCATTTTTCGCGCCGGGAATAGCGCCGCGCACCATCACGATGTTGTTTTCAGCATCGACGCGCACGACTTTAATATTGCGCACCGTCACGCGCTCAGCGCCCATATGGCCGGCCATGCGGGTGCCCTTAAACACACGCGAGGGATAGGAACTGCCGCCGATTGACCCGGGCGCGCGCATGCGATCGCTCTGGCCGTGAGTCACCGACCCACCGCCAAAATGATGGCGCTTCATCGCACCTTGAAAGCCTTTGCCTTTCGAGACGCCGATAACGCGGACTTTGTCGCCAACCTGAAACACGTCGGCCTTGATGGCGTCGCCGAGTTTGAACTGGCTCACGTCATACGTGCGAAATTCACGCAACACCCGCATCGGCTTGACGCCAGATTTGGCAAAATGGCCGCGCTCCGGCTTGTTCACGCTTTTGTCCCGCTTCTCCTCGAACCCAAGCTGCAACGAATCATAACCGTGCTTGTCTTTGGTGCGAATCTCGGTGACGTAACATGGGCCGGTTTGAATGACACTGACCTGCACATCATTGCCTTTTTCGTCAAAGATGCGGGTCATGCCCAATTTTT
>CAZVZZ010000108.1:0-8571 GCA_964631505.1 uncultured Cytophagia bacterium
CATGCGCCGCGTCGCCGTGAAGTTCTCCGCGCGCAATTGATAGAAATAAATTCCCGCGCTCACCGGCGCGCCTTTTTCATTCTTTGCGTCCCAGCGCAGCGAATGCGCGCCCGGCGCGAACGCAGCATTCAGCAGGCGCCGCACTTCTTCGCCGAGCAAATTATAAATCGTCACTTGCACGGGCGCTGCCTTTTTCAAGGCAAAGCGAATCTCCGTGTTGGCGCCGTTCAGCGCCTCGCGCAACGAAAAGGGATTCGGCGAATTTTGCTGCAAGGTCACCAGGGCCTCACTTTCGGGAACGCCCGGCGTACGCGAACCGACGGCGGTGGGCTGCGAACAATCCGTCAAGCTTCTTCTGGCAATGTCCTCCCAGCCGTAAAGCCGAAAATTGCGCGCCACCTGGTTGTGCCAGACGAGCAGGCCGTGCGGAAAATTTGCCGCAAAAACGCGGCTGCTCACTTCGAGGCCGTCCCCGGCGCGCAAACTATCGTCTTGAATTCTCGTCAACAACAAGTGTTGGTGTGGCGCATTTTTCTCGCCTTCGCGGCGATAAACTTTGATGCTGTGGGTTTCCGGATGGGACACCAGAATATAACCGGTGCCGTCCACGCATTTATACAACGCCACGCCTTCGTTGTTGCCGTTGGCCAGGCTATCTTCCATGCCGAAAAATGTCAGCCGCGCATTGCCCCTCAGCGCGCTGGCGTAGAATTTGTGAACGCCGACTTTTTCCTCGGAAGCGTAGAGGTAGCCCAATTCATCATCGGCCACCATGCCCTCCACAATGTTGCGGAAGTCGCCAAACTCGCGCACGAAGACGCCTTTGACGCGTCCGCTGCCGTCATCTTCCAAACGGATTTGCCGCAGCTTGTCTTTGTAGTCGGCATGCCGGCTGCTGACAATGATGAACATCAGCCCGTCGTCCGGACGTTTGTACATCGTCAGGCCGTACGGCGACTTGAACATTTTATTGAGAATGTTCGTGCTGTCCAGCGTGGTGACGTCCGTTAATTTGCGCGTGCCCGGATCAATCTCGAAAATGCGCACTTCCTCCTGATCGCGTAACGTCACCGCGGCCAGATCAACCATTTTGTTGCCCAGCTTAAAACCGTAGCGCACGTCGACGTTGTTCGGTCGGCTCATCGCCAAGCGCTGTTTTTGCGTGCCATCGAGGTTCCAGGTATAAAGTCCGCCATCGGGAGACGAGCCTTTATCGGTGCCAATGACCAGGCTCTTTGCAGGGTCGGTGGGATGCATCCAGATCGCCGCATCATCGGCGTCGGTAATTACGGAAGAGGTGATGATGCGCGGTTTGACGGTGATCACAGTTGCAGTTTGCGCCGCTAAACCGCCGGCCAACAACAACACCGCCGCCATCCTGATAAAAGACATACGTAACATGACAATCAATCCTCAATTAACAACGTTCACCGTGGTCTCGCTTATTTTTGCTGTATCTCCCTTGGGACTATCTTTCGAACCGATAATGACGTTGCCGAAAACCTGCACCTGGCTGTCGGTGGCGAGATCAATGCCTTCATCGCCGCAATACTCGAAGCGATTGCCGCTGATCTCGCCCGTGCCGCCGTCAAAATCGACGCCGTCTTTAAAACAATCTTGAAAGGTGTTGTTGCGAAAAAAAGCCCGGCCGTTGTGAACCTGCGCGCCGTCTTTGCCAAATAAATTTTTAAAATAACAATGCGTCACTTCCGCTTCGGTTTCAACCAATGACAGCGCGCCGGGAAAATCAATGCCATTGACCAGCGCCTGCCGGCCGTGCTCGAAGCGTGCGTGCTCGAAGATCGCTTGGCCGGCGCGCACCACGCCAATAACGCCCCATTTCCGCCATTTGTTCTGCGCCGTGAAAATAATCGGCTGTTCCGGCGTGCCGCGCGCGATGATTGAACTATAAGAGATCAACGAAGCGCCAACGCCCAGACGCAAAACCGCGCCCGGCGCGATGGTCAAGTGCAGCCCCGGCGGCACGATGATCGTTGCATCGATGTCATGCTCACCGCGGTCAATCAACAGCCGCGTTGAATCGGTGGCCTCGCGCTTGATAAACGGATAACGCGCCACAAAAGCCGCCGGCGGCACCTGCACCTCGCTTTGCAAGTTTTCCGCCACGGTGACGTTGTACCCGGACAGCTTAAACCACATCCACCCGCCTTTATCGAAATAATAAACGGCGTCCAACAGCGCCGTGGTCAATATCGCCCAACTCAGCAGCCAGACCGACAATTGAAACCAAACGGCAGCCTGACTGCGGCGTTGCCAGAGGGCCCAAATGACCGTGCAAACGCCAAACAGCGCGCCGGCAAAAACCACAAGCGGGTTAGGTATTTTATAAATTTCTTTTGCGATTGCCAGCCCCGCGACTACGAGTAACGCCGCGGGAATGGCGATTTTTAAAACAGCTCGCCGCATCGGTCACCCTGACCAAGTGGATGAGATTTACACTTTTAAAATCAGCTTGCAAGCGTCATCGCGAGTGTGGCGTACCGTCATAGATTTAACTGTCGCGACTGACGCGCAATGAAATGGTTATTATCGGCAACCGGATCAGCTCTGTTTCAAAATCCAACGCGCCGCTTCCAGCAAATCATCCGCGACGTACTCCGGTTTCCAGGCGGCGCCGGAAAATTCATTTCTGGATTCCAGGCCGTAGCCGGTGTGCACCAGAATATTTCGGCAACCCACCGCCAGGCCGGCTTCGAGATCGGAGATTTTATCGCCAATCACGAACGAGGCGGTCAGATCGATATCCAGCTCCCGCGCGGCTCTTTCCAACATGCCGGGATTGGGTTTGCGGCAGTTGCAATCCTGACGATAGACGCCAGCGCCGGCCGCCGGATGATGCGGACAATAATAAATCGCATCGACGGCCGCGCCCTGCTCACCCAACATTTTCTCCAACGCCTCGTGGACTTCGCGCACGGTCTGTTCCGTAAAATAACCGCGCGCGACGCCGGCTTGATTGGTCACCACGACAACTTTGTAGCCGCTCTGGTTGAGTAATTTGATCGCCGCCGCCGCGCCCGGGATTAAATGCAATTGCTCCGGACGGCTGAGGTAATTGACTTCTTCGTTGATCGTGCCGTCACGATCCAAAAAAACACAACGCTGGGCCATGAAAACTCAAGGTGTTTTGTTAATCCAACAACGGCGGCCAATAAGTGCCCGGGGGCGCCAACATAAAAATTTTGGACATCCGTTAGACGCGCACTTCCCAGGTTTGCAAACCGTAGTGGTCGAAAGTAAACTCCACCACCTGCCCGCCTAATTTTTCCAATTCTTTTGCGACCAAGTGCTTTTTATTGAACTCACAATACAGCAGCAAATAGCCGCCGCCGCCGGCGCCAAGAATTTTTCCGCCGATTGCGCCGTGCTGTCGCGCCGCCTCGTAGAGTGTGTCAATGGTCGTGTTCGTGATCTGCTTAGCCATCTTCTTTTTGTTGTCCCACGCATCATGCAGGAGACGGCCGAAATCATCCAAACGTTTTTGCAGCAGGGCGTTTTTCATCTCGATGGTGATGTTTTTCAGCTCGTCCATCGCGTTCAACACCTCGGCTTCTTTTTTCGTGTAGGCTTCGACTTGCGTGGAAATAATGTTGGCCGACAGCCGCGTGCGGCCGGTGTAGCACAACAACAAACGGTACTCCAACTCATTGAGCACGTCGCCATCGATCCGGAGAGGATTCACCACGACATTGGACAAACCGGGGCCACGGCCAAATTCCATAAAGTTAAACCCGCCAAACGCCGCCGCATATTGATCCTGCATGCCGCCTTTAATGCCCAAATCCTCGCGCTCGATGTGATAAGCGAGATTCGCAATTTCATAATTGGTCAGCGGCAGGCGCTGCAAATGTTTGAGCAGTCCAATCAACGCCACCACCATCGTGGATGACGAGCCGAGGCCCGAGCCGGGCGGCGCATCACTGTGCAGGAAAAAATCAAACCCGCGGTCAAAGCCTTTGTTCAGTGCTTTGTTTTTAATGACGGCCTTCACCAAATCCAGCTCGCCGTCATAAGTCATTTCTTCATCCAGGTTGTATTTCGCGACGATGTCGTAGTCGAGCGAGGTCACGGTGATCTGGCGATCTTCGCGCGGGCGCAAAGAGCCGTAAGCGTATTTTTCAATCGTGGCGCTCAACACCACGCCGCCGTATTCGTCTTTGTACGGCGAAACTTCCGTGCCGCCGCCGGAAAAACTGATGCGCAACGGCGCTTTGCTGCGAATAATCATGGTCTATCCCTTCCCTGAGATATATTGTTGGAAGCCCTGATAACCGGCCGGCGTGCCGATGTCGACGAAATAACCGTCGGTCGCGTACCCGAACAGCCGATGACCTTGATTTAACAACGCTGGAAACGTCTCGCGCTCCAGCGAAACTTTTTTGGCAGGCGCAATAAAATCCAGCACCGTCGGCTCGAGCATGTAAATGCCGGCGTTGATCAATTGCGCCGGCGCCGCGCTGGCAAATTTTTCATTGAAATTGATGATTTCATCGGCGGCGCCGATCGTCACCGCGCCGTATTCTTTGGCGTCCTGAATTTCGGTCAACGCCATCGTGCCGAGGCCGCCGCGGCGTTCCGTGCGCTGCTGATGAAATTTGCGCAGCTCGCGCAAATCGATATCGAGATACGTATCGCCGTTCAAAACCAGAAACGGCCCGCGAATGAATTTTTGCGCCAGTTTCAAGGCGCCGGCAGTGCCCAATAAGTCTTCTTCGATGGAATATTCGAATTTCATGCCCCAGGCTTTGCCGTCGCCGAAATGATTTAGAATTTGCTCGTAAAGATACCCGACGCAGAAAATCACGTGCTGGACGCCGTCGCGTTGCAGCAGTTTGATTTGGTATTCGATGAACGGTTTGCCGGCCACCTCGGCCATCGGTTTCGGTTTGTCATTCACCACGGCGCGCAGCCGCGTGCCCAGGCCGCCAGCTAAAATGAGTGCTTGCATATCTTGTTTAATGTACGAGTATTTTTTTTGTAATGCAGTAAAAAAGTTTGGCGTAACGCGTTTGTAGTAGCCCCTTCCGGGGCAGGCTTTCCATCTGGAAACCCACTGCAAAGTGTCACGGCAAATGTGTTCGTCTGGTCATCGCAAAATTTCACTTCCAATCAAACGTGAACGCCTGAAGGCGTCCCGACGAAACGCTCGCAATATGGTTTCATCTTCTCATACAAATCCTGAAACGAGACCGGATACGGATGGCGCACCATGTACGCTTCTTTGCCGGCGAGAGCACGGCGCAGAATTTCATATTGCATTTCATGCACGTTGTCGAGAAACGCATTGGCGCGCTCGGGAAAGGCAAATTTGAACGCGAGGTAGTGTTGCATGAACGGAATTTGCTCGAAGCGAATCGAGGAGATCATGTGTTGGGCAATGGCCGCCGGCGACATCGGCTCGACCGTGGTGCCGGCATCCGCGTGGCTCAAGGCAAAAAACACTTTATCCGGCCGCGCGGAAAACGGGCCGAAGCGGTCGCCGAACACGATCTCCGGCTCGACGCGGACGTTGAGCTGGCGCTTGATGCGCGGCATGCCTTCACGCAAAAGCTTGATGGGCAGCATTTTGCCGAGCGGGCCGTTCAAATTTTGCTGGAAACTGTCCAAACCGTGAATCGCTTTGAACATCAGGAGATTTTCGCGCTTAATCTCGCGACGCACATGCGGCAGATTCTCGATGTGCCAGTCCCACAGCCGAATCACTTCCGGAATGCCGTACATTTTTTGACCGTCGCCGCTGAGCAAAATCCATTCATCGCCGACGTAGCGGCCGCCGTGCGCGGCAAACGACAGCAGCGTTTCGGTTTTGCCGCCTTTCGCCCAGCCGGTGACCACGATGCCGGTGTCTTGGTAAACAAAACCGGAGGCGTGCAAGGCCACACAATCTTTGCGCAACATGGTCAAATTCACCAGCGCCAACAGCAACGGCACGGAACGCACGCCGGTTTCGCAAACGATTTCGCATTGCCGGCTGCCGACTTGCTCGAAGGCGATTTTTACCCGCGCCGCTTTTTTGCTGCTGCGCAGAATAAAAAAGCTGTCGTCGGTGAAGCCATTTTCATTGAGCGTCAAATGCCGCAGCCCGGTGACGGGAATATGCTCGACGAAACGAACGATAATATCCGGCTCGCGGCCCAGCTTTTTCTTCAACGGGCCAAGCTGCCGTGAAACCGCTTCCTCGTCGCCCGTTGCCGGATTTAACAGGCGAACGCCGACCAACCCATGAATATCGTAATCAACGTGAGAGTGCGCCGGAGTCAAGGCGCCGTTAGTTTTTGACATTTAGATTATTGAGGTAACTCTTTTGTGAAGTTGACAGTCGTGAAAATTTTAAATTAGAAATTTTCAATTTAAAATGCTTTTCAACTCAGGCTTCTTGATTCACCGGCTGCGTCACCGCGCCGTGACGCTGCGGCTGCCAAAATTCTATCCGCTGGCCGCGCAAGATTCGCGTGACGGCAATCAAGGCCGCGGCATTGGCGAGACAATAGAAAAATGGAATATACAAAAATTTCAGCCGGCCGAGACGATGGCGGCGCAACAAGTAACCGGCGCCGGCCAACAGATAAAACAGCGTTTGCGCCACGGCGGCGGCCAAATAAAATGGATGCGCGCCGCTCAACCACCAACTGGCGCCGAAGATAAGCAACAGAAAAACCGGCACCAGCCGGCGCAACACTTTGTGCGAAAACAAAACCACCGCATAAAAACCGTAGCGGAACGGATTGAGCAAGCGCCGGCGCAAGATCACGCCACGCAAGCCGCGCGTCATGATCCGCACTTTGCGGCCAAATTCCTGCGCCGCCGAGGCCGTCGGTTCTTCATACGCAATCGCCTCACTTTCGAAGACGAGGCGATAGCCTTGCGCAATCACCGCGGTGGAGATCGCAAAATCGTCGGTCACGGCGGCGCTGGCCGGCGGCTCATAGAGGCTGCGGCGAATCGCGTAAATCGCGCCGTGCGCGGAAACGATGCTGCCGGTAGCGCTTTCGAGCGTTTTGAGCCATTTATCAAACGACCAATAGGCGCCTTCGCCTTCGCTGGTGGCGTCGGCTTTTTGCGCTTTTAAATAAACCTGGTTGCCGCAAACGCCGCCGACTTCCGGATCCGCAAAATTGCGCACCAGCATGCGCAACGCATCGCTTTTGTACATCGAATTGGCGTCGGAAAAAACCAGAATCTCGCCGCTGACCAGGTTGACCGCATCTTTAATTGCATAAATCTTCCCGCGCCGCGGAAACGGCAGCAGGCGCACGCCGTATTTGCCATAACTGGAGACGATGGCATGGGTTCTGTCATCCGACCCGTCCGAAGCCACAACGATTTCAAGCTGCTCGGCCGGATAATCGAGCGCCAGCGCATTGTCGAGGCGTTCGGCAATGGCGCGTTCTTCATTCCACACCGGGATGATCAGGCTCACTTTGGGCGTGATCGGTTTTTGCTGCACGCGGCGATTTCGCAAACGGGCGACAATGAGGGTGAGCAGAATGAATCCCGCGTAAGAGTAAACAATCATCGCCACGCCAGTCCAGAACGCCAACCCCGCGATGGAAAAAATCGGCATCTTAGTTTGCTCCGCGTCCGGTAAAAACGACGCCAATGGTGCGCAGCATAATTTGAAAATCCAGCCAAGCGCATTGATTCCGGAGATAGGAAATATCCAGCCGGACGCGCTCGTCGAAATCCAGTTCATTGCGTCCGCACACCTGCCACAAACCGGTCAGCCCCGGTTTCAATTGCAAGCGCGCGGTGTGCCATAAATTATAGGTGGAGGCTTTAAATGAAGTCGGACGCGGGCCGACCAACGCCATGTCGCCGGTGAGCACGTTTAAAATTTGCGGCAATTCGTCCAAACTGGTTTTGCGCAGAAAGCGGCCGACGCGCGTGATGCGCGGGTCGTTGGCGATTTTGAAATCCGGATAGGTGAGCAGGTTCAAGTGCATGTATTTTTCTTTCAGCTCCTCCGCGTTCTGCACCATGGTGCGGAGCTTGAACATTTTGAACCTTTTGCCGCCCCGTCCGGTCCGCCATTGAAAAAAGAAAATCGGCCCGGGCGAATCGAGACGAATCGCCAGACAGCAAAGCAGCAAGACCGGCAGAATGAGCGGCAACGCCGCCAGGGAAACCGCCAGATCTACCGCGCGTTTGAGGCCTTGATAGAGCGCGCCTTGACCGAAAAATTTGGTCGTTGGTCCGCACTCGTACCACACCTTCTCTGAAGGCGGATAAGTCGCGCGATCAACGGTTTCCTGCAACTGATAAACGCTGGAAAACCCTTGCATAAACTACCTCGTCAAACAATCTCCGGGTGAAATAAAAAAGCGGGACAACTATTCGCTCGTTTGCTTTCGGAAGCCTGAGAATAAAACGGTCGCGTCGAAAAATAACCGAGGGTAAAACTCCCGAATCGTATCGAAATAGTTGCCGCATTGGCATTCGCACCGGTTCCGCCGCCGTAGCGGTGGCGCCAGCGCTGCCGAACTTTTAAAATTACTTTGCCAGAGATTCCTTGCGCTGCGCACCCTGGCTGGATCTGGCAGCGTCTTTTTG